>NZ_JBFAHB010000038.1:0-89896 GCF_040653975.1 Kribbella sp. NPDC050820
CGGGGACAGCTCGATGTACTCGTAGCCCAGGTCGGCGACGAGACCGGGCAGCTCGAGCAACGGCGTCGTACGGAACATGTACGGGTCGAGGGCAACCTTCATTCGAGCACCCCGGCCTTCTCGGCGGCGGCGATCAGGTTGTCGGCGGCGAACTTCAGGCCCTCGATCTGGCCGAACGACGCGTCCTCGTGCTCGATGTTCACCGGCAGGTCCGGATCGACCTTGTGCAGCGCGGTCAGGAAGCGCGCCCAGAAGTCCACGTCGTGCCCGCGCCCCACGGCGACGAACGACCAGCCGGGAACGCCCGGCCACCGCGTCACGGTGTACCGCCCGCCGAGCCCGAGCGGCTTTTCCGAAGCCGGGATCCACTCGAACCGGTCGTCCAGGACCCCGTTGATCGCAGCCGTCTCGTGGATGAGCGTGTCCTTGGCAGCCGCGAAGAACACCAGGTCGCCCAGATCCTCGATCGCCCGGACCGGGTCGATGTGCTGCCAGAACAGGTGGCTTGGGTCCAGCTCCGCGCCGAGGTGGGTCGCGTTGGTCTGCTCGACCAGCCGCTTCAACGTGGCCGGGTTGAAGACCAGGTTGTGCGGATGCATCTCGATCGCAACGCGTACGTCGTACTGCGCGGCCAGGGCCTCGATCTCCGTCCAGAACGGTACGGCGACCTCGTCCCACTGGTAGTCGAGGGTCTCTTTGTAGACGCTGTCCCACGGGATGACCGTCCACGACGGCCGGGTCCCGCCGGCCTCGGCGGCGGGCAGCCCGGACATGGTGATGACGGTCTTGATCCCGAGCAGGCCGGCCAGCTTGACGGACCGCTCGAGGTCGGCGCCGTGCGTGATCTCGGGATCGGGGTGCAGCGGGTTGCCGTTGCAGTTCAGCGCGGTGAGTTCGATGCCGTACCTGTCGAAGGTCGCCAGGTACTCCTTGCGCGCGTCCGCACTCTCGAGGAGTTCCTCGACCGGGAGGTGCGGGGTGCCGATGAAACCGCCGGCGTTGACCTCGACGCTGGTCAGGCCGAGGTCGCGCAGGATCGCCAGCGCCTCGTCGAGGGGCTTGTCGTGCAGGCAGGCGGTGTAGGCGCCGAGCTTCATAGCGGGTGGTTCCTTTCAGCTGAGGGAGACGGCCTGGCCGTTGTTGAGCGCGGACTGGGTGACCGCGGCGAGGATCTCGAGGTTGTGCAGGCCGTGGGCCAGCGACGGCACCGGCGCGAGTTTGCCGAGGCCGGCGACCTGGTCCAGGAAGGCTCTGGCCTGCCAGGTGAACAGGTCGTTCTGGCCGTGGCCGACCGACGGGAAGTCCATCGGGATGCCCTTGTCGATCCCGGGGTGCTGCGGACCGATCAGCACAGTGCGGAAGCCGTTGGTCTTCGCGTCCGGACCGTGGTCGGCGAAGGTGAACTCGCCGGGCCGGTTCAGGTCGAAGGCCGCGGCGCCGTCGGCGGTGAAGATCTCGAAGCCGAGCCCGTTCGGCAGGCCGTGCGAGATCCGGCTGATCGAGAACGTGCCGACGGCGCCGTTGGCGAAGCCGGCCGTGAAGGTGGCGATGTCCTCGTTCTCGACCGGCTCCAACTCCTCGCTCACTGCACCGGCCGCATGCCCGACCGTCGCGCCCAACGGCACCGGGCGCTCGCTGGTGAACGTCCGGAACACGGCGCCGCCGACCGACGCGATCGGTCCACACAGGTACTCCCCGAGATCGACCAGGTGACTGCCGATATCCGCCAGCGCCCCGCTGCCAGGCCCGCCCTGGTAGCGCCAGCTCATCGGGTTGCCCGGGTTCTGCGCGTAGTCGCACCAGTAGTGGCCGTTGAAGTGCCGCACCGGCCCGATCGCCGCGAGCTGCTCACGGATCGCGTTGATTCCCGGCGTACGACGGAACGAGAAGCCGACCCCGGACTGTGTGCCGGCCGCCTCCGCCGCGGCGACCATCGCCTTCGCATCCTCGACCGAGGGCGCGAGCGGCTTCTCGCACAGCACATGTTTGCCAGCGGCAAGCAATGCCTCGACCACCGGCCGGTGCAGCTCGTTGGCGATGGCAACCGACACCACATCGACGTCCGGCGCCTCGGCGATCGCCTGCCAGGACGTCTCAGCGCGCTCGTACCCGAACCGCCGGGCCCCGTCGACTGCGAACGGTTCGTACGCGTCCGCGATCGCGACCAGCCGGATCTCCGGCAGGTCCAGGTCGTAGAGCTGGGACGCGGCGCGGTAGCCGGCGGCGTGCGCCCGGCCGACCATGCCCGCGCCGATGACGGCGACGCCAAGAGAGTTCACAGCTGTCCTGCCTTCGCTTCTTCGGTCGTGGTGAATTCCTCGATCTCGGCCTCCAGTTCGGCCATCGCCTCGCCGCCGGCCATCAGGTCGGTGATCTCCTCGCGGGACCGCTCGCCCTTCCGGAAGTCCGCGGCCAGCGCACCCCGGATCAGTACGGCGAAGTGGTCGCCGACCGTCATCGCGTGCGTGACGTGGTGGGTGACCAGCACGACCGCGATGCCCTTCTGGCGCGCCTGCATGATGATCCGCAGCACGTGCGCGGCCTCCTTCACGCCGAGCGCCGCGGTCGGCTCGTCGAGGATCAGCAGCTTGGCGCCGAAGTACACCGCCCGCGCGATCGCCAGCGCCTGCCGCTCACCACCGGACAGTCCGCCGACCAGCCGGTTCCCGTCGGTCACGCGAGTGATCCCGAGACCCTGCATCTCCCGGACGGCGACCCCGCCGGCGTACCTGCGGTCGAACCGGCGGAACGGCCCGCGCCACCTGGTCGGCTCGGCCCCGACGAAGAACGACCGCCCGATCGACATCAGCGGGAATGTGCCGCCGAACTGGTGCACGGTGGCGATCCCGTGCGCACTCGCGTCCCGCGGGCTGCGGAAGACCACGGTGTCGCCGTTCGCCTTGATCAGGCCCGACGTCGGCTGGTGCACTCCGGACAGGATCTTGATCAGCGTCGACTTGCCCGCGCCGTTGTCGCCCAGCAGGCAGAGCACCTCACCAGGGTGCACGCGCAGCGAGATGTCGGTGAGAACGTCGGTCGCACCGAACGACTTGCAGACGTCGGTCAGCTCCAAGAGCGGTTCCGTCATGATCACGCCTCCTTCTCGGCGCGGAGCGCAGTGGGTAGCTTCTTCGTGCGGGGCGCGTGCGCCAGGGCCATGCGCCGGAACGTGTTGTTCATCAGGACGGCGGCGAGGATCAGCACGCCGAGGATCAGCGCGGCCCAGTCGGAGTTCCAGCCGGTGTAGTAGATGCCCTGGCTGACGATCGCGAACGTGAGCGTGCCGAGCACGATCCCGACGACCGAGCCGTAGCCGCCGGTCAGCAGCACGCCGCCGATGACGACCGCGATGATCGAGTTGAAGACGAACGACTGCCCGTTCGCGACCTGCGCGCTGTTGTAGAGCATGGTCTGGATGACGCCGACCACCGCGGCGCCGAACGCCGAGGCGATGAACAGCGTGATCTTCACACCCTGGACCGGGATACCGGTGGCGCGGGCGCTCTCCTTGTCACCGCCGACCGCGAACACCCAGTTGCCGTACGGGCTGACGTGCAGCAGCCAGCCGACCACGAGGATCGCGGCGATCCACCAGAAGATCGCGACCTCGAACTTGCCGCCGACCAGGGTGCCCAGCACCGCCTTGGCCTGCGGACCGGGGTCGATCGCGACACTCGTCGTACCGGTGACGACCCGGGACAGGCCGAGCGTCAGGCCGGAGAGTCCGGACAGGGTCGCGAGCGTGACGATGAAGGACGGGACGTTGGTCCGGGTCACCAGCAGGCCGTTCAGGAAACCGACGGCCAGGCCGAGCGCGAGTGCGGCCACGATGCCGACGATCACCGGGCCACCCCAGTAGCCGGAGACGATCGCCACCGTCATCGAGCTCGCCGCCAGCACCGAGCCGACGGACAGGTCGAGCTCGCCGGCCACCATCAGCAGGCCGACCGGGATGGCGATGATGCCGAGCTCGGCGGCGACGTTGAGCCAGCTCGCGGCGCCGCCGGCGGACAGGAACTGCCCGCCGCCGAAGATCGCGAAGAACACGAAGACGCTGATGGTGCCGATCAGGGCGCCGGTCTCCGGCCGACGGGCCAGGTCGCCGGCCGACGCTCCCGAGCGGGCGCCGTACCCGGCCTGTGACTTCGCAGGCGACGGGTCGGCCAGTTGGACTGTCATGGGAAATACCACCTTGTGCTTGGTGATCGTGCTTGGTGATCCGAGGGTCAGCGGACGCCGGCTTTGGCGCCGGCGATGGCGGAGTCGACGTTGTCGGCGCTGATGATGGCCGGGCCGGTGAGCAGCGGGCGCTGCGGCAGCTCGAGGCCGTACTTGAGGTAGCCGTTGGCCATCGAGACCGCGAGGTAGCCCTGCAGGTACGGCTGCTGGTCGATCGAGAACAGCTGCTTGCCGGCCTTGATCCGGTTCAGCTGCGACTCGTCCATGTCGAAGGTGCCGAGCTTGACCCGCCGGCCGAGACCGGCCTGGTCGATCCCGCTGGCCGCGCTGTCGGCGTCCTGGGTGCTGATCGTGACGACTCCGTCGATGGTGTCGTCCTTGAGCAGCGCCGCCTTCACGCCCTGGGCGACCGCGGTCGGGTTGCCGAAGTTGGACGACGGCATCGGCAGCTGCTTCGAGCTGCCGCCGCTCGCCTTGACGCCGTCCGCGACACCCTTGCAGCGCGACTCGGTGTTGGCGGCGCCGGGCACGGTGTTGACGCACAGCACGTTCTTGGCGCCCTGCTTGCCGAGGAACTCACCGCCCGCCTTGCCGGCCGCGTACTCGTCGCTGCCGATGTAATTCAGCGCGCCGAGCCGCTCGGCGGCCTCCATGCCGCCGGCGTTGTAGACGATCAGCGGCACCCCCTTGGCGACCACTCGCCGGAAGGCGGCGTCCTCGGCCTCCGGCACCCAGTCGGGGCCGATCACCGCGGTCGCGCCCTGGCTGAGCGCGGAGTCGATCAGCTTGGCCGCGTCCGGGCCGAGGTTGTCGTAGTTCTGCGGGCCGAGGAAGGTGACCGACCCGCCCTGGGCCTGGATCACCTTGCCCGCGTCGTCGACCCCACGCTTCACCTTCGACCAGAACGGGTCGTCGGACTTGCCGCCGATCACGAAGATCGCGGTCTTGCCGCTGTCGGCGGCCGCGTTGGCCGCAGTTCCGGCGTCGGCGGCCGCCGCGTCCGCCGTGGCGCCGGAGGGTTTGCCGCTGTTGCAGCCGCTGGTGAGGAGCAGGGCCGCCAATGCGACCGCGCCGATCCGCATGAGTGACACGAGTCGATCCCTTCCTGGAGTGCTGGGGGTGTGGCGCCAGTCACCAGAGAACCGGCACATTTCGGCTCTGTCAATACTTTGTAACGACATTTTAGAGCGCTCTAGATTTTCCGTCGTTGTAATCGTCTATAGCGCTCTAGAGCTATTGCGCTAGAGCGCTATAGGCTGGATCGTGCGTTACGGTGGGCCGACTGGAACGGGAGGTGTGCAGGTGACGGCAGAGCTGGGGCGGTCGGGGCGGCGGGTGACGCTCGCCGATGTCGCTCGCCGAGCCGGGGTCTCGCCGGCGCTCGTCTCGATCGTGATGCGGGACGCGCCGGGTGCGAGCCAGCAGAGCCGGCAGTTGATCCTCGCGGTCGCCGAGCAGCTGGGCTACCGGCCGGATGTGCGGGCGCGTTCGCTGGCCAGTCTCAAGGCGCACACCATCGGGGTGCTCTTCGGGCGGGCAGGGCGGTTCCACATGGAGCTGATCGACGGGCTCTACTCTGCCGCCGAGGAGCGCGGCTGGGATCTGGTCCTCAGCGCGCTCACCACCAGTCGGGACGAGAAGCAGGCGCTGGCTTCACTGCACGACTTCCGGTTCGACGCGTTGATCATGCTGGGCCCGCCGGTGGCCGCGCCGCTGCTCGCGGGCGACGTTCCGCTGGTGGTGATGGGTTGGCACGTCGACCATGCGGATGTCGACATCGTGCGTACGTCGGACGAGCACGGGATCGCGCTGGCCGTGCAGTACCTCGTGGAGCTCGGCCATCGCCGGATCGCCCATCTGCAAGGCGGTGACGGGCTCGTGGCGATCGCGCGGCGTGATGCTTACGTGCAGGCGATGCGGGCTCATCGGTTGAGCAAGCAGGTCCGGATCGTTCGTTGTGATGGTGAGGATCAGCTCGACGGGCAGCGTGCGGCGCGGGCGATGCTCGACGACAAGGCCGAGCTTCCGACCGCGATCGTCGCGTTCAACGACGACATCGCCGCGGCCGCGATGAGCGTGCTCGGCCAGCAGGGAATCGACGTTCCCGGGGACATCTCGATCATCGGGTTCGACGACAGCGTGCTGGCCCATGGGCCGGGGATCGACCTGACGAGCGTGCAGCAGCTACCGCGGGAGATGGCCCGGCTCGCGGTCGACCGGGTCATCGCCCGGACGGCCGGCGACGCCGTACCCGATCGCGAGCTCGTCCTCGAGCCCGAGTTGATCATCCGCTCGACCACCGGACCCGCGACCGGCTGAACCGCCCACGACCCGGACCGGCCCTGGTGGAACCGGTCCGGTTTCGTGACGTCCTCAACCGATCGAGATCCGGTCCAGGTCACCTCGTTGTGCCACTGCGGGTCTTTTCGATGGCCTCCGGGGTGACGGGGGTGAAGAAGTTGACGAGGTTGCCGTCGGGGTCGCGGAACAACAGCGACCGGTTGCCCCAGGGCATCGTGGTGGGCTCGTTGACGAAGTCGGTGACGAAGCCGGTCAGGTTCTGGTGAACGCGGTCCACGTCGTCGACGAGGAACTCGGTGATCACGCTGTGGTTGTCCGCCGGGTGGGCCGAGCCCGGGGCGAACAGCGGGACGGTGCGGGTGCCGGCGATCGCGAGGGTTGCGCCCGCGGTCTTGAGCTCGGCGAAGTCCTCGGTGGCCCACGTCGCCGGCGCCCCTGTGGCTCGCTCGTAGAACTCGACGAGGCGTGCGACGTCGCTGGTGATGATGCGGATCGAGACGAAGTCCATGGGAATCTCCTTGGCTGTGCTGGAGGCGTGCACGTCGCAGGCTAGGAGAAATAGTGGACAGAATCGGTCCTGTATTCGCGTTAGGCTGCGAACATGCCACGACCCACCGGCCGCGTGCTGACACTCCTGGAGCTGCTGCAGTCGGGCGGCACCCGGACTGTGGCCGAGCTCGCCGACCGTCTCGGCGTCGAAGGGCGCACTGTGCGGCGGTATGTGGACCAGCTGATCGACCTGGACGTGCCCGTGGAGTCGGTGCGCGGCCGCTACGGCGGGTACCGGCTGGCTCCCGGGTACCGCTTGCCTCCCCTCATGCTCAGCGACGACGAGGCGCTGGCCGTGCTGCTCGGCCTGGTCGCCGGCCGCCGGGCAGTGCTGACGACGACGCAGCGCGCGGCAAACGAGACGGCGTCAGCGAAGATCCGCCGGGTGCTTCCCAAGCACATCGCCCGCCGGCTCGACACACTCCTCGAAGCTCTCGCCTTCACGGATCAGCCCGGCGAGTTGGACCACCCGGACGCCGGGCTCCTCCTCACCATCGCCGATGCGGTGCGCCACCGCCGACCGGTCTCGATCCGCTACACCGACCGCGACGGACGGCGCAGCGAACGCACACTGCACGCGTACGGGATCGTCGCCCATGCGGGCCGGTGGTACGTGACGGGCAAGGACGCCCAGGTCGGCGAGGACCGAACCTTCCGGCTCGATCGCATCGCAGCCGCGAGGGCCCTGCCCGGCTCATTCGAAGCGCCCGTGGGTCCCGGTCCGGCACAGCGCGTGTTGTCAGGATTCGCCACGGCCGAGTACCGGCATGAGGTGACCTTGCGGATCCACGGGACAGTTGAGCAGATCCGCGCCTACCTCCCCGCCAGCGTCGCGAGCCTGGAGGAGCACGAGCCCGCGGCCGGTCAGGACCCGGCGGCCGAGCACTGGCTGCGCGTCGAGCTACGGGCGCAGCAGCTCGACTGGTTGCCTCGGATACTCGCCTCACTCGACCGGCCGTTCGTCATCGAGCGCCCCGATGAACTTCGCGACCTCGTCCTCGCGCTCGCCGATCGCCTCACGTCCTACGCCCGCCAAGCCTGACATCGAGGAACAAATGTCATCCAGTGCAGGATCGCCCCTGGCTGGCCGGTATTGCTAGGCGGCCTGCATACTACTGCCTTTCGAGCAGGTTCTTCAGGGTGCGCAGGTCGGCCTGGACGGCGTCCGCGTCGCGGGCGAAGTCGTCATCGGTCATGCCCGGGCGCTGCCGGACGGTGAAGACGATCTCGGCCCCGTCGCCGTCGGGGAGCACGCGCATCGGGTTGTGCACGGTCTCGCCCGACGGCAGCGTGACGTCGTGGTCGAGCACGCCGTACTCGTTGCGTTCGGCAAACTTGATGGTGATCCGGCCCATCGGGGAGTCCGCGACCCACTGGCCGTCGACCTGCTCGATGGAGCCGGCCAGGCCGGCTGCCCACTTCGGGGTGTTGAGCGGATCGGCGGCGTACGTGTAGACCTCCGCGGCCGGCCGGTCGATGTGTTCGCTGAGGTGTCGTGAAGTGCTCATGCCCCCGACGGTAGCGAGGCCACCGCCGGGGGTCTTGAACGAATCGGACTTGTGTACAGCCGTTGACCTTATGCGCCGGCGTTGTCCAGGCGGTCCAGCTGGTCCTCGGTGAGCTTGATGTCGGCCGCGGCCAGTGCGACCTCGAGCTGCTCGAAGGTGCGCGGACCGGCCAGGGTGATCAGTTCGGGGTCGGTCTGGTGGAGCAGCCAGCTGATCACCAGCTGGTTCGGGGTGACGTCCAGCTCGGCGGCGATCTCGGTGAGGACGGCGAGGCGTGCGTCGGCGTCCGGACCGGCGTAGTTCTTCATGATCTGGTGACCGTCGCGCTTCGCCGGGTCGTCGTAGATGCCCTTGAGGATCGGCGAGAACGCGACCAGCGTGAGGTCCTTGGTGGCTCGCAGGTAGTCGGCTTGCTCGTCGTCGACGATCGTCAGGGTGTCGGCGCCTGCCTTCGGACGCAGGTACGAGTGCTCCTGCTGTACGGCGACCGGCGCCGGCCAGCCGTTCTGCTCCGCGAGCGCGCGGATGCGTTCCAGCCGCCAGGTCCGGACGTTTGACCAGCCGATGTACCGGGCCTTGCCTGCGGCAACGATCTCGGCGAGTGCTTCGAGGGTCTCTTCCAGCGGGGTGGAGCGGTCGTCTACGTGGACGTAGTAGAGGTCGACATGGTCGGTGCCGAGGCGGCGCAGGCTGTCGTCGATCGCGTGCCGCAGCGTGTCGCCGCCGGCGCCCGCAAACTGGGCGGCCATCGTCTCCCAGCTGCCGTCGCCGGTGCGGATCGCCTCCGGGTCGCGCACCCACGCGCTGCCCTTGGTCGCCAGGAAGATGTCATCTCGCTTGCCGGTCTTGGCGAGCCAGCGGCCGAGCAGTGCCTCGCTCTCGCCGCCGGTGAAGTCCGGTCCGGGCCACCACGCGTAGCAGTCGGCCGTGTCGATGAACGTGCCGCCGGCCTCCAGGTACCGCTCGAGCATCCGCACCGACGTCGGCTCGTCGGTCGACGTACCCATCAGCATCGCTCCCAGTGCGAGCTGGCTGACGTGCTCTCCGGTCCGGCCCAACGCGACCCTGCGCATATCTGATCCTCCTCGTGAATCTGTCGGTGATTACGAGGCTAGGTACGGCGTTGTTCATTCGTCCAATGCCGATTGTTGGCAGACTTCATGCGTGTGGCGTATCAAGCGGGCAGGGTGCCGCGGACGACGCTGTCGCGGGAGTGCGCCGGGTTGCCGTCGTTCGGCTCCAGGGAGACGTCGACGATCCGGTAGCCCTCGCTGGTCAGGTTGTCCGGGATCCGGAAGGTGCCGCCCTGGGCGGGGTCGAGGACGCCGAGCGACACCATCCGCTCACCGTCGGCGTTGATCAGCCACAGCTCGTAGTAGCCGGTGCTCGCGTCGAGGCCGGTGACCGAGACCTTGAGCTCGTTCCCGTCCTGGATCAGGTCCGCGGTCCCGCCGCCGGTCTTCCCGGGCAGCGGCTCGAGCTGAACCACCGCGACGGGTGGCGGCGCCTCCTCGTCGCGATCGAGCACCGCCGCAGCCCCCAGGCCGATCCCAACCCCAAGCACGGCAGCCACACTCGCCGCCAACACCAACGTGCGCCGCCCATACCCGCGCCGCGCAGGCGCCGCCGGGGTGGTGGGTTCCGGTGTGGAGGCGGTGGTCGCCGGTGGCGCGGTCCGGTCGGGCGTGGGGGTGGTGGGTGCCTCCGGTGGGGTGGTGGGGGTTGGGGTGGAGGGGGTGGTCAGGTGGAGGTCGGCGGCTATGCGGTCCCAGAGGGCGGGGGGTGGGCTGGCCAGGTGGGGGGCGCTGGTGGCTTCGGCGGCCAGTTCGCGGAGTTCGGCGAGGGTTGTCTGGCAGTCGGGGCAGGTGGACAGGTGGGCAGCGGCGTCCGGGTCGGGGGCCGTGCCTTCCAGGGCCCACTGGGCCAGGAGCTCCTCGTCAAGATGCGTCACTGTTCACCTCCTTCAACCGGTCCCGCAGGGACAGCAAACCTCGTCGCGCATGACTCTTCACCGTGCCGAGTGGCAGGTCCAGACGCTCCGCGATCTGCGGGTACGTCTGGTCTTCGTAGAAGGCCATCCGCAGGATGGTCCGGCGCGGCTCGTCGATCCGGTCCAGCTCGTCGGCGAGCACGACCCGGTCGACGAGCTGGTCGTCGGCGGCCGCGACCGGCTGCGTCGCCATCGTCTCACCGACCGCGGCCGCGTTGCGCCGGTCCCGGCTGCGTGCGTCGAGCCGGTCTGCGATCCGGTGCCGGGCGATCCCGGTCAGCCAGGAGCCGAGCGTCCCCGCGGCCGGGTCGAACGTCTGCCGGCCGCGCCAGGCGGAGACGAACACCTGCTGGGTGACGTCCTCGGCGTCGGCCTGGTTGCCGAGGGCGCGGACCGCCAAGGTGAAGACCAGGCGTGACCATCGCTGGTAGGCGGCGGCGAGGCTGTCCTCGCGCCCCTCCGCGAATCCCGTGGCGATTTCGGCCGGCGACGGGTCACCGGCGAGGCTGGTCACGGCTGGGACTCTAGCCGTGGTGTCAGATTTTGGTGGCACTGACCACCAGATTCTGCTGATATCCGCCGTTGTCCGGGTCATAGTCTCCGCCACACGTGACGACCCGGAGCCGGTGCGGTCCGGTCCGGTCGAAGAGGTCGGCGAGCGGCAGCCGCCGCTTGGTGATCTCGCGGATCGAGTCGATGCGGTACGTCGTGGTGCGTCCGCCGTACGATGAGATCCGGATCAGCTGGCCGGGACGGACCTTCCGCAGCCGGACCAGCGGACCGACGCCGTACTCCTTGCTGTCGAGGTGACCGCCCAGCACCATCGAGCCGCGGCCGTCGCCCGGACCGGGCCCGAACCGGTACCAGCCGATCGTCGCCGGGTCGGGCGGCAACTCCATCTGACCGTCGGCGGCGACACCGACCGCCCGCACCGGTACGTCGATCCCCGCAGCCGGCACGACGAGCCGCGTCGGCGCCGACACAGCGGCGGTCGACGGCACAGCAACGGTCGACGGTACGGCGGCGTCGTGCGTCCGCACCGCGGGCAGGTACTTGCAGCCAGGTGGCGAGAGGAGTGTGGCCGCCACGAGGACGGCCACACCACGGGCATGGCTCACGACCGGGCACGCACCCGGACCGCAGCCGTGCCGCCACCGATCAGCAGCAGTGCGAGTACGGCGACCGCAACCACCGGCCAAGCGGATTCCGACGACGCGGCCTGACCACCCGTCCCGCCCGGTACGCCGGACGGGTTGCCGTGCAGACCGGAGATGGTCTGGACCGCGAGCTTCAGGTTGTTGGCCGACGCGCTGCCCCAGGCGTAGACGATCGTGTTCGTGCCCTCCTTCAGGTTCAGCTCAGCAGGGCCGAGGGCAACGGTCGTCGTACCGGCCAGGACCACGTCGGCCTCGACCGTCCCAGCCGGCAGGTCGGCCTTCGCCTCCTTGGGGTTGGTGAGCCCGGTGAAGACCGGCTTGCCGCCCGCCCGGACGTCGACGGCCGGTGCGGCGGCGGTGTGCCGGACCGTCAACCGCGCCTGGCCCGGGGCGAGCCGGGAGGTGTCGTTGACGAACGGCGTCAGCACCGGCTTGCCGCCCGCGTTGAGATGGGCGACGACGGTGACGTTGGCGCCGCCGGGTACGGCGACGTCGTTCGCCTGGATGAGCGCGGCGGTCTTGCCTGCCGCCGTGACCTTGAGGTCGTAGTCACCCGCAGGCAGCTGGAGCGGGTCGGTCAGCGATCCGGGCTTGAAGTTGGACAACAGCTTCGACCCGTTGGCGTAGACGTCGACGGTTGCCCCGGGCACCCCGTGCAGCACGGAGACAGTCGCGTTCTCGGTCGGTCTCGCCTGGGCGCTTGCGGCCGGCACCCCGGCGAGCAGCAGTCCTGCGCCGATCAGTGCGGCGAAGTTGCGAACAGACATCGAACCTCCTCGAAGTCGGTAGATGTCTGTTCCTTCCGGGCCGGCCGGGTCGCCGGATGCACCGAAGAAATTTCGTCCGGAACGCATCCGTGGGAGGGGTCCGCGCCGAAGTAGGGGCAACACGACGTGAGGAGCTCCGGCATGGAAGGACACCGCCCGTCCGTTGCTGTCATCGGCTCGGGAGTGGCTGGGCTGACTGCGGCGTACCTGCTGAGTCGGACCCACGAGGTCACGGTCTTCGAGGCCGACGACCGTCCCGGCGGCCACGCGCACACGCACGATGTCACGGACGCGGCAGGCCGGACCCATCGGATCGACTCCGGCTTCATCGTCCACAACGAGCGGACCTATCCGCACCTGCTCAGGCTGTTCGGGGAGCTCGGTGTCGCGACGCGCCCGACGGAGATGTCGATGAGTGTGCACTGCGACGGCTGCGGCCTGGAGTACGCCGGTGGCCGGGGCGCTGCGTCGATCGCCGGCCGGCAGCTCGCCGATCCCCGCTTCCTCCGCATGCTGGCCGAGGTACGGCGTTTCCACCGCGAAGCCCGCTGCCTGCTCGCGACCGATGGCGACGACCCGACCTGGGCAGCGTTCCTCGCGTCGCACCGGTTCTCGTCGTACTTCGTCCGGCACTTCGCGATCCCGCTGGTGTCCTGCGTGTGGTCGTGCGGTTCGGGACCGGCCGGACAGTACCCCGCCCGGTACCTGTTCCGGTTCCTCGACCACCACGGGATGCTGAGCGTCGGCGGATCGCCGGTCTGGCGGACGGTCGACGGCGGGTCACGGACGTACGTCGACGAGATCGTCGCGCGGATCGGCCACGTCCGGACAAGTGTTCCGGTGCGCGCCGTACTGCGGCATTCCGACGGCGTCTCGGTGTTCACTGCGAACCGCTGCCTCGAGTTCGACCGCTTGGTGCTGGCGACTCATGCGGACACCACCCACGATCTGCTCACGGACGCGACGCCGTTGGAGAAGGAGTGCCTCGGGGCGTTCACCTACTCGGTGAACCCGGCCTGGCTGCACACCGACCGGTCCGTCCTGCCCACGACGCGGCGGATGCGGGCGTCCTGGAACTACCGGATGCGTGACTGCCGCACCGACGAGCCGCAGGTGCTCGTGAGCTACTGGATGAACCGGCTGCAAGGCCTGACCGCGGACGACGAGTACCTGGTGACGCTGAATCCACACGGCTGGGTCGATCCCGCGGCGGCGGTACGCCGGATGACGTACGCACATCCCGTCTTTACACCGGAGTCGGTCGCGGCGGGTGAGCTGCTGCGCGATGCCGGCGGGCCCACGCTGGCATTCGCGGGAGCCCATCTGGGATGGGGATTCCACGAGGACGGCTGTCGCTCCGGCGTCGAGGCGGCGGCGCGGTTCGGTGTCCGGTGGTGACGCTTCCACCGGTGCCCGCGATCGTGCCGGGCCACGTGAGCCACACGCGCCGCGTGCCGAAGCGGCACCGCTTCCGCTACCGCACGTACCAGTGGCTGGTCGACATCGATGCCCTGCCGGACCGCGGCGCCCTCGCGTCGTTCCAGGGCCGCGACCACCTCGGCGATCCGTCGCTGCCGTTGCGGGACAACGTGGCAGCCTTCGTGCGCGCCGCCGGCGAACGGCTCGAGCCGCAGGACCGCGTGCTGATGCTGGCGAACGCACGCAGCCTCGGCTACGTCTTCAACCCGCTCACCGTGTTCTGGTGCCTCACTCCGGCGGCTGAACTGCGCTGGGCAGTCCTCGAGGTGCACAACACGTACGGCGGCCGCCACACCTACCTGGCTCGTCCCGGCCGCTCCTCGCTCCGCAAGGAGTTCTACGTTTCCCCGTTCTTCACTGTCCACGGCGAGTACGACGTGACGCTCAGCCTCGACCATGACCGGATCAGCGTCGCGATCGACCTGCGTCAGCACCAAACGCGCGTGTTCAGCGCTGCCTTCACCGGCCGCCCCACGCCGGTTCGCCGCACGACCATGCTCGCCGCCGCACTCGTGCCGTACCAAGTCGCGACTCTGATCCGCCTGCACGGCATCTGGCTCTGGTTGCGCCGACTGCCAGTGGTTCGCGAAGGACTCCGATGATCACACTTCCACACAGCCCTGTCCGGGCCGCGATCGCCCGGCAGATCGTGCGGAATGCAGTACGCGAGCTGCCGGTCGGGATCAGGCTGCCGGACGGCACCCGGCTCGGCGGTGACGGACCCGAGTTGGAGATCGTGTCCGATGCGTTCTTCCACCGCGTCGGGCACGATCTGCGGATCGGCTTCGGCGAGGCGTACATGGCGGGGGACTGGCGGGCCGGCGCCGGTTCCGACCTGGGCGACGTACTGACGGTCTTCGCCCGCGAGCTCGCCGGGCTGGTCCCGTCGGTTCTGCAGCGGTTCCGCCGGCTGGTCGAGCCGCCGATTGCCAACGGCAACGATCGGGCCGGGGCGCGGGCGAACGTCGCGCACCACTACGACCTGTCGAACGACCTGTTCGCGACGTTCCTCGATCCGACGATGAGCTACTCGTCGGCGCTGTTCGCCGCCGGTGACACGCTGGAGCAGGCGCAGCGGCGCAAGATCGACAGCATCCTCGACCTGGCCGGCGTGCGATCCGGCGCGAAGGTCCTGGAGATCGGCACCGGCTGGGGCCAGCTCGCGATCCAGGCGGCTGCCCGCGGGGCCGACGTACGAACGATCACCTTGTCCACCGAGCAGCGCGATCTCGCCCGCCGGCGGATCGCGGCAGCCGGCGTCGAGGCGGATGTCGAGCTGTGTGACTACCGCGACGTCGACGGGCAGTACGACGCCGTGGTCAGCGTCGAGATGATCGAGGCGGTCGGGGAGCGGTACTGGCCGGCGTACTTCGCCGCGGTGGACCGGCTGCTCGCGCCCGGCGGGCGGTTCGGACTGCAGTCGATCACGATGCCGCACGACCGGATGCTCGCGACCCGGCACACGCAGGGGTGGATCCAGCAGTACATCTTTCCCGGCGGGCTGATCCCGTCCGTCGAGGCGATCGCGGCGGCGTCGGGCGGGCTGGAGATCGTCGAGCGGCGGGACTTCGGAGCCGACTACGCGCGCACGCTCCGGCTGTGGCGGGAGCGGTTCGTGGCGCAGGCGGACCTGGTCGACGCGCTCGGGTTCGACGAGGTGTTCCGGCGGATGTGGGAGTTCTACCTGGCGTACTCGGAGGCGGGTTTCCGGTCCGGGTACCTGGGAGTCTCGCAGTTCGCCATGGTTCGGGAGGATTCGGCAACGGTGAGGAGAGGTTCGTGGAGCTGACTGGTCGCCGTACCTGGATCGTCGGGGCGTCGTCGGGGATCGGAGCTGCGCTGGCCGGCGAGCTGGCGGATCGTGGCGCCCGGGTGGCTGTGTCGGCCCGGCGGGCCGAGAAGCTGGCGGAGGTCGCGGGCGGGCGGATGGCGGTGGTGCCTGTCGACATCACCGATGGCGAAGCGGTGCGGTCCGCGGCGGAGCGGGTCGTCGAGGAGCTCGGCGGGCTGGACATCGTCGTACTGAGTGCCGGCTACTGGAAGCAGATGGACGACTTCGACGCCGAGTCGTTCCAGCGTCATCTCGACGTCAACCTCTCGGGTCTGGCGCACTGCCTCGACGCGGTGATCCCGCGGCTGCGGGCAGCGCGAGCCGGCCTCATCGTCGGGATCGCGTCGGTAGCCGGCTACCGAGGACTGCCCGGCGCGGAGGCGTACGGCGCGACCAAAGCCGCTCAGATCAACCTGCTCGAAGCCCTCCGGGCCGGCCTGCGGCGGGACGGGATCCTCGTCACCACCGTCTGTCCCGGATTCGTGGACACCGAGATGACCCGGTCGAACAGGTTCCCGATGCCGTTCATCATCTCCCCGCAACGAGCCGCGCAGGAGATCGCCGACGGCCTCGAACGCCGCCGTACCCGCATCACCTTCCCCTGGCAGATGGCCTGGATGGCCCGCCTCGGAAAGCTCGTCCCCGACGACCTCTGGGCCCGACTGCTCGGCCGCTAGCTCGCCGCGTGGGCCAGCGCGCTGGGGGAGAGGCAGCCGACGATGGCTGGGGCCTGTTGGATCAGGGTGTCGTCGGTGAGGGCCTCGACCATGAAGAGGGCGTAGTCCACGCGCCGGGTCAGGTTGCTCGCGAGCACCGGGTCGCCGACGTGCCGGCTCCAGACCGGCAGGCCCTGGCTCTCGCCTTCCTCGAGGTCGCTCCCGCGGACGACGGTCCAGCGCCGGTCGCTGGCGAAGATCCGCCGGCACGCCTCCACCTGGTCGTCGATCTCGATCGCGCGCACGAGCCGCGCCAGCCAGGTCGTGACCCGGACCATCAGCCGGAACCGCCGGGAGTACTGGTCCCGGCCGTCCCGGGTGATGTGCCAGCCGCAGGAGAACACCAGCCGCGCGTCCGGGGCGGCGTAGTCGAGAACCGCCTGCGCCGTACCTGACGAGTACTGCTGCACGCCCCACGGGACGAGGACAGTCAGTACGCCGTCGCAGCCGTCGACCGCCTTGCGGATCACCTCGCGGTCGTTGGTCGGCCCCGGCACGATCGTGATCCGGTCCGCGAACTCGGCCAGCTTCGGGACGCTGCGTTCGCGGCAGACACCGACCACCTCGTAACCGCGGTCCAGCGCATGCCGAACCATGTAGCGCCCGAGCTTCCCCGAAGCGCCGACGATGCAGATCTTCATGTCTCCACCCCCTGATCGTACTTACAGTGTAAGTCAGCGTAGACTTACACCGTAAGTCGGTCAAGGAGGACGGATGCGCCGTACGCGAGCGAAGCGGGAACCACTCAGCCGGGAGCGGGTGGTCGCGGTCGCGGTGGCGCTTGCCGACGAGAAGGGCGTCGCCGGGGCCAGCATGCGGGCGATCGCCGCGCAACTGGGCGTCGAGGCGATGTCGCTCTACAACCACGTGGCCGGCCGCGACGACATCCTGGACGGGATGGTCGACGCGGTGTTCCGTGAGATCGACCTGCCGACCGCGCAGGCGGCGGACTGGAAGGCGGCGATGCGGGACCGGGCCGCTTCGTCGCGCGCGGCGCTTCGCCGCCATCCGTGGGCCGTCGGCCTGATGGACTCCCGCAGCCGTCCCGGCCCGGCGACCTTGCGGCACCACGACGCCGTACTCGGGGCCCTGCGCGCCGGCGGCTTCTCCGTCGCGATGGCAGCCCACGCCTTCTCGGTGATCGACAGCTACCTGTACGGCTACGTCCTCCAGGAGTTGAGCCTGCCGATGGCGAGCCCGACCGACGTGGGCGAGGTCGCCGGCGACCTCCTCCGCGACCTGCCGGCCGACACCTACCCACACCTCACCGAGGTCATCACCCAGCACGCCCTCAGCCCGGACTACGACTACACCACCGAGTTCGACTTCGGCCTCGCGCTGATCCTCGACGCCCTGCAACCCGACGAGCTCTAGCAACCCATGTCACAGAGCGCGGAGTTACCTGGTCCTCACTGGTGAGCAACCGATCTGAGCCTTGGCCGGGGAGGCGAGTCATGAGTCATGCACGCGGGTTGGCTGCCTTGCCACGGCCGGTGGCAGTGGCACTCGGCGGCGGCGGAGTGCTCGGCGCCGCGCATGTCGGCGTCGGCTACGCGCTCGAGCAGCGCGGGTTCGTCCCCGACCTGATCGTCGGTACGTCGGTGGGCGCCCTCACCGGCGCGATCGCGGCAGCCCACCCGGACCGGGCCGCGCCCTGGCTGGACGAGGTGTGGACCCACCTGCGCCGCCGGGACGTGTTCCCGTTCGGCTACCTGTCCTCGCAGCGGTCTGCCATCTTCAACGACCGCGGCCTGCGCCGGCTGATCGCGCAGGCCGAGTTGCCGCCCCGGATCGAGGAACTGCCGATCCCGTTCACCGCGGTGGCCATGGACCTGGTCACCGGAGCCGAGATCCGGATCGACCACGGCGACCTCGAGTCGGCACTGCTCGCCAGCGCGGCGATTCCCGGCGCCTTGCCGCCGGTAGTTCGAGAGGGCCGGACGCTCGTCGACGGCGGCGTGATCGCGTACGTCCCGGTCCGCGCAGCCTTGGCCGCCGGAGCAGCCAGCCTAGTGGTGCTGTCGACCGGTCCGGCGAGCTGGCCGGTGACACCGACTCTTCCGCGCCGGCGCCCCGGCGCGATCGCTTCGCGCGCCGCCAACCTGCAGGTCCATCACCAGATCGAGCTCGACCTGCACGACGTCGCCCGGCGGATCCCGACCGTCGTACTGCCGACCGGCATCGACACCTGGCCGGCGCCCTGGGACTTCAGCCATTCGCAGCGGCTGATCGGCACCGCGTCCGTGACTGCGGCGAACTTCCTGGACCAGTTGCACCTCACCGGTCCAGGCCTCTACCGAGCCGACGACACGACGGTTGCACCACCCACAACGGTCAGATCTTGAGGCCGGCAGCGCGAGCCTCGCTGAGTGCGATCGCTTCCTGCAGTGCCGCCAGGATGTAGCGGGGGACCTTCAGTCCTTGACGTTCGGCCCAGAGCAGTTCGCGTTCCACCCGGCTCACCTGCCGTGCGACCTCCAGCAGGTCGCGGTCGAACTCGAGGGCGCGCGCGACGTCGCCGAAGTCCGCCCGCTGCGTGCGGTTGTTCACGCCGACGAGGTCGAACGACCGGCGGCGCAGGATCCGCGTGAGCTGGAGCTGCCAGTCGCTCATTCCCTCCTCGCCGACCAGTACCTCGGCCGACATCCGGTAGAACGCGAAGTGCCCCGGCTCCTGCCGCCGGATCGGCGCGATGACGGTCTCCGCGATCGCGTCCTCGCCCATTCCGCGCAGGCCGTCGACCAGCCGGGAGTACGCGATCACCGCCGACCGCTCGGTGGCCGCGCCGGTCAGGTAGTACAGCAGCCGGATCACGCCGAGCATGCCGGGCAGGTGCGAGAGTACGCCGACCAGCTTCATCCCACCGCTGACCGACACGTCGATCTCGGCGGGCGTCATCCCGAAACCCTGCTGGACGGCGTCGAGCAGGATGCCGTGCTGGAGCTCCTGCGGTGACCAGACGTCCTGGTAGAACAGCCGGTCGACCTCGGTGGCGTCGGGCATCAGCGCGCGCAGCTCGAGCACGTTCCGCTCGACCTCGAGCTCGACCCGGGTCAGGTAGTTGAACACCCCGCCGTACCGCTGCCGCACCTGGTCCGGGTCCTTGATCGTCAGGTCGGCGGCGTCGAGGGACAGCGGCGGGTGTTCCTCGGCGAACGTCTCGACGAAGCGCCGCAGACCGTCCCGGGAAGCCCGCCGGGGCACGGCGCCGCGGCCGTCCCGGACCTGCACGTGGGTCATACCTGTTCTCCTTCGTGGGCGGCTCGTTGCTGTGCGCAACGACGTACGCCGGTCGCGGGCAGGCGTCACCCACTAGGACCGTTCAGGCCGCTGCGGTGTGACATCCGGACGGTCCTGTCACATCTCGCGCCGGTGCTCGGACTTACCTGTGAGCCGACCGGCACGCGGCCGGCTGTCCATCGCACGGAACAGGACAGATCCATGACGAATCCCCTGACTCGCCGCCCCAAAAGACGCGGCCGCACTCTGGCGTTCCTGCTCACCGCAGCCGCGCTCGCCCTCGCGAGCTTCAACCCGGTGCAGAGCGTTGCCGGCGAGCAGCGCGGGACGAAGCCGACCATCGTATTGGTGCACGGCTCCTGGGCGGACGCCTCGAGCTGGAACCGCGTCACCGAGCGGCTGCAGGACGACGGCTACACGGTCCGCGCGATTCCCAACCACCTGCGCTCGGTGGCGGGTGACGCGGCGTCGGTGCGCACCTTCCTGGAGACCGTGCCGGGACCGGTCGTGCTGGTCGGGCACTCGTACGGCGGTTTCGTGATCACCAACGCGGCCACCGGGCTGCCGAACGTCAAGGCGCTCGTGTACGTCAACGCCTTCGCGCCGGACACCGGTGAGAACCCGTTCCAGCTGGTGGGGCCGGACTCGGCGCTCGCTGTGGACCCGGCGACCGTCTTCGACCTGGTCCCCGCCACGCTGCCGCCGACGGCCACCACCGACGTGTACCTGAAGCGGTCGACCGTGTTCGCGTCGTTCGCGACCGGCCTGAGCTCCGATGACAAGGACCTGGTCTTCGCGACCCAGCGGCCGGGCGCGTTCGGCGCGCTCAACGAGCCGTCCGCGACCCCGGCCTGGAAGACGATCCCGTCCTGGAGCGCGATCGGCATCAAGGACCAGATCATCCCGGCCAGTGCCCAGCGGATGATGTCCAAGCGGGCCGGCGCCAAGATCACCGAGTACGACGCCGGGCACCTCGGCCTGATGACCGACCCCGGCACCGTCACCAACGTGATCAAGCAGGCTGCACGCAGCTAGGCCGACGCAGTACCTGGTGGGAGCAGGGTGGCGATCTCGCGGCGGGACGTGATGCCCAGCTTCGTGAACACCTTGCGCAGATGCCATTCGACCGTGTGCGGGCTGATGAACAACCGGGCGCCGATCTCGGGGTTCGTCAGCCCGTCGGCGGCCAGGCGGGCGATCTGCGCCTCCTGCGCCGTCAGCGCGTCGACCGTCGCGACGGCCGGCTTGCGCACGGTCGCGCCTGTCGCCTGCAGCTCGCGACGTGCGCGCTCCGCGAACCCCTCCGCCCCGAAGCCGGTCAGCATCTCGTGTGCCGCGCCGAGCTGCGCGCGGGCATCGACCCGGCGGCCCTCGCGGCGCAGCCACTCGCCGTAGCAGAGCCGGACGCGGGCAAGCTGCATCCGCACCTCTGTGGCGTCGAATCGCTCGATCGCCTCCCGGTAGGAGTCCTCGGCCGCGGGGCCTTCGCTCACCAACGCACGGGCGAAGGCCGCGGTGCCGACGGCCCAACCGGTGCCGGTGGTCTGTGCCATCTCGTCGAGGGCCCGGACCGCGTCGGCTGCGTCCGCAGGCCGCCCGAGCCGGGCGGCGGCCTCGGCGAACTCGGCCAGCGCGTGCAGGGAGAGCCCGAGCTCCTGCGGGTTCGCGCTGGCCTGCTTGGCGGCCGCGTACGCCACGTCGTACCGGCTGAGGCCGTTGTAGAGCACCGCGGCGGCCCATTGGGTGTCGGCCAGGACCTTGTCGTGGCCGCGGACCGCGGCGAGCCGGTCGGTGATCGTCGTAATGGCCTGCTGGGTCTGAGCTTCACGGCCTCGCCACGGCTCGAGGAACATCGGCCCGTAGTGCGGCCAGAAGCCGCTACCGGTCGCTTCGCCGACCGTCCGCACCTCCTCGGCCAGCGTGGCTGCCGTGGTGAGCTCACCGGCAAGCGCCCGGTTCGCCAGGCGAAGGAGAAGGGCCGGCGCCAGCACAGGCAGCGTTCCGGTCTCGCGGGCCACGTCGACCAGCAACTTCGAGAGCACGGACCAACTGCCGAAGTCCCAGACGTCCGTGGCCAACCGGCCGGCGAGCTGGTACCAGCCGAGCACCTCCTGCCTCGACTGCCCCTCGGTGCTCAAGCCGGCGAGAGCCTGCAGCACCATCGGCGCCCCGGCGGCGTACCCCGCTGTGGTGATTTGCGCTAGGCCCTCCAGGAGCAGAACATGTCGCGTCGGCTGGTCGGGCTTGGGCGCGCTCAGCACAGATTCGGCCACTTTGCGGGAGAGCCCACCGCCGGACAATGAGGTGACGATCGCCTCGCGGTAGGTCGACAGCGCGAGTCCGGGGTCGAGTACTTCGAACCGCTTGGCTGCGTCGAGGAACAGCGGCAACGCAACGGTCATGCCTTGGGTGAGGGCCGCGATCCGGCCGCGGAGCAGCGTCAGCTTCACGGTGCCGAGCGCATCGAGTGGACTCAGCTCCGCCGTCCCCGCCAACGCGAGCCCGGCCTCGAACGCGCCCGCCTCGAACTTGGCCTGGGCGGCGGCCAACGTGCGGGCGCCGCGTCGTACCGGGTCTGGGGTCAGCTGGGCGGCGCGATCGAGGAACGCGGCTGCGGCAGCGACTCCGCCACGGGACTGGGCGCGGTCCGCCGACCGCTCCAACTCGGCCGCCACCGCTTCGTTCGGTCCCGCCGCCGCGCGGGCCAGGTGCCACGCCCGGCGGTCGGGGTCGAGCTCGGGGTCGGTCTCTTCCGCCAGCGCGTGGTGGATCTCGCGGCGTTCGTACAGGTTGGCGGCACGGTAGGCCGCCGAGCGGACGAGCGGGTGCCGGAAGCGGACCCGGGCGCCGAAGGTGATCAGCCCGGACGCCTCGGCCTGGGCCGCGGCGGCGTCCACGGCGATCCCCAGTCGCTCGGCCGCGCGCCACAGCAACGTCACGTCGCCGACCGGCTCGGCCGCCGCGGTGATCAGCAGGCGCTGCGTCTCGGTCGGCAGCAGCTGGACCCGGCGGAGGAAGCCCTGCTCCAGCTGGCTGGACAACGGCGGCGCATCCGGACGGACGAAACCGCCGGCGATCTCGGCCACGGCCAGCCCGCGAGGCAGCTCGAGCAGGGCCAGCGGGTTGCCTCCGGTCTCGGCGACGATGCGGTCCCGGACGCGCTCGTCGAGCGGACCGGTGACGACCGACGCGAGCAGGGTGCGCGAGTCGCTGTCGGACAACCCGGTGAGGTGCAACTCGGGGAGGCCGGGGAACGTCTCGCCGGGACTCGGATCCCGGACGGCGAAGACGAGCAGGATCGACTCGGCCAGCAACCGGCGTGCGACGAACTGCAAGGTCTGAGCCGAGGCGTGGTCCAGCCACTGCGCGTCGTCGATCAGGCACACCAGCGGTTGGTTGCCACCGGCATCCGCGAGCAGGCTCAACGTCGCCAGACCGACCAGGAACCGGCTGGGCGGTTCACCGTCGTGGAGACCGAACGCGGTGGCGAGTGCGTCGCGCTGCGGCCCGGGCAGCTGGTCCAGACCGGTCAGCAGTGGAGCGCAGAGCTGGTGCAGGCCGGCGTACGAAAGCTCCATCTCCGACTGGACGCCCGCGGCCCGGACGACGCGGCATCCGGTGGACTGGGCACGGAGGTACGTCAGCAACGCGGTCTTGCCGATCCCCGGTTCGCCGCGCAGGACCAAGGTCGCGCTCTGCCCGGCTCTGGCGCCGGCCAACAGCTCGTCCAGGGCCTGGCGCTCGTCCCGCCGCCCTAGGAGTCCGGCTCTGGAACCTCTCGTCGCCACGGCGCGCCCCCACTGGTCGATAGGCATCCTAGCCGCTGTGGCACGGCGAAACCCGTCACCGAGCGCTACCGCCACACTGCTTGCCCCAGGCAACGTCACACCCGGTGGCCCTGCCCGGTCTTTGGGGTGCAGAAAGCACTCTTCAAGGGAAGGACGACCTGATGACGAAGCACATCCTGGAGCAGGCGGCGCAGGGGATCGCGGACGCGACCTCGAAGCCGCCGTTCCTCTACCAGCTGTCGAAGGAGGAGGCCCGGAAGGTGCTGGACGACCTCCAGGCCGCGCCGATCGACAAGCCGGCCGTCGACGACAAGTGGATCACCGTGCCGGCCGAGGCCGGCGACGTCCGGGTCCGGATCGTCAAGCCGGTGGGCTCCGAAGGCCTGCTGCCCACGATCCTGTACATCCACGGCGGGGGCTGGATCCTCGGCAACGCCGGCACCCACGACCGGCTGGTCCGCGAGCTGTCCGTCGGCGTCGAGGCCGCGGTCGTGTTCGTCGAGTACGACCGCTCGCCCGAGGCGCAGTACCCGGTCGCGATCGAGCAGGCGTACGCCACCGCGCAGTGGATCACCGCACACGGCCGGGACGAGGGGCTCGACCCGAGCCGGCTGGTGATCGCGGGCGACTCGGTCGGCGGCAACATGACCGCGGCGGTGACCATCCTGGCCAAGCAGCGCGGGGACGTCACCTTCTTGCACCAGTCGCTGTACTACCCGGTGACCGACGCCGCGCAGGACACCGACAGCTACCGCGAGTTCGCCGACGGGCCGTTCCTGACCGCCGCGGGAATGGCCTGGTTCTGGGACGCGTACCTGCCGGACCACACCCGGCGTGGGGAGATCACCGTGTCGCCGCTGCGGGCGGAGCCGGCCGACCTGGCCGGGCTGCCGGAGGCGTTCGTGATCGTCGACGAGAACGACGTACTGCGTGACGAGGGTGAGGCCTACGCGCGGAAGCTGACCGCGGCCGGGGTCCGGACCACCAGCGTCCGGTACAACGGCACGATTCACGACTTCATGATGCTGAACCCGGTGCGTGAGTCCGCGGCCGCCACCGGAGCGGTGGAGCAGGCGATCCACGTGCTGCGCAAGGCGCTCGGCGTCAAGTAGGTCAGACGACCGACACCGGGCTCGCGGCGTCGATCAGGGGTGCGGTGAGCTGTTTGCGGGACGTGACGGCGAGCTTGGTGAACACCTTGCGTAGATGCCATTCCACGGTGTGGTGACTGAGGAACAGCTGGCTGCCGATCTCGTGGTTCGTGAGCCCGTCGGCTGCCAGCTGGGCGATCTGGGCTTCCTGCGCGGTGAGGATGTCGCGGGTGTCGAACTGCCGCTTGCGTGCGGTCGCTCCGGTCGCGACGAGCTCCTGGCGAGCCCGCTCGGCGAACGCCTTCGCGCCCATGTCGCCAAAGCTGTCGTAGGCGACACGCAGGTGGAACCGCGCATCCTGCCGACGCTGCTCCCGACGCAACCACTCGCCGTACACCAGGTGCGCACGAGCCAGGTGTACGGCGATCCGCGTGCGGCCGAGTCGCTCGATCGCCTCGCGGTACAGGGTGTCGGCAGCGGGGCCCTCGGTGAGCAGTGCGGTCGAGCGGGCCAGGACTCCGAGTGCCCAGTCGGTCCCTGCTGCGCCCGCGTGCTGCTTGAGCCGTTGCAGCGCCTCGCCCGCCGTCCCATGGGCGTTGCTGCGGGCTGCGGCCTCGACGAGCTCGGCAAGGGACCAGCCGTAGAACCCCAGGTCCTCCTGCTCGCAGGCTCGACGGGCCGCGTCGAGCGCGACGTCGTACCGGGAGAGGCCGTTGTAGAGCACAGCGGTCACGCACTCGGCCAGGGCGAGCGCGCGGCCTTCACCTCGCTCCGTCGCGTCCTTGACGCCGGCCTCGATCGTCCGCAGGGCTGCGTCCTCCTCACCGCGCCAGGCAGCGAGCATCAGACGGGTGTACCGCAGCGGCGCGCTTCCCGTTGCTGCGGCGATCGCGTCCGACTCGGCGACGAGCGCAGCTGCCTGAGTGAACTCTCCGGCGTGCAGGTGTACGCCGGCGCGGTACGACAGCGCCACCGGAAGCACGCCGAGAGCACCGAGCCCGCGGCCGAGCTCGACAGCTCGGGCAGCCAGGTCATGCCAGGCCTCGTCGTCCCAGAGCTCCGGTGCGATCGGCTCAGGCGCGACCGGACACGCCAGCCACAGCCAGTGCTCGAGCCTGGCCTCACCGTGGCTGGCGTCCTCGCGCAAGGCGCGCAGGGCTCTCCGCAGTGGCTGTACGGCGGCGGCGTACCCCTCGGTGAATCGTGTCGCGACCCCGTCCAGGAGGAGGTCCATCGGACCGGCCGCGGCAGCGGCGGGGCGGGCAACGCATGCTGCCTCGGCCGCCTTCACGACGTCACCGAGCCGGCCGCCGAAGATGGCGGCT
Source organism: Kribbella sp. NPDC050820 (assembly GCF_040653975.1). Lineage (NCBI taxonomy): Bacteria > Bacillati > Actinomycetota > Actinomycetes > Propionibacteriales > Kribbellaceae > Kribbella > Kribbella sp. NPDC050820. The sequence goes on from NZ_JBFAHB010000038.1 coordinate 25,922, forward strand.
CCGAGGGCTTCCAGGTACGCCTCCCGTGCCAACGGGTCGGCCAGGTCCTCGAGCAGGTTGGCGGCGTCCAGGAGCAGTGGCGCGGCGTCGCTGCCGCGCCGGCGGGCGAACAGGATCTGGGCCCGCAGCCATGCGAGGTGTGCGCTCTGGAGGTCGTCCAACGGGCCGATCTCTGCGGTCGCGAGCAGGTCGTAGGCGGCGTCCGGTTCACCGGCCCGGAACTTGGCGCCGGCGGCGGCCAGCGCTCGTTCGGCACGCCGTACCGGATCCGGGGTCAGCTCGGCAGCCCGCTCCAGGAAGGCCGCCGCGGCCGCGAGGCCACCGCGGGCCCGGGCTCGCTCGGCTGCGCTCTCCAGTTCGGCGGCCACCGGCTCGTCGAGCCCGACTGCCGCGTGGGCCCGGTGCCAGGCCCGGCGATCCGGATCCACAGCTGCGTCGGTGGCCTCGGCCAAGGCGCGGTGCACAGCGCGCTTGTCCGCCTGGGGAGCGTCGCGGTAGACGACGGTGCGGATCAGCGGATGCCGGAACCGCACCCGGGCGCCGAGGTCGATCAGGCCCGCCGACTCCGCCGACGCGGCTGCGTCGGGACCGATCCCGAGTCGCTGCACAGCCCGCCACAGCAGGGCGGCGTCACCGATGGGCTCGGCCGCGGCGGTCAGCAGCAAGAGGCGGGTCTCGGACGGCAGTGGCTGGAGGCGCCTGCGGAAGCCCTCCTCGATCCGGCTCGTCAGCGCCCGCGGGTCCGGTGCGTCGGGGAGCCCGAAACCACCGGCCAGCTGTCCGGCCGACAGGCTGCGGGGCAGCTCGATGAGGGCCAGCGGATTGCCGTGGGTCTCGGCGACGAACCGGTCCCGCACCCGCTCGTCCACGACTCCCGTGATCGCCGTGTCCAGCAGGGCGCGGGCATCGCTGAAGTCCAGGCCCTTCACGACGAGCTCGGGCAGGCCGCTGAGCTCGCCGGCACCGGTTGGTTCCCGGACCGCGAAGACGAGGGCGACCCGCTCGGCCAGCAGCCGGCGGGCCACGAAAGCGAGCGTCTGGGCGGACACCCGGTCCAGCCACTGGGCGTCGTCGACCAGGCAGATCAGCGGCATGTCCTCGGCGGCGTCGGTCAGCAGGTTCAGCATCGCGACGCCGACCTGGAAACGGTCCGGGGGATCACCTGGGGCCAGGCCGAACGCCGTACCGAGGGCGTCGTACCTTAAATCGGTCGAGCGCTCCCTCAGCTGGGCGTACAGCTGGTGCAGGCCGCCGTACGCCAGCTCGAGCTCGGACTCGACACCGGCTGCTCGCACGACTCGGCAGCCGGCGGAGTGGGCCTGCACGTCGTCGAGCAGAGCGGTCTTGCCGATGCCGGCCTCGCCGCGGAGGACGAGCGCAGCACTCTGGCCGGCTCGCAGACCGGCCACGAGCCGGTCGAGAATCGCGCGTTCGCGCTGCCGGCCTTGCAGCTGAATCGCCATCGCCCACCGCCCAATGACCGAGCCTAGGCCGCGGGTGGTGGAGTGGCAACGAGCCTCAGGCGGCCAGACCGCCGGCGGCGAGCGGGAAAACCACGTGATCCGGTTCGGCCACGGGGGTAGCGTCGGGGGCTCCCCGGACCTCCAGGAGGTGCCCGTGTCTGAGGCCGCTGCTCAGCCGCTGCTCGCGTCGGTGTCCCGCGCCGCACGGAAACTGGAAGACCTCGGCGATCCTCTGCCTGCCGAGGTGACCGCCCGGCTGGCCGAGCCGGACGCCGACCCCGAGACCCTGCTGCGGCCGTTCGTCCTCCTGGACGTGCGGATCGACGAGCTGGGGAACGCGGTGTGCACGCCGGGCGCCGCGCCGCCGCGCTTGGTGCAGCACGGGTGGCGCAGCTTCCTGGTGCGGGTGCAGAACCCACACCGCTTCGAGGCCAAGCTGGAGCCGACCCCAAGCGGCGTGTACGGCCTCATCGACTACGCCAGCCACTCGGCGCGGATCGCGTTGCACGACACGCTGACCGTCGTACCGCGGATCAAGAACGCCTGGCTGGATGCGAAGGTCGCCGAGCCCAGCGAGTTGTCCGGGCTCGAGGTGGAGTACAAGGTGATCAGCCTGTACAGCCGCGAGGACGGGGTCCGGCAGGGTGGCCTGAGTGTGGTCGTCGCGGACGAGCTCAACCACCACAGCCTGAGCCGCACGCCGTCGGGGATCGCGTACCGCCGGATGAGCCTCGAGGACCGGCAGTACGGCGCTTCGTTCGACTTCGACTGTGCGACGGCCCGCGACATCCAGCTCGATGTGCGCGAGCCGGACGGGCGGAGCTGCATGGCGTCGATCACGGTCCGCGACGCGCAGGGGCGCTCGTACCCGTCCAAGGCGATGCGGCTGGCGCCGGACATGTTCTTCCACGAGCACGTGTACCGGGCGACCGGCGAGGTGATCCGGCTGCCGGAGGGGCGCTACGAGATCACTGCGCTGCGTGGGCCGGAGTACCGGCCGGTGCGGATCGAGGCCGATGTCGACGCGGCGACCGACGTACTGGCTGTGCCGCTGGACCGGTGGGTCGACCCGGCGAGCCGTGGCTACTACTCGGGCGATCCGCACATCCACGCCGGTGGTTGCTCGCACTACAACGTCCCGAGTGAGGGCGTGACGCCGGAGACGATGATCAGGCACGTCCGCGGTGAGGGGCTGTGGCTCGGCAGCGTGCTCACGTGGGCGCCTTGCTACTACCACCAGAAGCAGTTCTTCAGCGGGAAGTCGATCAGCCCGCCGGCGGACCTGGAGTATCCGGCGATGCAAGAGGCGCAGGGGATGACCTGGAGCCCGCAGCCGACGGACCGGGACGCCGAGAGCGTGCTGCGGTACGACCTGGAGGTGTCCGGGTTCCCGTCCAGCCACTCCGGTCACGTGATCCTGCTCGGGCTCACCGACCAGGACTATCCGGGCACCAAGGTGATCGAGGACTGGCCGTCGTGGAACCTGCCGGTCCTGGAGTGGGGACACGCGCAGGACGCGCTCACCGGGTACGCGCACTGCGGCATCGGGCTGGCGGTCGGCACGGACGAGCTGCCGAACTACATCGTCCCCGGGTTCCACGGCATCGGGTCCAACGAGATCGTGGTCGACGTACCGCTGGGTGCCGCGGACTTCCAGTGCGGTGGACAGTTCACGCCGGTGGTCGAGCTGAACATCTGGTACCACCTGCTCAACGTCGGCTATCGCACGCTGATGCTGGGCGAGACCGACTACCCGTGCATCTACGACGACGGTCCGGGCATCGGGCGTACGTACGTGCGACTGGACGAGCCGCCGCAGGGACCGCGGGCGCTGGAGGCGTGGATCCAGGGCTTGCAGGACGGTGCGTCGTACTTCGGTGATGGCCGGAGTCACGTCTTCGATCTGGCCGTCGACGGTCACGTGACGCGGGAGCACACCGTGGCCGCGCCGGGCCCGGTGCGGGTGAGTGCGACGGTCGCAGCCTGGCTGCCAGAGCAGCCGCCTCCGCCGGCGCCCGGACGGCTCGTGTACAGCGCGCCGGTGGGCTGGCACCTGGAGCGAGCGCGCATCGGCACGTCTCGGAACGTGCTTGTCGAGGTGCTCGTGAACGGTGTGCCGGTGGGGACGGAGGAGGTGGTTGCGGACGGCACCGAGCAGGCAGTGTCGTTCGACGTACCGCTGGAACGCTCGTCCTGGGTGGCGGTGCGGATCCTGCGCAGTGTCCACACCCAGCCGGTCTTCGTCGAGATCGCCGGCCGGCCGATCCGGGCCTCGCGGCGCAGCGCGCAGTGGTTGCACGACTCCGTCGACGCGTTGTGGAAGGCGAAGTCCGGGTTCATCAGGGACAGCGAGCGCGAAGCCGCACGGGAGGCGTACGACGCCGCCCAGCAGATCTACCGGGTCCGGCGAGACGAATGCGAGGTCGACTGATGATCCACGTCGGCTGCTGCGGACCGGTCGAGACCGACGCGCCGCTCGCGATCACCATCAACCCCGAGGCACGCGTGACCGTCGCGCGGACCGGCGTACCACTGGGGCAGCCGACGCCCGGCGAGTGGCACACGATTCCCGTTGCCGTGGTCAACGAGGGGTTCGTGACCGGACCGCTGAGCATCGAACCCGAGCCGGTGGACGGCGTCGCCTGGGACCTGCTCGTGCAGGAGCTGACCGGGGAACGCCGCCAGGACACTTCGCTGCGCGTCCGCGTCGACACACTCGCTGTGGTCGACGTGACTCTGACCTGCCGGGCGATGTCTGCCCTGGGCGGGCTGGCCACCCACAGCACCACGAGCTTCCTGCTTCGGCCATTGCGTCGCCTTCTCTGACCAGAGCGCATACCGTTCTGTCAGGCATGCCCGCACCCGAGCCGCGCGAGGAGTCCGATGAGCCCATCCGCGAACCTGGTCGGTCGGCGTCGCGAGTGTGCGGTACTGGACGACTTGGTGGCGGGTCTGCGCGCCGGCGACTCCGCGGTCTGCGCGATCCGGGGCGAGGCCGGGATCGGCAAGTCGGTGCTGCTGGACTATGTCGCGGAGAAGGCTGCGGGCATCACGGTGACGCGCACGCAGGGCATCGAGGCCGACATGGAGTTGGCGTACGCGAGCCTGCACCAGCTGTGCGCGCCGTTCCTCACCGTGATCGACGGCGAGCCGGGCCGGTGCTGGTCGTTGTCGACGACGCCCAGTGGCTGGACCAGGTTTCGCTTCAGACTCTGGAGTTCGTGGCCCGGCGGCTGCTGGCCGAGGCGGTCGCCATGGTGTTCGCCGTACGCGACCCTGCGGGGGAGTCCGCGCTGCTTGGGCTCCCGCCGCCAGCTCCCCGCCGCCCTGGCCACCTCCGCCTGACCACCGTCGACTGGTTCATCCGGACGGGATGAGGCAGCCGGCGTGCCGGTGCGGCGACCATCTGAGTGCGGCGCGAGTGTTCGGTGCCGTCGACGGAAGAGGTGCCTGATGATTCGGTCGTGGTGTCTCTACCTGGCCACCGCGACCGGGATCGTCTGCCTGGTCGCCCAGTGGGGGGTGGCGGCTGCGTTCGTGTGCGCGATCCTCGGCCTCGTGACCGGGGCCGCGGTTGCGTCTGCCGTCTGGTCGGAGAACGACGACGGGTGGCACGCGGTGCGGGGAATCGCTCGGTGCGGGCTGACGGCCGGGCTGATGGTGCCGGCCGCGATCGGTCTGATGGCCGCCTTCGGGTTCGCCGGCGTCCTGATCGTTCTGATCTTGGCCTGCACCTCGCCCGCAGTCGTCTCGCGGGCCCGGGGACGATGGCTCCCGGCGAAGGATCGGCCGGCACAGCAGGCGAAACCGGTCCGCGCACGTCGGGCCCGGCCCGCCGCGAACCAGCCCCAGCCCGAGCCTGCTGCCGAGGCCCCGGCCGAGCCGACGCCTCCGCTCGCTGTCATGGACGACGCGGCCCTTTGCCTGGCCTGGCGGCGGAGCTTCGTTCTGCTGCAGGCCGCCCGGACAGCCGCCGAACGCCTGGCCGTCGTCGAGCAGCGGCAGCAGTATCTCGACGAGCTGCACCGGCGATCGCCAGGCGGACTCGCGGCCTGGTTCGCATCGGGTGCGCGGGCGTCCGGCAACCCACTCCCGTACGTCGACCAGGACCGGCGCCGGATCGACTGACCGGTTCCGGGTCAGGCCGGGATCAGGCTGAGTGCACGGGCCCGTCGTACGGCCTCGTTCCGCCGCGAGACGGCCAGCTTGCGCAGGATGTTGCGGATGTGCGTCCGGACGGTGTTGACCGAGACGAACATCTCCAGCGCGATCTCCTCGGTGGTCAGCAGTTCGGACAGGTGACCGAGCACCTCGGTCTCCTTCGCCGTGAGTGGCTCGATGTGCGGCTCCAGGTGTGACAGGTCGCCCGCCGGGCCGTTCCGGACGGGGAGAGTCCGGCGGCCGTCACCGATGGCCGACCCGAGCCAGCCGTTCCGGCCGGCCAGGTCAGTGCCGGCTGCGAGCAGTTGCCGCACGGCGGCAGGAGCCTCGACGAACGGCCGGCGCAGCTCCTCCGGCTCGGCCAGCTGCAGCGCGCGGTTCAACGCGGCCCTCGCCCGTGCGGGCTGCGCCCTGTGCAGCTCGTGGGCGGCCTCCAGCAGTCGCGCGCCCACCGTGGCCTGCAACGGCGCTCCGTTGCCTTGAGCAAGGATTGCCGACACTGAAGCGGCGACGCCGGCCCAGTTCCGCCGCTGCAGCTGGGCCTGACCGAGCACGAGTGCGCCGATGGCGTCGCCGCAGCCGCCCAGTTCCTCGATCAGCCGCGCCGCCTCGTCCGGCTCGCCCTGGACGACCTTCAGCCTGGCCGCTTCGATCTGCAGTGGGTGCGTGGGCCAGCCGCCGTTGACGCCCGGGTGATCAGCAGCTGCCTCGACCAGTGCGAGCGCCTCGTCGACCCCTCCGCGGGCCTGCAGCAGGCGCGCCTGCACAATGGCGGACTGTGCCTGCAGGACCGGTTCGTCGCACGCGTCGTACGAGCGCATCGCCGCCCTGACATGCTCCTGGCCGGCTCTCAGGTCGTCGCGTTCGATGCTCACTCTGGCCAGGGCGATCTCGGCCGCCGGCGGCGGACCGTCGGCCGGCAGGCCCGCCCGTTCGGCGAGCGCCGCCGACTGTGCGGCCCACTCGTAAGCGCCACGGAGAGAGCCCTGGTAGGAGTCGATGAGCGCGAGGTAGCCGAGGCATGTCGCGGCCAGACTCTCGTAGCCCGGAGTCGCTGCGCCCACCGCTGCCGCCAGGGCGGCGCGCGCCCGGGCGATCTCGCCGTCGTACAGGAGGCATCTCGTCTTGATCGCCTGGACCAGCAAGGTGAGCTCGGGGTGGGCCGCGACCTTCTCCTGGTGTCTGAGCAGCTCCTGCTCGGCCCGATCGGCGAGCATCCCGGTCCGTGGGTCGTCGACCACGCACGAGCGCACGGTCTGGACGATGCCGGCCGCCAGTTCGACGGTGTGGTCGTTGTCCGCCTCCGGGACCAGCGATGCGCTGACGCGCTCCAGTTCGTTGGCGCAGCGGGCGGTGTCGCGGTCGGCCAGGGCCAGCGCGGCCCGGACCACACCCGCGGCCGGATCCTCGATGTCGGACGGCATCTTCCTGAGGTCGCGGTCGAGTCCGCCGCTGTCCTTGCCCAGCAGGACCTCGCCGATGGCCAGATGCTCGACGACGTACGCCGACGCATCGCTCCACGCCTCCGCCGCGGAGGCGACGCCGACGGCGGACTCGAGGAGTCCCTGCCGGGCGTACCAGTCGCCGGCCTTCTTGTGCAGCTGCCGCCGGAGCCGCGGCGACTCGTGCGCGAGCTCGGCGCGGAGCAGGTCACGCAGGAACGGGTGGTACCGGTACCAGCCGGGATGATCGGGCAGGTGCTCGACGAGGACGTTGCCGGCGGCGAGGGACGCGAGGGTGCGGCCGGCCGAAGGCCCGCCCAGCTCCTCGATCAGGCCGGGCTGGAGCACATCCACGACACTGGTGCGCAGCAGCAGTGTCCGCACCTTGGCGGACTGGGTCCGGAGCACCTCGGCCGTCAGGTACTCGGCGATGTTGCCGTTGTCCCCGGCCAGCTGGGTCACGGCCGCATCCGGATCGTCGCTGGACTCCAGGCACATGGTCGCGAAGCGCAGACCGACCGCCCAGCCCCTGGTTCGCCGGGTCAGCGCGGCGATCGAGTCGCTGCTGATGCTGACGCCCGACTGCTGTACCAGCCGCGCCGTCTCCTCCTCGGTGAAGGCGAGATCCGCCATCCGTACCTCGGTGACGAGGCCGGCCAGGCGATACCGGTGCAGCGGGAGCACGGGGTCGACCCGGGTCAGGATCAGGACGTGCAGGCGCTGGTCGCTGTGCCGCAGCAGGAAGTCGATGCCGCTCGAGTCCCCGGCGGTCGCGAGCTCGTAGCCGTCCAGGACGAGGGTCACCGGATCCGCCTGCTTGGCCAGCGCGGTGGCCAGTTCGGTGAGCATCTGGGAGTGTGCGCCGGCGGTGTCGTCCCGTGCTCCCGGCAGGACCACGCCCTGCCGGCGGAGAGCCTCGAGCACCTGCGGCCAGAACCTCGCGGCGGGGACATCCTGTTCCTCGAAGGTCAGCCAGGCCGTGCTGTGCCCGGCCGCTGCGCGCTGCGCCGCCCAGGCGGCGACGAGCGCGGTCTTCCCGCTGCCGGCCGGAGCGCTGACCAAGGTCAACGGCAGTTCGGCGCCGGAGTCCAAACGTTTGCTCAGTCTCGGGCGCTCGACGTACCGCCGCGGAGGTCTGGGCATAGCGAACCTGACCGCCAGGACGGGATCGATGGACCCGTCACTGCCGGCCGCCGCGGACTGCTCCCTCGCGTGGGCGCCCCCCATGAGCCATACCGTGACCCGGTCGCGGGCCGGTGACATCACCCGACGCGGGTGATACCAAGGCGATCTCGCGTATCATTTCCGACGGAGAGGCTGGTCGTGGGGGCAACGACACAGGCTGAGTACCTCGTCGCGGGGGCGATGTAATCCGGGCGCTCAGGACCGGCGACCACAGTAGCCGTCATCCAACGTGCGCCGCGGGACTTCGGCAACCGGGGAGCGGCGGTCGACAGGGGTCGGGGAGATGTCACCTGCTGAACCTGAGCCATCTCGTTTCGGTGCCTCCGAGGCGTCGGACCGCCATTTGCTGGCCACGAAGCTGGCCCGGCCACGCGTCCCGTCGACGTACGTCGAACGCCCGCGGATCGCCGACCTGCTGGACGACGGCACCCGTCGCCCGTTGACGGTGGTGAGCGCCGGCGCGGGCTGGGGAAAGACCTTGGCGACGGCATCCTGGGCTGCGTCGGCGGCTGCCGACCGGCCGGTGGCCTGGCTCTCGCTCGACGAGAGCGACAACCATCCGCGCTCGTTCTGGTCCTACTTCGTGGCCGCGATCCGCAGCGCCGCCGAGATCCCACGCGGCAACCCGCTGGCGGGTCTCGCGCCGGGTCTCGGCGCCGGGGACGAGAATCTCCGCCGGCTGGTGGCCGGGCTGACGCAGTTGCCGGAGCCGGTCGTCGTCGTACTCGACGACTTCCAGCTCGTGCACGCACCGGCGGTCCTCGGCGCCGTTGCCCAGGTGCTGCGGCATCCGCCGCCGCAGTTGCGGCTGGTGCTGCTGACCAGGGCGGATCCCGCGCTGCCGCTGCCCCGCCTCAAGCTCAAGGACGAGCTGGCCGAGATCCGGTCCACCGACCTCGCCTTCGACGTTCCCGAGGCGTTGGCACTGCTCGCCGGGGCCGGTGTCGTGGTCGATCGGGACGGGGCCCGGCTGCTCGTGGATCGCACCGAGGGATGGCCGGTCGGGCTGCGGCTGGCCGCGTACTTCCTCAAGGGCGGTGAACCAGGCCGGACGCCCGCGGACTTCGCCGGCGACGACCAGGCGGTGACCGACTACCTCCTCGATGAGGTGTTCGCGAGCCAGCCACCCGAGCTCCGGCGGTTCCTGCTGCGGACCTCTGTCGCCGACCGGCTGAGTGGCGGACTCGCGCAGGTGCTGTCCGGCGACCCTCGCGGCCAGCGCTTCCTGGAGCGGCTCGAGCGGTCGAACGCGTTCGTGGTCGGTCTCGGCTCGGACCGGCAGTGGTACCGGTACCACCCGCTGCTCCGGGAGATGCTGCGGCACCAGCTGACGATCGCCGAGCCCGAGATCCTGCCCGACCTGCAACGGCGGGCCGCGCTCTGGTTCGCGACGAACGACCAGCCGGTCGAGGCGTTGCGGCACACTGCGGAGGCGGCCGACTGGTCGTTGCTCGGCCGACTGTTCGTCACGCAGGTCGCACCGCTGATGGTCTCGGCCGAACGCTCCGTGGTCGCCGCCGAACTGGCTCGCATCCCCGTCGGCCGGCTTGCGGAAGGGCCGGAGCTGGCTGTGTGCGCCGCGGCGCTGCGGATGCACGCCGGCCGTTTCCAGGACATGCAGCCGCATCTCGACCGGGCGCAGCTGCAGCTGGACAGCACGAGCCCGGAGTCGAGGATCGCCACCTCCATCGCGATCCGTCTGTTCTCGGCGGCCGTGACGCGCTCCCGCGGCGACATCGACGCCCTGCTGGCGACCTCGGCGGCGGCGCTCGAGGAGGCGTCCGGGCCTGGCGCTTCGCTGCCGGCGGCCGAGCAGTACCGCGCCGTCGCCCTGAGCAACCTGGGGACAGGTCTGTTGTGGTCCGGCAATTTCGACGAGGCCGAGGCGCGCCTGCGGGAGGGACTCGCGCTCGCGACCGCGACCAGGCTGGAAGCGTCCCGGATCAACATCCTGGCGCACCTGGGACTCGCCGCCGCGGTCTCGGGCAGACTGCGGCAGGGCTTCGGGTACGCCGCCAAGGCCGTCGAGCTCGTCGACGCGCGGGGTTGGGAACCGCTGGCGCAGGCGGCCACCGGATACCTCGCGCTGTCGATCATCAATCTGCAGTGGAACAACGTCGACGACGCGCAGAGCCTGCTCTTCCGGGCCAAGGAGGCTGCGACTCTCGACCTTGCCGCCGGGTGCGCGGTGGGCGTGACCCAGGCTCGCCTGCACGCGTCGCTCGGCCGCGTGGAGGCGGCGCGTGAGCAGATGGAGCGGGTGCGGAACGAGATCGGGCAGTGGCGGCCCCCGACCTTCATCGAACGGTGGCAGGCGATCACCGAGGCCGAGATCGAGCTCGCCGCCGGTGCCCCGAAGGCGGCGATCGCCAAGCTCGGTAGGCCGACGGACAGGCAGCCGCCGTTCGCCCGTGAGCAGGCCTGCCTGGCCGAAGCATTCCTCGCCTGCGGTGAGCCACAGCGGACCGAGGAGATCCTCGCCCCACTGCGTGACCGGACGACCGACCGCACCGCCGCGGTGGAGATCTGGCTGCTGACGACCCTGGCGGCCGACAGCCTGCGCGCGAACAACCGTGCCGTCGAGGCCCTCGGCCGCGCGGTGGAGATCGCCCGTCGGGAGGGCGTCCGACGGCCGTTCCTCGTCATGGACCCCGAGCGGATGCCGCGCCTGCTGACCCAGGTCGAGCAGCTGGACCCCGATACCTCCGGCTTCGTGGACGAGCTGCTCGCGGACCTGGGCATGGTCAGGTCACACAGCGCACTGGCCGATGTGCCGGCCGAACCGCTGACGGACCGGGAGCTGACCGTCCTGCGGTACCTGCCGACGATGATGACCAACGCGGAGATCGCGGCGGAGCTCTTCGTGTCGGTGAACACCGTGAAAGTGCACCTCAAGCGGATCTTCCAGAAGCTCGGCGTGGCCAGCCGGCGCGACGCCGTACACCGGGCTCGTGCGCTGGGACTCCTGAACGGCTGAGCGGCGACGGCTCAGTCGGCGTCCTCGCCGCGGTGCCCGATCACCCAGGTCTCCGCTTCGTGCAGCGCTTGCCCGGTCGATTCCCCGACCAGCTCGGTGGCCTCGAACACGGTGACCGGCCCGGACGCCTCCACCCGGTTGGTACGACGCAGGAGCTCGGCAAGACCGCGGTCGACGCCGCTGAGGTACAGGCGGCCGCCGACCGCGTGCAGGGCGGCGGCGTAGTCGGCCACGACCTTGACGAACGTCGCGCCGACGGACGTGTGGCCGCGAAGCCGGAGAACGACAGCGGGCGCCTCGGCGCCGGCCGGATCAGGCAACCGGGTGGCCAGGGTCCGGGAGCCCGCGTAGAGGAGGCTGCCGTACACGTCGAGCACGATCGTCTGATGGCTCGGCAAGTGCTCCGGGGCCGGATGCTCGGTCCAGCGGCCGTCGCCGGCGGGCTTCAGCTCGACGACCTTGAGGTCCATCGCACCCTGGTTGAGCTGAAGCACGAGCGACAGCGTCACGCCGATCCCGACGGCGGTCGCGACCGGGAGGAACAGGGTCGCGAGGAAGGTCGCGATGATCGCGATCTGGGACGTCGGTCCGGTGCGCAGGATCGTCATCAGCTCACGCGGCCGGAGCGAACCGGCGGCCGCGAAGATGAGGACCGCCGCCAGGGTCGGCATCGCGACGGCTCCGATCAGGTCGGAGAACGCTGCCAGAATCACGACCATCCACAGTCCCGAACAGATCGCCGCCCACCTGCCGCGGCCGCCGACGGCCTGGTTCAGCGCCGTCCGGCCGACAGAACCGCCCACCGGCTGGCCGCGGAAGAAGCCGGCCGCGAGGTTGCCGACGCCCTGGGCGATGAAGTCCCGGTCGGGGTTCGAGGCGGTTCCGTCGTGATTGGGCGCGGCCTCGGCGACCCCGCTGCCCTGCACGAGGACGATCGCCGCGACGGCCAGCGCACCGGTGACCAGCGGCAACGACAGGCTGCCGAGGTCCGGCAGTTGCGGCGCCGGGATGCCCCGCGGAATCTCGCCGATGTCCTCGACGCGTGCCACCGAGTCGGCGCCCGCGATGATCACGACCGCCGTCGGGACCGCCAGCGCGATCAGGGCACCCACCGCTCCCAGCCGGGTCCGGGACAGGCCGACGAGGATGCCGAGCGCCGCGAGACCCGCCAGCAGCGAGGCGATGTCGATCTGCGCCGGATGGAATATGACGTCCGCCGCCTTCGCCAGCGCGAAGTCGCCGCTGGCCTGCACCCCGGTGAGGTCGGGGATCTGGCCGAAGAAGATGTTGACCGAGATCCCGGTCAGGAAACCGGTCATGACGGAGTGCGAGACGAACCGTGTGTACCGTCCCAGCTTGGCGATACCGGCCAGGATCATCACCACCCCGGTCAGGATCGTCAGCAGGAACAGGGCCTCCGGCCGGTCCGCCGGGTCCACGTCCTCCAGCGCCGAACCGGCCGCCAACGCCGCCGCTGTGGTCGTGGTGATCACCATCAGCCGGGTGCTCGACGTCAGTCCTCCGGCGACCGGACCGGCGAAACTCGCGTACAGGCCGTGGATCGGGTTCACGCCGACGAGTACTGCGGCCGCCATACCGTCCGGCACCCCGCTGATCGCGCCCGGCAGGCCGGCGACCACGTCGGCGCGCAGCGCGCGGCGCTCCGGCCGCATCGACCGAAGCCATCCGGGCACGCGATGTGCGCTCACCTGGCATCAGAGCTCGAGGCTGATCGGGAAGGTGGCGATCCAGGTGAGGGTGGCGGCGAGCACGACGCAGCCCGCCACCGTCAGGACCCAGCGCAGGCGCCGGTTGGCCATCTTGGTGCTCATCCCGGCGAAGAACAGCACCACGGCGTACAGGACGACGGTGAGCACGTAGTTGCTGGCCCGCTGGATGTTCCGGCCCACCTCGGCGGTGGAGACTGCGGCGGCCGCGTCCAGCCGGTCGGCTTCCTGCCGCGACCCGAGGTGGTACTGGTTCATGGCGAACGGAGTCGGCGGCGCATCCGGATTCGTCGCCGGCCGGGTCGCCACCCAGGCGTCGAACGCGGTCCGGAACTCCGGCCGGAAGCGATTCACGTAGAAGGTGGCGAGATCGGTCTCACCGCGGCGGTCCGCGTCCGCCCAGGCGATGAACGTGGCGACGTCGACCTGGGTCTGGGCCTCGGCCAGCCCCTGTGCCCTGGCGGCCTCGATCCTGATCGTGTTCGTCCGTCCGGCCGCCTTGGCCTGCTCGCCGTTCCACCGGGTGGCCTGGTAGCTGCTCCACGAGGTGCCCAGCGCAGCGATCACCAGCAGGATGGTGACGACCACCTCCTGCAGGCTGCGGCCGCCTGCGGTCCGCTCGTCAGCGCCGGTTGCCATCGTCGTCACACGGGGGCGACACCTCGAGCCCGGCCACCTGGAGCTGGGCACCGATCACGCTGACGGTTCGCTCCATCGCCGTGGGTTGCAGGCGGCCCACTCCGTCGCCGTGCGGATGGTCGAAGAAGATCAGCAGGAACAGCAGGAGAGTGATGACCGTCGTCACGCTGCCCATCAGGACGGCCTGCGTCACGGCGCGCTCGGCCCGGTCGGCGAAGAACAGCATGTAGCCGAAGATCACCACGGAGATCACCGCCAGGACCAGCCACAAGGGGGTCGGGATGATCCCCTCGGCGCCGTGCACCCGGTCGATCCGGGCCTGTTCCCGGTCGGCGGTCTGGTCCATCCACCGGTCGTAGGCCGACTGCTCGGTGGCCGTCTGCGGGTCGACGGTCGAGACGGTCAGGAACAGCTCCGCTCCCCACGGGTTGATCGAGTTCCCGAGGGTGCCCTGGTTCAGGGCGTCCCACTCGGTTCCGGCCACCGAGCGCGCGTAGCAGATCAGCTCGCCGGTCAGCTCGGCTGCGGCGCGGTCAGGCAGGAACTGCGCAGTCTGGACCTGTTGCGCCACGATCGTCGCCTCGGACTCGGCGCCGGACCGGGCCTGGTCGTACGACGTGAACGACAAGAAGATGATGAAGCCGAGCAGCACGGAGAACCCGGTTGCGAGCACACCGAACACGCCCGATGCGCGGTCACCGTCGCTGAAGTAGCTGCCCTCCGGCGCCCGCCTCCGCACGAGCAGCATCGCCGTGACGGTGACCGTGACCGCGAGGACGACGATCAGCGCGGCCCAGACGAGGTTCATACCGGCCGGCTACTTCGCGGCCCCGGGGACGGCTGCCTCTCCCGGCGGCAGCGGGCGGGAGCCGGCCGTCGACCTGCCTGCACCGACCAGAACCTGCACGACGGCCAGCAGGCCGGCTACGAGGACGAGCGACCAGAAAAGCCGCGACAGTGAGACGTCGTTTCCCCACAGCAGTACGACGACGCCGAGCAGACCGGCCACCACGCGCAACCACCGGGCGTTCGGCGCGACCCATCGGCCCGCGTCGCCGACCGGGCTGTCGGACACGGCGCCGCCGATACTCTCCAGACCGCCGCTGACAGTGTTTCGTACGGCGGATCCGTACCGGTTGGAACCGGCGTACCAGCCGATGACCACGAGGATCAGGCCCAGCCAGAGGAACACCTGGCGACCGCGTTCGAGGTAGGCGAGCAGAGTGTCGAAGAACACCGCGCTGGCCGGACCGAACGTCGTACCGGCCAGGGCGTCGATGAACAGTTGCCGCCCGACGGCAAGCGCCAGCGCCATCAGCAGGGCGTTCGCTGCCAGCGCCGCTCCGATGACCACCGTCATTCGCGGACGGTTGCGGGCGAGCACCAGCGCGATGAGATACAGCCCGGCCACTGCCACGATCAGCCACTGGGCCAGCGGGTTCGCGAACGCGTAGATCGTCTTGATCTGCTTCAGCTGCGGTGCGTCCATCAACACGATCTGCTTGTCGATGTCGGGGACCGGGATGTTCTGCACGATCGTGAGTCCCCGGTCGACCAGGCGTTGCTTGACCCGCTCGATGACTTCGGAGACGTCCAGGACGATCTGATCGCCCTGCAGCGAGACGGCTCCGGACTGGTCACCGGCCAGGATGCGCTGGAAGGCCTGCTGGGCTCTGGTGTTGGCCGCGGTCCACAGGTCGGCGAACTCGTCCGAGGCGAGGAACTCGCGGACCTGGCGGTCGATCAGGCTGTTGATCGCGGCAGACAGGGGACCGATCAGTCGCTGGAGCCGGGGCCGGTCGGTGATCACGCCGGCGAACACGTCGTTGAGCATCGCCTCGATGTCGACCTGCTCCTCGATCGCGGTGGTGACCTTCGTCGCGATGGCGTCCTGCACCTCAGGGGAGTTCACCAGCGGGCCGACGGTGTTCACGTAGCGGGTGGTGTCGTTGAGGGTGCGTTGTCCCCAGTACGCGACGGCTGCGGGTGTCGTCAGGAGCGCCGCCAGGAACACACAGATGACCACCGCGGCCGTGCGCCCCCGTGAAGGCCTGTCGGCCGCCGGTGCTTGGCCCGGCACGCTGCGCTCCGGACCGGGCGGAGTGGGGTCAGGATTCGACATGCTGCGCCTCCTCGCCTGCCGGCTGCAGGTCGATCGTCGCTTCCGCCCGCAAGCCGGGCCTCACCCCACGCGGATGAACCGCCGCCGAGCTCACACCTGGACACCGCCGGGATAGCCGGCTGCCTGCCGGCGCTGCAGGCCGCCGGAGATCCAGTGCACGATGTCGAGAAGGCCGGCGAAGGCCACCCAGAACCAGTCGGACCCGGACAGGCCGCCGCCGGTGTAGAGGATGACGTACATCAGCGTCGCGAAGGGCAGGAAGACGATCCCGAGCAGCGGCCAGATCCACGAGTCGAACGCGGCGTCGACCAGCTTGGGTCGCGCCACCCACACGATGAACAGCGCGAACCGCGGGAACACCCCGGCCAGCAAGACGAAGAAGCACCCCATGTCGACCCTCCCGCAATCCGGCCATCGTCGACCTGCATCGTGACCCGGCCGCCGGCGCTGAGCATCATCCGGCCGGGGTGAGGCGCGCATGGCCGGCGAGAGCAAGCATCCAGACAGGAGCCGCCGCCGATTCCGGCGGCGGTTGAAGCAACGGGAGGAGATGCCAAGATGACTGCGCAACGGGGCGGGGCGGCAATGACCGGCTTCGTCGTGTTCGCCGGCGTGATGCTCGTCATAACAGGACTGGTCAACGTCTTCCAAGGACTCGTTGCTCTGTTCGACGACGAGCGGTTGGTGATCACGCCGGAGAACCTGATCTGGGTGGACGTGACCGGCTGGGGCTGGTTCCTGCTGATCTTCGGCCTGATCCTGCTGGCCGTCGGCGGCGGCCTGCTGCTGGGCCAGACGTGGGCCAGGATCACGGGCATCGTGGTCGTGTGCCTGCACGCCGTACTACAGATCCTGTCGCTCGGCGCGTACCCGGTCTGGTCGCTGCTGATGCTCGCGCTGGACGTCGTCGTGCTGTACGCGCTCACTGCCCGGTGGTCCGACGTCCGCGACCGGCTCGGCAGGCATGGCAGCAGCAGCGTGGACGTGGCCTGGAACGGCCACGAGGACGAAGCCAAGCCCGCCACCCAGCAGCAGCAGGGTGCCCCACCGATGAGCTGACGACTGGAGGGTTACTCGGGGGCTCCCCGCCGGGAGCCCCCGTCGTCTGCCTTCGGCCGTGGGTCGCGCCAGTTCGCGCCGGTCTGCTGGATGTACTGCGCGACGGCGTCGTCGAGCGTCGGGAGGAAGTGCGCCGGGTCGATCGTGCGGGTGAGCTCGTACCGCTCGATCTTCGCGCGCACCGGATCCTTCATCTCCGCGAAGACCAGGGACACCCCGCGGGCGTTCAGCCAGGAGTCGAGCTCCTGCAGCATGTCGGAGGCGGTGGTGTCGACGTCGGTGATCGGCTCGGCGGCCACGATGATCCAGCGCAGGTCGGGGTGGTCCTCGGCGATCTCCCGCACCTTGTCACTGAACATCCGCGCGTTCGCGAAGATCAGCGGCGCGTCGAAGCGGTAGACGACCAGCCCGGGCAGCAGTTGGGCGTCGGGGTAGCTCTCGGTGTCGTGCAGGCCCGCGATTCCGTCCACCCGGCCGAGCTCGGTCTCGTGCGGCCACCAGGCGCGGCGGAAGACGTTCAGGATGGACAGGGCAACGGCGATGAGAATGCCGGGCAGCACGCCCAGCAGGGCCACGCCGAGCAACGCGATGACGGACAGCCCGAACTCGGTACGGCGCTGGTGCCACAGCCGGCGCGTCCCGGCGATGTCGGCCAGCGACAGCGCCGCGGCGATGACGATCGCGCCCAGTGTCGGTTGCGGCACGTACTGCATCAGTGAGGTGGCGAAGACCAGGACCACGGTGATCATTCCGGCGCCGACGATGCCGGTCACCTGGGACCGGGATCCGGCCTGCTCGGCCACGGCGGTGCGGGACCCGCTGGTGCTGACCGGGAAACCCTGGAAGAAGCCGGCCGCGATGTTGGCGGCGCCGATGCCGACCATCTCCTGGTTTCCGCGCACCCGATCGCCCTTGCGCGCGGCGAACGCCGACGCCGTGGACATCGTGTCGGCGAGCGCGACGACGGCGATCGCGAGCGCCCCCACGAACAGCGGCGGCAGGTCGCCCCAGCCGACCGCGGGGATCGTGAAGGGCGGAAAACCCTGTGGGAGCACGCCGACCGTGTCGACCTCGCGCTCCTCCAGGTCGAACGCGTTGACCAGGAGGGCGGCCAGCACGACGACGATGAGCACGCTCGGCAGTTTGGGCAGCAGCCGGTTCAGCAGCAGGATGCCGGCCAGGGAACCGATCCCGAGGATCGCGGCCGTCGCGTTGGCGGCGCCGTCGGCGAGTCCGGTGAAGAAGTCGCGTGTCTCGGCCACCAGTCCCTCGGCGTCGACGGAGAAGCCGAAGAGCTTGTCCAGTTGCCCGATGATGATGGTCAGCGCGAGCCCGTTCATGTAGCCGATCTGGGTCGGCTTCGACAACAGGTCCGCCACGAACCCGAATTTGGCCACTCCGGCGATCGTCATCACGACACCGACCATCACGGCCAGCATCGACGCCAGCGCGACGGCGCGAGCGGGATCGCCGTTGGCGAGCAGGAGCGGCGCGATGGTTGCCGCGATCATCGGTCCGAGGGACGAGTCGGGACCGAGCACGAGTACCCGGGACGGCCCGAAGACCGCGTAGCCGAGCAGACACAGGATCGAGGTGTAGAGCCCGGTGACCGGTGGCAGGCCGGCCAGTTCGGCGTACGCCATCCCTTGGGGCACCAGCAGTGCCGAGAGCACCAGGCCGGCCACGACGTCCCGCGGCAGCCAGGTCCGCTGGTACGACCTGGCCATTCCCACGCCGGGCACGTACTCCTGCCACCAAGGCTGTTTCACGTCCGGTCGGTCGGAGACTGAGGCCATGGTGATCAGCCCGCCGGCTTACTCGGCCACGAACGGATCGGGCGCGGCCCCCTCGGGAGCCTGCTTCTCGAGGGTGACCTTGATCTCCTGCAGCGCCTCGCGTGCTTCCTTGCTGACCTTCGGGTAGCGCGGATCGAGCTCGATCAGCGTGTTGGCGAGCACCGCGGCCGCGGCGATCCGCGCGTACCACTTGCGGTCGGCGGGAATCACGTACCAGGGCGCCCACTCGGTGCTGGTCCTGGACAGCATCTGCGAGAACGCACGCTGGTAGGCGTCCCAGTACTCGCGCTCCCGGATGTCGGCCGCGGAGAACTTCCAGTTGTGGTCGCGCAGGTCGATGCGCCGCAGGAAGCGGATCCGCTGCTCCTCCTGGGACAGGTTCAGGAAGAGCTTCACGATCTTGAAGCCGTTGTCGCTGAGCGTCCGCTCCCACGCGTTGATCTCGTGGTAACGCCGTTTCCACAGGCCCTTGCGGGTGCCGCGCGGAAGCTTCTGACGGTCGAGGAGCTCGGGGTGCACGCGGACGACGAGCACCTCCTCGTAGTGCGAGCGGTTGAAGATCCCGATCTCGCCGCGGGCCGGCAGCCGCTGCCCGTAGCGCCACAGGTAGTCGTGGTCGAGCTCCTCACTGGAGGGGACCTTGAAGCTGTTCACCGACACACCCTGTGGGTTGACCCCGGTCATGACGTGGCGGATCGTGCCGTCCTTCCCGGCGGCGTCGAGCGCCTGCAGGACCACCAGCACACCGTGGGTGTGCTGGGCGTACAGCCGGGACTGGTACTCCGACAGCAGCTCGGTGCCCTGGACCAGCAGTTTGCGGCCGCGCTTCTTGGACTGGATCGTGCCCTTGAAGTCCGGCTCGAAGTCCTTGGCCAGGTTGACCTTCGACCCCGGTTCGACGCGGAACGGCGCGATGAAATCGGCAATCCGCTGCTCGCGAGTTGTCATTCTCTGCTCCCTACCTCTGCAGGCGCCGGCGGTGTGTGCCGAGCGCGGGCCGGCGCAAGGGCGGTTTCGGGGCTGAGCGTCGCCGGGGTCCGCTGCCCACGGCGGGTGACCAGTTTGTCCAGCTCGACGACGACCGGGAGCAGCGCGGCCAAGGCGAAGCACGTGAGCCACTGGCGCGGGCTGAGCGCGACAGTGAGCAACCCGCCCTGGAAGGCCCGGAGCTCGGTCGCCAGGAACAGCAGTACGACGGGGATCAGGCCGATCGCCAGCGCTTTGACGATCGGTGGCGTCAGGCCGCTGGCCGGGGCGCGCCGGTTGACCACCGAGTTGAACGTCGTGCCCAGGCCCATCACGACGAAGGTCATCGTGATCGACACGGTGCCCTGCGTCGTACTCGGCTCGTCCGGCCCCGCCACCAACGGCGCAAACGCTGCCAGGAAGAGCACGATCGCGTAGCCGACCCACCTGATCACGGCGTTCCGGTTCGTGATCGGCACCCCGGGGTCGCGCGGCGGACGGTGCATGACGTCGGGATCACCGGGGTCGACAGCGATCACCACGACACCGACGGCAGTGGCGAAGAACAGCAGGAAAAGCACCATCGACGGAGTCATCGCCACCCCGTCGTTGATGTCGAACACGGTGGCGGCGAGGAACAGCAGGACCAGCCCCAGCAGCTGCGTCATCTGGTACCGGACGTACGAGACGACCTTGTCGTAGACGCGCCGGCCGATCTCCACGGCGTGCACGAGGGTGCCGAAGTTGTCGTCGGTGAGCACCATCCGCGCGGCCTGCTTGGTCACTTCGCTGCCGCTGCCCATCGCCACCCCGATGTCAGCCTGCTTGAGGGCTGCCGCGTCGTTGACCGCGTCACCGGTCATCGCGACGATCAGGCCCTGCTCCTGCATGGCCCGGGCCAGCCGCAGCTTGTCCTGGGGGGTGACCCGTCCGAACACGTGCAGCTCGGGCAACCGCTGCTTCAGCTGCTCGTCGCTGAGCGCCTGCAGTTCCGGGCCGCCGATCGCGCCGGGGCCGAGGCCCAGGTCCGCGCCGATCGCCTGCGCCGTGACCGCGTGGTCGCCGGTGATCATGCGCACGTCGATGCCGGCGGTGAGCGCCGTACGGACCGCGTCCTTGGCCTCCGCGCGCAGCGGGTCGATGATGCCGGCCATCCCGACGAACGACAGCCCGGTGGTCAGGGACATCGGATCGCCGGTCATCGTGTCGAGCTCGTCGCCGGTCACCAGGCGGGCCGCGAACGCGAGCACCCGCAGGCCTTTCTGCCCCATCCGGGTGTTGGCCTCGTCGATGCCGGGCCGCGACTGCGCGATCGGAACCTGCGAGCCGCTCAGCGGTCCGCCCGCCTGGCTGCAGCGCGCGACGACGACGTCGGGGGCGCCCTTGACCAGTTCGATGACGTGCTCGGCGCCGTCGACGGTCACCCGGTGGAACGTCGCCATGAACTTGTACTCGGAGTCGAACGGAACCTCCGCCAGCCGCGGGTAGTTGCGCCGGGTCTCCTCCGCGTCGATGCCGAGCTTCGCGGCGAGCACGACCAGCGCCGCCTCGGTCGGGTCGCCGATCACCGAACCGTCGTCGCCGACCACTGCGTCGCTGTCGAGCGCCAGTCCGAGTCCGAGACGGGTGAAGTCGGGAACCGGGACGCCGGCCACCGATCGGATCGCGCCGCTCTTGCGGTAGCCCTCGCCGTCCACGGTGAACCAGGTCCCGCCGGCGTACAGCGTCGAGACCATCATCTGGTTCAACGTGAGCGTGCCGGTCTTGTCGGTGTTGATCGCACTCGTCGCACCGAGGGTCTCGACATCGGTGAGGTTCTTCACCACGGCTTTCGCGTCGGCCAGCTGCCGGGCGCCGAGTGACAGCAGGCCGGAGACGAATGCCGGCATGCCGGTCGGCATGGCCGAGATGGCCATCGCGGTGCCGAGCAGCAGCAGGTCCTTGCCCGGCATCCCGCGGATCAGGCCGACCACGACGATGACCGCGACCGCTCCCCAGGCGATGATCCCGAGAACCTTCGTGAGCGAGTCGAGCTCGCGCTGCAGCGGCGACCGGGTGCGCTTCACCGAGGTGAGCATCGACGCGATCCGCCCCATCTGCGTCTGCAGCCCGGTCGCGGTGACCACGATCGCGCCGGTGCCCCGGGTCACGGAGGTGTTCTGGAACAGCATGTT
This sequence comes from Kribbella sp. NPDC050820, assembly GCF_040653975.1. NCBI lineage: Bacteria > Bacillati > Actinomycetota > Actinomycetes > Propionibacteriales > Kribbellaceae > Kribbella > Kribbella sp. NPDC050820. The sequence goes on from NZ_JBFAHB010000038.1 coordinate 47,633, forward strand.
GGTCTGGTCGCCCAGACCGACGTCGGGGGAGGCCAGCGCACTGGTGCCCTTGGCAATCGGTGCGCTTTCCCCCGTCAGCGCGGCCTCCTGCGCCTCCAGCGTCGCGGACCGGACGATGCGTCCGTCGGCAGGCACGATGTCGCCCGCCTCGACCTCGACGATGTCACCCGGAACCACCTGGGTGGCCTCGATCATCGTGACCTCGCCGTCGCGGACGACCCGCGCCTGCGGCACCTGCAAGGTGGCGAGCGCGTCGACGCTCGCCCGGGCCGCCAGTTCCTGGCGGGTGCCGAGCCCGACGTTCAGCAGGATGAGCAGGGCGACGATGACGCCGGTCGAGAGCTCCCCGATCACCAGGCTGACCACGACGACGGCGATCAGCATGATGTTCATCGGGTCGCGCAGCTGCTGAGCGGCGACCACCCAGATCGAGGGCGGCTTCTCCGCGGGGATCTCGTTCGGGCCGTACGACGAGAGCCTGGCCGCCGCCTCGGTCGCGGAAAGTCCCGAGCCGGTGTCGGAGCCGACCGCCGCGACCACCGCCTCGGCAGCGAGCGAGTACGGCGCTTTCCCGGCGCCGGTCGCCGGTGATGCTGCCATGCCAGTCGTGCCGGTCGTGCCGGCCGTGCCGGTCTCACTCACGCGTGTCTCCCCTCGCGCCGACGTCAGACCTGCTGCTGGATGGCGTCGATCCGGTTCGAGCTGATGGCCTTGATGAAATCTGCGAAGTCCTGGTCGTTCTGGGCCGCGTAGCGTTCGGAGAAGTCGGTGATCGCCGTGTCGAAGGCGCTGTCGTCACCGAGGTAGGCGGCGATGGAGACCGGGTCACCGGACCGTGCGTGGGCTCGGGCCAGGGTCCATCCGCAGGTGCGCGCGTAGAACGCCATCGTCGCCGGAGCCATCAGCTCCACGAGCGCCGAGCCCTTCATGTCGCGCAGCTGGCGCCAGTAGAAGTAGCGGTCCGCCTGGACACCCTTGGACCAGCCCAGGAAGATGTCGCTGCTGGCCTGCATCAACCGCTGGCCCTGGACCACCCGCTCACCCGGCTGCTTGAACGTGCTCTTGCGCAACGGTCCTTCGAGGACCGACTGCGTGGCTTCCTTGACCTGGAGGAACAGCGGATCGCTGCGGTCACGGCCCTGCAGCAGGACGATGAACGCCCGGGTGCCGACGCTGCCGACGCCGACGACCTTGCGTGCCCAGTCGACGACCTCGAAGCGCTCCAGCAGTTGCCGGAGGTCGAGCCGAAGAGTGGAGCGGTAGTCCCGGAACGCGTCGAAGACGACTTCCTCGAGCGCCCCGGGTTCCAGACCGTAGGTCTCGTGGAGGTCGCGCGCGGGGACGACCACTGGCGGAACGCTGGCGATCCGGTAGCGTCCGTCGACCTCCTCGCTGAGCTTGGACAGGGCCTGCTCGCTGTTGCGGGAGTGCGCCTTCAGAGCGTTCTTCGCGAAGCGCTTCTGGGCCTCCTTCACCTGCTTCGCCGTCATCCCGCTCGTACCGTCGTCCGCGCCGGTGTCCTTTTGCTTGCCCTTCTTGGACCCCTTGCCCTTGCCCTTGTCGCCGCCGGCCGCACCCCCGGCGGCGAGGAAGGCCTCCACCGACTGCTTGATCTGCTCCTCGGAGATGTGGGCGTACCACACGTCGAGTGTCTTCATCGCGGCGAACTCGGCCATCGCCTCCCGGTAGGAGGTGACGCAGGCCTTGGTGATCGCACGAGTGTCCGACGTCGAGCAGCCGTTGTTCTGCGCCGCCACCGTGAAACTGGCCGCCAGCCGCTTGACGTCGTACTCGAACGGGCCCGGAAGCGTCTCGTCGAAGTCGTTGATGTCGAAGATCAGCGTTCGCTCCGGGGAGCCGTAGACACCGAAGTTCGACAGGTGGGCGTCCCCGCACAGCTGGACCTCGAGCCCGGAGGTGGGTGTCTCGGCGAGGTCGACGGCCATGATCTTGGCGGCCCCCCGGTAGAACGTGAACGGCGAGACCATCATCCGGCCGTGCCGCAACGGCACCAGGTCCGCGTCGCGCCGGAGGTTCTGCTCCTCGATGAGTGCCACCGGGTCCGGCCGATCCGCGGCCGGCCGCCATCCTGCGTGACTGTCCGGCTTCGTTCGCGTACGAGCCTCGAGACCGCGGTCCCGGCGCTCCTCCAGCGTCAAATGGTGAACCTTCGCCGACATGACCGGCCGCCTTTCTCCGTCGCAGGCGCGACTCGCCGGGCGAGCCGGGTACCCACCCGGCGAACCGCGTACGGCGCTGACGATTCAGCAGAACCCGGGCCGCCGCATCACCCCTGAGGGACGATCAGGCGCCCGGCCGGTGGCGGCGGATTCATCCGGGGTGTGGGATGTCCGAGTGGAGCGGATGGGTGTGGGGTGAGTTCCATGAAGCGACGGGTTGCGGCAGTTGTGGCGCTGGTGGTGGGGGCGGCGACTGTTGTGCTGGGCGCCGTGGTCGCCGTCCGGGAGTTTCCGCGCGGCCTCGGGGTGCTGGCCTGTGTGGTGATCGCCGCCGTTGCGGCCTGGTACGGCGTGCTGCGCAGAGGAGTCGCCCGCACGGCGGGGCTGTACATCGCGGGTGTGGCCCTGGCCGGGGCGGTGATCCTGATTGCCGTGGGTGGGAAGTTCGGCGTCGATCTGCTCGTCCTGGGTGGGCTCCTGGTGACGCTGGCCGCGACGCGAGCCAGCTTCACCGCTCGGGTGGAGTTGCCGCGTGTGGCCGCGCCACAGCATCCCGTGCTGTTCTACAACCCGCGCTCCGGCGGCGGGAAGGCCGAACGCTTCGCGCTCGCCAAGGAAGCGCGGGACCGCGGGATCGAGCCGATCGAGCTGAAGGCCGGCGACGATCTCGAAACCCTGGTCCGCGGCGCGGTCGAGCGGGGCGCCGACGGACTCGCGATGGCCGGCGGCGACGGCTCGCAGGCGATCGTCGCCGCGATCGCCGCCGAGCGCTCGCTGCCGTACGCCTGTGTGCCGGCCGGCACCCGCAACCACTTCGCACTCGATCTCGGAGTCGACCGGGACGACGTCGTCGGCGCTCTGGACGCGTTCGTCGACGGCGGCGAGCGGCTGGTGGACCTTGCCGAGGTCAACGGCCGGGTGTTCGTCAACAACGTGTCGCTCGGCCTGTACGCAGAAGCCGTCCAGCGCAGCGGGTACCGCGAGGCCAAGCTCCGGACGCTGCTCGACACCGTGCCGGACGCGCTCGGCTCCGGTGGCAGCCAGCTCGACATGCGTTGGACCGGCCCTGGGGGCGACGGCCATCGCGGCGGTGCGGCTGTGCTGGTCTCCAACAACCGCTACCGACTCGGCCGCGCGGTCGGTTCCGGCACCCGACCGCGCATCGACGACGGCCTGCTCGGCATCACTGTCCTCGGTTCGCCCACCGAGGGCGAGGAACGCCGTGCTCAGCGTCCCTGGCGCGAGTGGTCCGCTCCGACCTTCGAGGTCGAAGCCGACCGGCCACTACCCGCAGGCGTCGACGGGGAGGCCCTCGTTCTCGACGCGCCGCTGCTGTTCCGGATCCGGCCGGGAGTTCTCCGGGTGCGGATCGCGCACCAGCACCCGGGGGCGTCGCCGTCGGCGACGGCTCCCGAAGGCCTGCGCGACGGCCTGGCCGAACTGGTGCGCATCGCCCTCGGCCGGAACCGGAAACCGGCGAGTTGACACTGGCGAGTTGACACTGGGAGGCCCGCAATGGATCTGATCGAGGTCGAGACCAAGGAGTCGATGAGCCGGGAGGCCGCCGCGGCGCGCCTGCACGCGCTCGCCGACATGCTTGCCAAGGACAACAATGTCGAGTTCGAGCGGGGTGGCCTGCGGATCACGGTGCACGTACCCGACGAGGTGCACCTGAAGGTCGAGTTCGAGCTCGGGGACGACGGCAGCGAGCTCGAGGTCGAGCTCACGTGGTGACGGCACCGAGGCCGAGCTCACGGGCCGTCCGGCGTCGTGGCGAGACCGGCACGCTGAGCCTCCTCGAGGACTTGGACCACGCGGTGTTCCGGTCGGTCGCGCGGATGTCCACGCCGGTGCTGGACGAGCCGCTGCGGCGGGTGTCCGACTTCGCCGACTTCTCCAAGCCGTGGTTTCTGGTGGCCGGCGCCCTCACGGTGTTCGGCGGCTCGCGGGGGCGGCGCGCTGCAGTGGCGGGACTCTCCGCGATCGGGGCCGCGTCGCTGGTGGTGAACCAGCCGATGAAGAAGGCGGCGCGTGAACGTGTCCGGCCCGATCGGCACTTCCACGGCGTCCCGGTCCGGCGCTGGGTGCGGATGCCGACGTCCGGATCGTTTCCGTCCGGACATTCCGCCTCCGCAGCGGCCTTCGCCGTCGCGGTCGGAGGCGTCCTGCCCGGGCTCCGGCCGCCGCTGCGGGTGGCTGCCTCGGTCGTCGCGTTCTCCCGGGTCTACACGGGAGTGCATTACCCGAGTGACGTGCTGGTCGGTGCGACAGTCGGAGTGCTGGCCGGGCGACTGGCCGCGCGGCTGGCGCTACGCCGCCGGCCGCCGACCGACCTGACGGTGCGCGGGGCGTCGTGATCGCGGGGCGGGGACCGCGTCGTCGCCGGCTTGCTCGAGGCGGACGTAGCGCTTGCCGAGCGGCCCGGCCGACATGCCGTGCAGCACCACACTCAGCAGCACGGTGAGAGACACCGCGGCGATCGCGCGTTCCACCAGCTCGGTCTCACCCAGCTCTTCGATCGCGAGCAGTGCGAACACCACCGAAGCGAGTCCCCGCGGCCCGAACCATCCCACGAAGCCGACCGTGCGCACGTCCAGTCCCTTCCCGATCAGCGACAGCGCGACCGGCGCCATCCGCACCACAGTCAGGCTCAGTACGGCGTACGCGATCAGCGGCACGTCGAAGTTGTGGACTGCGATCGGCACCAGCGCGGCCCCGAACAGGAACCAGACGGCGAACGCCAGGATCTCACCGAGGAGCTCCGGTGGCTCGATGGCGTCGTCCGGGTCGATCACCTCCTCGTCCAGCCCGGCCCGGAAGGCCAGGCCGGCCAGGAACGCCGCGATGAATCCGTTGCCGCTGAGGGCGCCCGCAAGAGCGAAGCTGCCGAGTGCGGCGGCGAGCGTGCCGAGTCGCGCGGCGCCGGTGCCGGCCCAGTGCCGTTGGGAACCGATCGTCAGGAGCTTGGCGCTTCCCAGGCCGGCCACCAGGCCGACGATGACGCCGACCGCCAGCTCCAGCAGAGCGCCACCCCCGTCGGTGGCGGTCCCGTCCTCGTGCGCAGCTCCGAGCTGTCCGGCGGCGACGGCGATCGTGAAGGTGACGACCGGTGTGACGATGCCGTCGTTGAGCCCACTCTCCACGTTCAGGGCGCGGCGCAGGCGCATCGGGATTCGCTGGTCGTTGATGACCTGTGCGCTGAGAGCAGCATCGGTGGGGGCCAGCGTGGCACCCACGAAAGCTGCCAGCGCCCAGGTGAGATCGTCGAACAGCCAAGCCGCCAGGAGCGATCCGAGGACCACCGAGAGCGGTAGCCCGATGCCCAGCAGGCGCGCGGGAAGGTAAATGTCTCGCCGCAGCCGGGAGATGTTGACCCGCGCCGCGTCGGCGAACAGCAACAGCGCGAGGGTCAGCTCCGCGGTCAGGTGGACCGACGGCGCGCCGACCTGCAGCGTGAGCGGTCCCCAGTCCTGGTTGCCCAGCACGTAGCCGGCGACGGTGAAGACCAGCGGACCGGTGATGTTCGCCTTGGCCAGGAGGTCCGACGTCACGGCCCACGCCAGGACGAGGAGCGCGAGTACCGCGAACGCGGCTTCGGTCATTGGCGCGCAGTCGTGCGCCGCCGCGACCAGCGGGTCCGGGGGCTGAGCGCGCGGACGTAGAAATCGCCAAGCTCGTAGTGCTGGTCAGGGCAAGTGGGCAGCGACCTGGCCGAGCCGAAGGTGACGTCCTCGATGGTGAGCCGGGAACCGCGGCTCAACGCGTCGTGGTAGCCGACGAGTCGCCCGTCCACGCGCAGGTACGTCTTTCCGTTGGTGTGCCAGTCGAAGCGCAGTTCCACGAAGTGCGTGGTGGGATTCGGCAGCTGGCCGATGTCGTGCCGGCTCCGGTGCAGCCGGACCCGGACCAGAGCCTGGAAGGTCGTCAGCGGTTCGAGGCGCAGGTCGAACGAGTTCCCGAGCCGAAGGATCCGCAGCGACGAGGCAACGGCTGGATCAGGCTGCTTGATCCGCAGCCGGCAGCTGATCCCGACGACGTCCAGAAGCGGTGTGTCGAGGACGTAGCGCAGAGCACGACCCGGTGCGACCAGCACGGTGCCGTCGGACGGATCGAGGGCGGGCGAGGCTGGTGACCAGGTGCCGGGTAGGCCGTGCAACGACCGGAGGTCGTGGTCCGGGAACTCGTTCAGCAACACCGATCGCCACATGGGGACCTCCTCATCCGGCTTGCTCCGCGGCGACTTCGCCAGGCTGGACTTCCTCTGCGGGCTCCGCGACCGGTGCGTGCTCCGGCAGTTGGTCGCCGGAGATGAGGCCGCTGAGCCAGCGGGTGGACGGATCGGCGTCCAGGAGCAGGGCCTTGACCAGCAGCGACAGCGGGATGGCCAGTACGGCGCCCACCGGGCCGAGGATCCACGCCCAGACGATCAGGGACAGGAACGTCAGCGTCGTGGACAGCCCGACCGCGTCCCCGACGATCTTCGGCTGGATGATCGACTGGATGATGAAGTTGATGATGCTGTAGGCCACGATCACCCACACCAGCGTCGCCCAACCCTGGTCGAGCAGTCCCAGCAGCGCCGGCGGCACCACTCCGATGAAGAACCCGACGTTGGGGATGTAGTTGGTGATGAAGGCGAGCAGACCCCACAGCCAGGGCAGCGGGATGTCCAGCAGGTAGAGGATTCCGACGTCGAACACGGCGACGATCAGCCCGAAGACGGTGGAGACGATCAGGTAGCGGGTCGTGTTGCGGGCGAAGCCGGCCAGCGCGCCGGCGATGTCCGGCCGCGTCCCCGCCGCCTCACCCAGCCGGTTGGCGAACGGGGCTGCGTCGATGCACATGAAGAACAGCACGACGACGACGAGCCCCAGGCTCGACACGACCCCGAGGAGTCCGCTCAGCCAGCCTTGCAGGACATCGAAGAACTGACTGAGGTCGATCCCCTGCAGCGCGGCCTGGAGTTGCTCGGTGCCCACGCCGAGGCCGGCCAGCCAGCTGCGCGCGTCGTCGACCAGTTCGGCGAACTGGTCCTGGTAGGTCGGCAGCAGAGTCGCCAGCTTGGCCACCGAGTAGGCCAGCGCGCCTGCCATTCCGAGCAGGAAGACGTACACGGTCACCAGCGAGATCAGCGCGGCGATCCATCCCTTGACGCCACGCCGGACCAGGAGCCGGCGCAGCGGGCTCACCGCGATCGTCAGCACCAGAGCGAGGAAGACCGGCCCGGCGATGTCGGAGAACCCGCGCAGGCCGGCGGCGGTCAGGACCGCGCCCGACGTCCCGAGCAGGACGACCACCCCGCGCGGAAGCGCCCAGGAGGCAACCGCCGAATCTGTTGCCGGGACCCGGCCGTCAGGCGACTCCGTGGAGCCTGCGGACATCGTCGCAACCCCCTCTCGCCGACTCACCCGGGCCTCGAACATCACTCAGATCGGTCTGGGCAGCATCACCCACGCCGGATGATCCTCGGCCGGCCCTGCCGTTGCGGCTGGGTCATCCGGTCGGGGTGAGGCGGCGCCGGACGTCGCTGCGAGACGCTGCCCCCGTGACGTGGAGCACCCTGTGAAGGAGGCCGGATGGGTGACGGGTCGCCGGCCGGTACGGCCAGAGCGAGCCAGGATCGGCAGCCGTCCGACTACGCCGGGGCGATCTACGGGTCCCTGCTCGCGGCGTCGGTGGTGGCCGGTACCGGTCCCGGGCAAGAGCCTCCAGACCCTGCGGAGCTGGTTGTCCTGTTGCTGGCAACCGGCGTGGTGTTCTGGCTGGCCCATGTCTACGCGCACCTGGTCGGCGAACGATCGAGCCGGGCACTCATGTCCGCGAAGGAGTTCCGCGTCGCTGCCAGGCGGGAGTGGCCGATCGTGCAGGCCGCCGTACCACCCGCGGCCGCGGTTGCCGTCGGCGCGCTGCTCGGGCTGTCGGACGCCGGCGCCGCCTGGCTGGCGCTCGCGGTGGCAGTCGGATCTCAGCTGGGTTGGGCGCTGTACGTCGCCTCCAGAGCAGGCGCCACCTTGAGCCGCCTGATCGCCGCGGGGGTGGTCAACCTGGTGCTGGGCATGGTGATCGTCCTGCTGAAGGCCGCCTTGACGCACTGAGAGGTGTCGCGATGACCGACCACACCGCCGGGAAGTGGTTCCTCCGCCCGGACGAGCGCGGCAACCCGGGCACGGACATCGACCGGATGGGAGACGTGGACGGATCCTGGGTCGAGGGCAACCTGGTGCGGCCGCTGATCCACGGTGCGACGTACTTCCGCCGGCTGTACGAGGAGCTGAGCGCGCTGCGGCCCGGCGGCCGGGTGTACTTCACCGACTGGCGTGGCGACGCGGACCAGAAGCTGCTGCCCGACGGCCCGTCGATCGGGGCCGTGCTGGCCGACCTGGCCCGGTCGGGGATCGAGGTCAGGGGGCTGCTGTGGCGATCCCACTCGGACCACCTGCAGTTCAGCGCCCGGGAGAACCAGCGGCTGGGGACGAAGCTCAACGAGGCCGGCGCCGAGGTCCTGCTCGACCAGCGGGTCCGGCGGATGGCGTCGCACCATCAGAAGCTGTTCGTCATCCGACACGCCGGCCGGCCCGAGTTGGACGTCGCCTTCGTCGGCGGTATCGACCTGTGCCATCAGCGCCGCGACGACGTCGAGCACCGGGGGGATCCGCAGCAGGCGCCGATCGATCGCAGGTACGGCGACCGCGCGCCCTGGCACGACGCGGCGCTGGAGATCCGCGGACCGGTCGTCGGCGATCTGCTGCGCAGCTTCTGCGAGCGCTGGGACGACGGCCATCCGCTGGACCGGCGAACGCCGCACCGGATGCTCGTGCAGCGGCTCGCCCGGATGCCACGCCATCCGCAGCCGCTGTCCGAGGCGTTCCCCGATCCGCCGGTGGCCGGGCCGCACGCCGTCCAGGTGCTGCGAACGTACGGCCACAAGCACCCCGGATATCCGTTCGCGCCCGAGGGTGAGCGCAGCATCGCCCGTGCGTACGGCAAGGCGTTCGGCAACGCCCGGAACTTCATCTACGTGGAGGACCAGTACCTGTGGTCCGAGCTGATCGCGCGCGGGATCAACGATGCCCTGGAGCGGTCGCCCGGCCTCCGGGTGATCGTCGTCGTACCGCGGTACCCGGCCGCCGACGGAGCGCTGAGTGGGCCGCCGGCCCGCTTCGGCCAGCTGCGCGCCCTGCGGATGCTGCGGCGGACCGCGCCCGAACGGATCGGGATCTACAACCTGGAGAACGAGGCGGGGGCGCCGATCTACGTGCACGCGAAGATCTGCATCGTCGACGACGTCTGGTTCACCTGCGGCTCGGACAACTTCAACCGCCGATCCTGGACCTGCGACAGCGAGCTCACCTGCGCCGTCCTGGACCAGACGGTCGAGGACCGCGAGGTCGTTGCCGACGGCGCCCGCCGACTGGCGCGTGACCTGCGGCTGGAGGTGTGGTCGGAGCACCTCGGCCGGACTCGCCGCGACCTGGCGAAGCTCGACCCGGCGGACGGCTTCGACCTGTGGCGGCGAACGGCGGCGGACCTGGAAGCCTGGTACGCCGGCGGCCGCAGGGGAGCGCGGCCGCGCGGGCACATCCGCCCGCACGAGGCACGGCCGGTGACCCGGTTCCAGGCGTTCTGGGCGGAGCCGCTGTACCGAGTCGTCTACGACCCGGACGGCCGCCCACGCCGGATGCGCCGGCGGGGGGAGTTCTGAGGTGAGTGCCGAGGTCGTGTTCTGGTGCGTTGTGCTCGCGCGCTTCGCGCTGCCGCTGCTGATCCCGTCGTTCCCGCTGCCGGCGATTCTCGCCTGCCTGCTGCTCGACGGTGTCGACCAGACGATCTTCCAGGCCTTCGGGTACGACCCGCCGTTCTACCAGAGCTACGACAAGGCGATGGACGTCTTCTACCTGTCGGTGGCGTACCTGGCGAGCCTGCGGAACTGGACCAACCCGTCGGCGGTCCGGGTCAGCCGCTTCCTGTTCTTCTACCGCCAGGTCGGGGTGGTGGCCTTCGAGCTCACCGGCGCCCGGTTCCTGCTGATGCTGTTCCCGAACACCTTCGAGTACTTCTTCATCGCCTACGAAGGGGTTCGCACCCGGCGGAACCCGCTGCGCTACTCGTTGCGGTTCTGGGTGCTGGTCGCCGCGGCGATCTGGATCTTCGTCAAACTGCCGCAGGAGTACTGGATCCACATCGCCCAGCTGGACCTGACCGACACGATCCGCGACGTTTCCTGGTTCCTGCCGGTGCTGGTCGTCGCTGGGCTCGCGCTGCTCGCGATCGTGTACTTCGTCGTCCGGCCACGACTGAGCCCGGCCGACTGGTCCTGGCGGTTCCGGGCCGACCCGCTGCCCGAGGGAATCGGCGAGGCCCGCGAGCGGGCCGCCTACCAGGCCGCGCATCGGAAGGTCTTCGACTCGACGACGCTGGAGAAGACCTTCCTGATCGGCCTGATCAGCGTGATCTTCGGCGAGGTGCTGCCCGGCGTCCAGACCAGCAACGTCAGGCTGTTCCTCGGGATCGCGGTCTTCGTCGTGGTCAACGCCGCGATCGGGCTCTGGGCGGCGAAGCGCGGCTACTCCTGGAACTCCGCCGCGGTCTCGTTCGGGGTCGTGCTCGCGACGAACGTCGTACTGGTGGTGCTGGCCGACGTCCTGCTGGCCCGGGGATCCGGCCGGCTGGCGCTGACGGACACGCTCTTCTTCGTCTTCCTGTTCAGCGTGCTCACCACCCTCTACGACCGGTACCGCCCGATCGCGGACTACCGTGCCGCCGCCGGTGGCCTAAGTGTCCGGTCGCGAGGGCAGTAGTCCCAGCTCCCAGGCCCGTCGTACGGCCTCGTTGCGGCGCGATGCGCCGAGCTTGCGAAGGATGCTCCGGACATGGCTCCGGACCGTGTTGACGGAGACGTACATGGTGCCGGCGATCTCTTCGGTGGTCAGGAGCTCGGCGAGGTACTCGAGGACCTCCTGTTCCTTGCTGGTCAGCGACGAAGTGATGACGAGCTCGGTCTGCGGCATGCCCCAGCGATCGGCGGCGCGACCACGGCCTCGATGGGACGGCCCGCGGAGCCAAGCGTGCTGTCTCATCAGCTCACCACTCGGCTGGAGCATCCTTCGCAGCGGCTGCGGCGCCTCCGCGAACGGGCGCCGAAGCTGCTCGGGAGCGGCCAGTCTGAGGGCACGTTCCAGACAGAGCCCGCCGCGGCCGGTGTTCCCGGCTCTGAGCGACTCCGCGGCTTCGACCAGCCAGCCGTCCACTTGAGTTTCGAGCGGGGCGGCGCGATCGGTGGCCACGTGTGACTGCGCCGGCGGGCGCTCACCTGCTTCGGCCACTGCGCTCTGCAGCACCAGGAGGGACTCGGCTTGATCGCGGCCGTCCGACTGCTCGATGACCCTGATGGCCTCCTCCGGCTGGTGTTGCGTCACCAGCAGCTTCGCTTGGTCGACGACCAGGGCCTGGCCGAGCCAGCCGCCGTACGAGCCGTAGTTGCTGCGCGCGGCCCGCAACTCCGCGGCGGCCAGATCGAGGTCGCCGCTCGCCCGCATCAGCCTGGCCCGAACCAGGGCGAGCGCAGCAGCGACAACTCGCGTGTCGTGGATGGGAGCGGCGGCCTCGGCGGCACGCTGCACCAGGTGTTCGGCGCCGGGCAGATCGCCCCGGTCGGCGCGCATCCAGGCCTCGGCCACGATCGTGGCCTGGGGCAGGTCCGGCTGCGTCTCCGACTCCGCGAGCGCGGTCGCCTGCGCGACGACCTCCTCGGCTCGCCGCAGCCGGCCTCGGATCGCCTCGACCAGCGCCGACATCCCGAGGAACTCGGCCAGAGCCTCGTGGGCGCCACTGTCCTCCGCGATGGCAGCACCTGCGGTGAAGGCCTCCAGAGCCGCCGGGAAGTCTCCGTGCCTGAGCAAGGCCCGGCCCTTGCAGCCGATGACCAGCAGCCTTGCTTCCGGATGGGCGACGACTGAATCCGGCGAGGCCGCCCGGAGCCTGGTCTCCGCGGCCAGTACGGCGGTCAGTCCGGTCTCGGTGTCGCCCCCAAGGCTGGCACAGACCGCCTCCAGCACACTGACCGCCAGTTCCACCGACTGGCTTCGGGCGGACACCTCGTGGTCCAGCCAGGTCCTGGCCTTGGCCAGCTCCATCGCGCAACGGTCGACCTCGAACGTTCCGAGCGCGAGCGAGGCTCGGACGATCGCCGCCTCGGGCCCGTCGAGGTCGTCGGGAAAGCCGGCGAACAGAGAAGCCAGCTGCCGGCTGCTGCGCCCGGCGAGGAGCGCGGCACAGTCGAGATCCGCCACCAGGTACTGGGCCGCGTGGAACCAGTCGCCGGCCGTGACGGCGTGATGGATCGCCTCCATCGGCTGACCGTGCCTGGCGAACCAGGCGGCGGCAGCGCTGTGCAGGGCAGTAGCGACGGTGGGTTTCTCGTACAGCAGCTGGGCGCGAAGGAACTCGCGGAACAGCGCCTGGTAGCTGTAGCAGTCCGCGGTTCCCGGCACCGGCTGGATGAACGAGTTGCCGTGGGAGAGGAACTGGAGCGACCGGAGGTCACACGGACGCCCGGTCAGGGCTTCGGCCAGCCCCGGGCGGACCACGTCGACCAGGCTGGTCCGGAGCAGGAACCTGCGCAGCTCCGGTGGTTGCGCGTCGAGCACCTCGGTCATCAGGTACGCCGCCACGTTGCCGGTGTCCCCGCGGAACTCCCGGATGACCCGCTCCCGGTCGGACTTCCCGGCGAGGTTCATCGCCGCGAACATCAGGCCGACCGGCCAGCCGTCGGTCCGGGCGTGGATCTCGGCGACCTGCGAGTCGGTCAGCTCGAGCTTGAACGTGCGCATCAGCGCCGTGGTCTCGGCCACGGTGAAGGCCAGGTCGGTGGCATGGATCTCGGCGATGGTGTCCGCCAGCCGGTAGCGGTGCAAGGGCAGCGGTGGGTCGGACCGCGTCACCAGCACCAGCCGCACTCGTCCGGCATCGCCGCGGATGATGCGGTGCAGGCTCTGCCCGAGCTCCGGAGTGATGGTCAGGTCGCCGCAGTCCACCACGAGCACCAGCACCTGCCGGCCGCTGCGGTGTGCACCCTCGCGGACGCGCTCCAGAACGTCCGCAGCTTCGCTACCGGCCCTCAGCGCGACCCGCCTGACCTCGGCCGACCCCCGGTAGAGCGCGGCCCACGACTCCACCAGCATCGTCTTGCCGAAGCCCGCGGGCGCGCTGATCAGCGTCAGCGGCCGCTGGACCCCGAGGTCCAGGCGATCGACGAGCCGCGGCCGCGGCACTGTTCCGCGCAACACCACCGAGGTCGCTGTCGTGGACTTCCAGCGACCCTCGAACGGTGCATCCGGTGAAGTGTGTTGTCCTGCTCCCACCCCTGCGTGCTGATCGCTCGGCATGTCCCCTCCTGGCGATGCGTGACGACGTCACTGACCGCTGGGGAGGGCGTGCGTGGCAGGTCGCACCCTTTGACGGAACCACGAAAGAGCCTTTAAAACCAGCGTTTCCCGTCCGATTGCCGGACAATTCGAGACGAACTGGTACCGATTGCGGGGCGAACCGGACGCGGTCCCGGCACGCCGGTCGGCAGTTCACCCCACAGGGGTGAAGCCGCGGCAACGGACGTTTGCGAGCGTCGAAACGCACAGGCTGGAACGGAGTGGTTTCGATGGTCGATGCGACGTACGAGATCCGCGTGGCCGGCGCAGTACCCGAGCAGGACCTGCGGGACATGCGCGCGGAGACGCTCGCGGTCGACCAGGTGAGCACCGTCGTCTATGCGATCCCGGACCAGGCCGCGCTCTACGGCCTGCTGGCCCGACTCCGTGCCCTGGGCATCGAGGTCGTCGAGGTCCGCCGGATCCTGGATCCGGGCTCGGCAGAGCGGATCGACATCGATCCGGGGAGGGAAGACGATGAGAGCGACACGTGAGCGCTTCCGCCCGTCGTACCAGGTCGTCGTCCAGGGGGAGCTGAGGCCGGCCGTGCTGGCGTTCTGCGCCGGTCCGCAGGCTGATCACAAGACGTCCGGAACCTTTCGCATCCGGGTCCGGGAGGACCAGGGCATCGCGGACCTGGCGGCGATGCTGCAGGCCGCGGGCCTGACGATCCTGAGCATCCGGCAGGTCACGCCGGCCGAGGTCCGGGCTCCCGCGACACTGCCGGGCTGAGTTCATCCCGCGCGGGTGATGACTGGTGCCGGCCGGCCGCGGCAGTGTGGCGGGGAACAGGACGCCGGGGTCGCCAGACCCTTGTGGAGGGGTGGAGAGTCATGCCAGCAGCAGACGTTCACGGACCCATCGACTACGTGCTCCTCGAGTTCACCGGCAACCGGTTGACCGGTCGAGCGGCGGAGGAACTCGTGAACCTCGTCGAGCGCGGCATCATCCACGTGTACGACGTGATGGTGGTCGGCAAGGACGCGGACGGGTCCACCTACATGGTCGATCTGGCCGAGTCGTCAGGTCCGGCCGGTGGGTTCACGGACCTCAGTGGCGCCCGGTCGGGGCTCCTGGCCGATGAGGACCTCGCCGAGGTGGCCGGCGCGATGGAGCCGGGCACCCTGGCCGCCATGATCGTCTACGAGAACACGTGGGCGCGGCCGTTCGTCGCGGCGGCGCTCGAATCGGGTGGCACGCTGATCGCCGGCGGGCGCATTCCGGCCGAGGACGTGATGGCCGCCCTCGACGCGCTGGAAGCCCTGGACGCCCTGGAAAAGACGAGTTGAGGAGCCTGACATGCCAGGACTGCTGCGAGGAATAGTGCGAACCGCTGCCGTCGCAGGCACTGCGACTGCGGTCCACGGCCGGGTCCAACGGCGTCAGGACGAAAAGTTCGCCCAGCGCGACGCCGACACGGCCGCCACGCGGAATCAGGCCTACGCCGAGCAGATGGCGCCGCCGCCGACCTATGCCGCGCCGCCGCCTGCTGCGGCACCACCTCCGGCCACGGCCGACCGCTTGGAGCAGCTCAAGAGCCTGGGCGAGCTCAAGCAGTCCGGTGTTCTCACCGAGGCGGAGTTCGAGGCACAGAAGGCCAAGATCCTCGCCGGCTGACATCATGGCCGAGGATGCGAGCGGTGTTCCGGCCGGCACGAAGGCGAACCCGCGGCTGGCGATCCTGCTCGCGATGGCGATGTTCGTGCTCGTCGTCGACACCTCGTTGATGAACGTCTCGATCGCCTCGGTGGTCCGGGACCTCGACACGACGGTGAGCGGCGTCCAGTCGGCGATCGCGCTCGAGGCACTGGTCTCCGCCGCGTTCATCCTGATCGGAAGCAAGGTCGGCGACCTGATCGGCCGCAAGCGCGCGTACCTGCTGGGACTGTGCGGGTACGCGGTCGGCGCCTTGGCGATGTCGGTGGCGCAGAGCCTCTGGGCGATCATCGTCTTCTGGGCCCTGGTGGGTGGCCTCGGGGCGTCGCTGCTGCTGCCCGCCATGCAGTCGCTCATCCACGGCAACTTCGACGGAGCGGCGCAGACGAAGGCCTACGCCCTGGTCGGCGCCGCCGCCGCGCTGGCTGCCGCGATCGGGCCGCTGCTCGGGGGTTTCATCACCACCTACCTGTCCTGGCGGGTGGCGTTCCTGCTCGAGGCCGCGGTGATCGCGGTCGTGCTGATCGGCCAGGGGCTCATCCACGATGCGCCGTACACGGGCTCCCGGCGGGTGGACGTGGTCGGCGCCTGCCTTTCGGTCGTGGGGATGGGCGGCATCGTGCTGGGCATCCTGGTATGGCAGGAAGGTGGAGAGTTCGTCGGCCTGATCCTGGCCATCGGCGTGGCCGGGCTCGCCGCGCTCGCCTACTGGCTGCGGCGGCGCAAGCGCCGCAACGAGCCGACGCTCCTCGACCCAGGACTCTTCAGCTCTGCCGTCTTCAAGCTGGGGGTCTCCCAGCAGATGCTCCAGCAGATCGCGCTGGGCGGCACGATGATCGCGTTGCCGATCTATCTGCAGATGGTGCTCGAGTACAACGCGATGGAGGCCGGCCTGTCCCTCGCGCCGCTCTCGCTCAGCATGTTCGGGATGGCGATCCTCGCCGAGAAGCGGGCGGGACGGCGGCTGCCGGGCACCATCGTCAGGTGGGGATTCGCATTGCTGACCACGGGCCTGGTGCTGCTGATCCCGATCGTGCCCCGGGCCGACTCCGGCTGGGCCCTCGTCGGGCCGCTGCTGCTCGCGGGCATCGGTCTGGGCCTGCTGGTGTCCCAGCTGAACAACTACACGTTGTCGCCGATCTCGCAGGAACGGGTCAGCGAGGCTGCCGGCGTCAACTCTGCGGCGGGTTCGTTCGGTCTGTCCTTCGGTCTGGCGTTCGCCGGCGCCATCATGCTCGCGACCCTGTCCTTCACGTTCACCAACCTGGCGCAGTCGAGCACAGTCCTGCCGCCGGCCCAGCAGGAACAGGTCGCCACCGCGCTGGAAGAGGACGCGGAAGTGATGACCAACACCGAGCTCGACAAGCTGCTCGCCACGCAGCCGCCGGAGATTCGCGCGGAGATCATCGACATCAACACGACCGCGCGCCCGATCGCCCTGCAGGTGGCGCTGGGCATTCCGATTCTCGCCGCACTCGCCGGCCTGGTGAACTCGTTCCGGATGGTGCGCTTGCAGGGCCCTCGGGTCACTGCCGCTGACTGAGGTTGTGCTCGACGGCGCCGAACAGGGTGCGGGCAACCAAGCCGACCATGATCAGGTCACCGAACATCTGGATCGTGGTCACCGCGCGGGCTGCTCCGGACACGGGCACGATGTCGCCGAAGCCGACGGTCGCGAAGACGGTCACGGTGAAGTACGCCGCGTCGAGCCGGTTCATCGGCTCGGAGAAACTCGCCGGCTGGGCTTCGGCCATCAGGACGTAGGTCGTCGCGAAGACCGCGAGGAACAGCGGCACCGACGTCGCCAGCGCGCCGATCGCCCGGACCCGGGGGTAGGGCGACTTGGCGATGTCGAGGACCTGCCATCCCAGCACGAGTCCCACGACGACCAGCCCGAGGACCAAGGCGGCCACGGGCAGGCCGCTGTCGAGGCGCATGGGCAGCAAGAAGTAGCCCACGACGATGACCAGCCCGACGAGCAAGGATCGCAGCAGCGACCTCGTGGCGAGTCGGCGGCGGGTCCGCGGGGGGAGCAGCCGGTAGTCGACCTCGGCGCCTTTCACAGCTCAAGTCAAGCCCGGACTCCGCGCTGGTGGTTCATCCGGCGGGGGTGATGCTGGCCCGGCCGGGTCCGGTGTTCGGTGGAGCTTTCACCGAGCAGCGCCGGAGCACGCGACTCGACCAGGACCGCAGGGGAGGGCAGCATGAGTGCATCGACGCCGATGGCGACGACACCCACCGCCGTGCGCACGACGAGGTCAGCGCCTGCCGACCGTGGATCGCGCCGTTTGACTCCGTCCGACCGGGCCCGTTTGGGGCTCGCGGCGCGGGCCGCGCTGCCGCCGCGCGAGCAGGCTGAGCTGGTGCTGCCGCCGGACCGCCCGGATCCAGTCTCGCTGCTCGAGGAGCAGGCCCGGTCCCGCGTGCCCGACCTGGTGCCGGTGCGGCACGGCAGGATGCTGGTATCGCCGTTCGCCTTCCTGCGCGGCAACGCCGTCGGGATGGCGACCGACCTCGCCGTGGCGCGCGTGTCCGGCCTCGGAGTGCAACTGTGCGGTGACGCCCACCTGTCGAACTTCGGGGTTTTCGGATCTCCCGAACGGCGCCTGCTCTTCGACGTGAACGACTTCGACGAGACCATCGCCGGTCCGTGGGAGTGGGACGTCAAACGCCTCGCCGTGAGCCTGGTCGTCGCCGGCCGGTGCAACGGCTTCTCCCGCAAGGAGCGCCGCAAGAGCGTCCTGGAGACGGTACGCCGCTATCGCGACGCCGGCGCGGAGTTCGCCACGATGCGCGCCCTCGATGTCTGGTACGCCCGCGCCGACATCGACGAGGTCCAGGAGATGCTGCGCGCCAAGCTGAGCTCGAGCCGGCGCCGGAACGTCGATCAGGCCTTGCTGAAGGCCCGCGGCAGCGGCAGCCTCAAGTCGTTCGCCAAGCTCACCGAGCTGACCGACGACGGGGTCCGGATCAAGGCCGATCCGCCGTTGGTCGTGCCGATCGCGGACTTCCTGCCCGACCTGGACCGGGAAGAGCTCGAGACCGGGGTCAGGAACCTGCTGAACCTGTACCGGCGGTCGCTGCCGACCGAGCGGCGGGTGCTGTTCGACCAGTACGAGTTCGTCGACATGGCCCGCAAGGTGGTCGGGGTGGGCAGTGTCGGCACGCGCTGCTGGATCGTGCTGCTGCGCGGCAGAGACGACGGCGATCCGCTGTTCCTGCAGGTCAAGGAGGCAGGTCCTTCGGTGCTCAAGGGGAAGGTCCCTACTGCGCTCCGGCAGCGGTCTGCCCCGCGCAACGACGGGGAGCGGGTCGTGGTGGGGCAGCGCCTGATGCAGGCGGCCAGTGACATCTTCCTCGGCTGGCAGCGGACCGAAGGCATCGACGGACAGACCCGCGACTTCTACGTCCGCCAACTGCGGGACATGAAGGGGTCGGCTGTGGTCGAGAAGATGGATCCGGCCGGCATGATGATGTACGGCCAGCTGTGCGGCTGGACGTTGGCGCGGGCGCACGCGCGTTCCGGTGACCGGATCGCGCTGGCGACGTACCTCAACAGCGACGACGCGTTCCCCGAGGCGATGGCCGAGTACTCCGAGGCGTACGCCGACCAGAACGAGCGCGACTACCGGGCCTTCGTGGACGCCGTCGACAGCGGCCGGCTGGAGGCCGAGAGCGGACTGTAGCCGGCCTCGGCTAGGTGCCCGACTCCGCGGTCGAGCGGGCGTCTCGCGGTGCGTCGGCTCGATGCCCGCAGTACCGGAGGATGTTTTTCAGGGCGACGTGCAGGGCGTCGGCTCCGACCACCCGTTCGGTCGGGAACGGCACGTCCACCGGAACGGCGACGAACGCGCGGTCCTGCCAGCCACCCAGCCCGCCGTGACACCCGACCAAGCCCTCGAAGGCAGCGACCTCCTCGGTGCCGGGTTCGACCAGGCTGTTGACGTAGATGTCGGGCGCTTCGGGGCGCAATGCCGCCCGGCGGACGAAGGCCGGGGCGTTCGGTCCGAACGGGGCCAGCGGGTCGACTCCGTCGACGCGACCGTCGTTCAGCCGGTGCCGGCCCGCGGCGCCCAGCGCCACCGGCCCGGCGACCTCGTCGAGGACGACGACGAAGCCGACACCCGGATGCGTGACCAGGCCGGCCACCAAGGCGGGATACCGGTCGTCGAGCTGAGCCCGGGTCAGTCGCTGCCGGGCGCCGCGGACGTAGATGAGTCCGAGGTTCCCCGACCCGAACACGTGGAACTCCTCGTCGCCCTCGGCCTTGCCCGAACGGCGGCTGGTGCCTGCGTCGACGGCGTCGGCCTCGTCGTGCCCGCGGCGCTGCATGGCCTCGGCGGCGTTGCGCATGGTCCGGCCGCTGACGCCACTCCCGGTGGCCAGTTCGTCCACCAGGATCCGGGTCCGGCCCCACCCCTCGACCGGTTCGGACGAGACGGCGACATCCGCCGCCGCGAGCCGCGACACGACGACGGCGAGCTCCTCGCCGTACCGGTCCGCGAAGGTCGTGCCCTGCGCCTGGCCGTGGTCGGACAGGATCACGAAGCGGTAGCGGCGTGGAGCGACGGACGCGATCAGCTCGAGCTGATGGAGCACGCGGTCGACCGACTCCAGCGCCTCGAGGCTCTCCGGGCGCAGGATTCCGGCATGGTGGGCGACCTCGTCGTAGTCCACGTAGTCGACGTAGATCGACCTGGTGCCGCGCAGCATGTGGGTTGCGACGAGTGCCGTGTTGATGTCGCGCAGTGCGCCGTTGGTCACCGCACGCAGGGCTGCGGTCGACCATGAGCGGTGGCAGCGTGGGCGAACGTCCCGCCGAACCCCGCGGCGGGCCTGGAACCGGTCCCGCAGCAGTTCCGAGATCGAGCGGGACAGCCCGCGGGTCAGCCCGCTCGGACTGGCGACGAACCGCGCCACCGCCCACCGGGTGATCTCGCCGCGGCCGGCCCGCCGGCTCATCGTCAGCGCTGCCTGCGGGGCGTCGCCGGTGAACAGGTTGCTGATGCTGACACCGCCGTCCACGAGCAGACCCCGCCTGGTCGTGAGGGCCGCCTCGATCACGGCGGCGTCGGCCGGGCGGTTCGCCACCAGGATCCTGTCGTTGGCACGGTCGTACCAGCGGAACGCGGGGATCCCGTCGATCACGCCGTGCAGGATGCCCATCTGGCTCGCCGGTGTCGTGGCCGGCAGCTTCGGCGTCCACTCGTGCAGCCGGTGACTGCCCGAACGGATCCAGCGCGACAGCGTCGGCACCGTCCCGGCCGTGACCGCCATCTGGAGCACCGGGAACGGTACGCCGTCCAGCTGGACGAAGACCACGCCGTCCACGTCGGGGTCGTCGAGCTTCACCGGGCGGCGACGGGCGGACGACACGAGCCGCTCGACCAAGGCCTCGTCGGTGCCGGACGTACTGAGCCAGCCGACGACCGTGCCGACGATGCCGATGATCCAGGCAACGAAGAACGCGTCCCAGAAGCCGTCCACCTGCACTCCCGGCAGCAGCCAAGCGGCCACGAGGACGAGCAACGCCTGTCCGACGAGCGCCAGGACCAGCACGCCTATCCACCCCAGTCGCACGGCTCCCGCCACCAACAGCGGCTGCAACAAGACACCCGCGAGCCCCAGCACGATGGCGAACCCGAGCGGAGCGAGCGGCAGATCCGCATGGAACCCGGGCACGATCGCATCCGCGAGCAGGACCGCCAGTGCCGTTGCCACAAGCCACAGCGCCACTGACGCCAGTGACGAGTACCACCGCCGGTGCCGCACGCCATGGGCCAGATGTCCGGCGAGCTCCGATCGCCGGTCGGAACTGGCCGTTGACGTCATTCCACTGCTCCGGGACGGCTCGGGTCCGGTGCGGACGATCGGTACAGATCCTCGACGACGACTCCCGCGGACTCGAACAGGCCGATCAGGTCCACCAGGTCCAGCACCCGGTCGGCGGGGACCTCCACCCGAATCACCGTGCAGGGCTCCATCGCGGCGATCCGCTGCCCCGGGAAGGCGGCCCGCAACATCGGGCCCAGTTCGCCGACGACGGTGAACTCGTACGCCGTACAGGGTTTCCGGTGTGCGATCACGGTTCCTCCTCACCCGCTTCCTCTTCCGTGGGTGGCGCCTCGTCCTCCGAAGCCACCACGGACCGGACCTCGACCAGGTCGAGACCGAAGGCACGCAGGCGCTGCAGGAATCCGTGCAGCGCAGCCTGGTCGGTGAACATACCGGTCAGCACTGTCCGCATCTCCAGGGTCGTGATCGTGACGTCCCCGAGCTCAGGCAGCAACTCGTCGGGCACCGGACCGACAACGCGGATCTCGTACGTCGTCAGAGACATACGATCCATCGCACCGCCGAGGTGGGGGTTGTGTCGTCATCCCTGTGGTATGACCGGGACGAACGACGTCCGGCGTGCGGTCGCTCGAAGATCCTGATGGCGGCCACACGCCGGACGGCTTCGGGTTGTTAGGCGAGCATCTCTCGCAGCTCGGCCTCCTGGTCGGCCGAGAGGTTGGACTGGATCAGTTCGCCATGGAGTCCACGCTCGGCCAACGCGGCCTTCACCTTCTCCGGCACGGCCTGGCTGGTCATCACGAACAACGCCGAGGTTCCGGGGGTGATCTTGTCGCGGGCGGACTTGATGAAGTCGTCGTCGATGCCGACGTCGCTCATCGATCCGGCCAGCGCACCGGTCGCCGCGCCGATGGCCGCGCCGAACAGCGGCACGAAGAAGATCAGCCCGAAGAGCATCCCCCAGAACATGCCGCCCATCGCCCCGGCGCCGGCCAGGTTGTGCAGCTGCCGCGTCTTGGGCTTCTTCTTGCCCGGCTCCCACGAAACCGTCGCCGCGTCGTGCAGCTGGATGAGTTCCTGCTTGGCCAGGGACTCCAACGTGGTGACCGCGTCGTCGGCTGCCGTCGGGCTTTCGAACTTCCACACCGTCAGTGTCGCCATCGTGTGCTCCTTGGATCGGTCGGTACGTCATCTGCAGCCTTGACCGGCAGCAGGGCGACCGCCTCATCCCCACCGGGTGAACGGAGCCGGGCCGGCCGGGCGGGATCCGGCGAATCATCCGTGCCGGGTGATGCGACCGGAC
Source organism: Kribbella sp. NPDC050820 (assembly GCF_040653975.1). Lineage (NCBI taxonomy): Bacteria > Bacillati > Actinomycetota > Actinomycetes > Propionibacteriales > Kribbellaceae > Kribbella > Kribbella sp. NPDC050820. The sequence goes on from NZ_JBFAHB010000038.1 coordinate 69,991, forward strand.
CGGCGGCGTGGGGAAGGTCTGGAGAACGTCGCCGGACAGGAGGCCGACGCATGACAATGCCAATGCCGTCGCACGCCGCCGACAGGGCGCCGCGGGTGAACGCGGGCCGCCTCTGGGCGGGCGGAGCCGCCACCGCTGCCGTCGCCGCGCTGGTCGCGATCGTGGGGATCCTGCTCGCCCGCGGCGTCTTCGACCTGGCCGTGCTCGCCCCCGAGGGCGAGGGGGTCTGGGGCGACGCGGACAGCTGGACCTATGCCGCCTGCTCGGCCGCCGCCGCCCTCCTGGCCACCGGGCTCGTCCACCTGCTGATCCTGTCCACGCCCAGTCCGCTCCGGTTCTTCCGCTGGGTGGTCACCCTCGTCACGCTGGCCGCCATGCTCGCCCCCTTCGCCGCCGAACGCTCCTGGGAAAGCGTGGCCACCGCCCTGATCAACCTGGCCATCGGCATCACCATCGGCACCCTCATCTCCAGCACAGCCCGCAGCGCAACCACCACCACCCCACCCGGCCCGCTCCCCCCAACCCCGTAGGCACACCCCGCTCACACCCCTTGCTGTGCTGCGCTCCTGTGCCCGCGCACGGTGCTGCGGAACGCGATCGGAGCCTGCCCGGTGCGCCGGTGGAAGCACCTGCTGAAGTGGGTCGCGGTACGGGCCTAGTCCTCCACCCGATGTGTACGCGCGAAATCTCTCTCGACTACATCGCGGAACCGCAGGTACGCCGGATCAGGCTCCGGGGCGCAGTCAAGTGGGCCAGGCGCAGTACGAGGACGGACAGCAGATGGCGCCGGGCCGCGGTGTGGATTGCCAGGGGCAACTGCCAGAGCGCCTCGAACTCCAAGAACACCGTCCCGACTGCCGCCGGAGAGCTGTTCGGAAGCAAGGACCCGTCCGCGGTGGACCGCTGGGTGGCCGCGGACTACATCCAGCACAGTGCGCCGGCCGCCGATGGTCCTGAGGCTCTGCGCCGGCTGGTCGCCGGCCTGCCGGAGGACTTCCGCTACGTGAGCGCCCGCGTCCTTGCCGACGGTGACCTGGTGGTCCTGCACGGCACCTACCACGGCTTCGGCCCCGACCCGCTGGTCGGTTTCGACATCTTCCGCGTCGACGGAGACGGCAAGCTGGCCGAGCACTGGGACGCCCTGACTCCCGTCGTCGCCGATACGGCCTCCGGTCGTACGCAGACGGACGGTCCCGCCGAGGTCACCGAGCCGGACAAGACCGAGGCCAACCGTGCCCTGGTCGGCGAGTTCGCACAGAGGGTCCTGGTCGGCGCGGACTATTCGGTGCTCACCAACTACATCTCCACCGCGACCTACGCCCAGCACAACCCAGAGGCCGCCGACGGCCTGGACGGGTTCGCCGCCGCCGCTCACTGGGCCGAGCAGGGTAAGAACCTCGCCTACAAGACGGTTCACAAGGTCATCGCCGAGGTCGATGGCGGCCTGACGGAGTTCGGTAGGGGGGTGGTAGCCGAGATGAACCGGGTGGGGATGGTAGTCGACGCCGCGCACTGTTCCTACCGCACGTCGATGGGTGTCTTCGCCGCCTCGGCTGCGCCGGTCGTGCTCTCCCACACGGCGGCGCGTGCAGTGCACGATCATGAGCGCAACGTGTGGGATGACCAGATGCTGGCGTGCGCGGCCACCGGTGGCGTCGTCGGGATCAACGGCGTGGGGATCTTTCTGGGCGCCAACGATGCGAGCACCGAGGCGCTCGTCCGTCACCTCGACCATGCCGTCGAGCTGGTCGGGTGGGAGCACGTCGGGCTGGGGCTGGACTTCTGCTTCGGCGGTGTCGATGCCGAGCTCGCCGAGACCCCCGACCTGTTCCCGCCGAGCTACACGCAGTGGGACCGCGTGGAGTTCATCGAGCCGGAGCGCCTGCCCGCCATCACGGCTGCCCTGGTGGACCGCGGGTATGCGCCGGAGGCCGTCGAGGGGATCTTGGGCGGCAACTTCCTGCGCGTGGCGGAGAACGTGTGGCTGTGAGGAGCACACTCAGGTCAGGAGTAGATATGACTGGACCATCTTCACCCCGCCGCGTTGTGGTCGTGGGAGCCGGAGTAGTCGGGCTCTCGTGTGCGTGGTTCCTGCAGGAGCACGGCGCGGAGGTCATCGTGCTCGAACGGTCGGGGGTGGGGGCCGGTGCGTCGTGGGGCAACGCCGGTTACGTCACGCCCGCCATGGTGGCGCCGCTCCCGGAGCCGGCGTTGCTGCGCGAAGGCGTCCGGAGCCTGCTCACCCGGGGTTCGCCGGTCACGCTGAGCGGGCGGCCTGCCGCTACGACGCTGGCGTTCCTGACCGGCTTCGCCCGGCACTCGACCGCGCCGCGTTGGCGGCGGGGGATGGCGGCGCTGAGTCGGTTGGCCGTGGATAGCCTCGGCGCTTTCGACGAGCTCGCCAAGGGCGGCGTGCCGGCGGAGGTCCACGAGCGGACCATCCGGATCGGGTTCACCGCCGGTCAGGACACCGCAGTTCTCGAGCACGAGCTCACCGCCGCCCGCGCCGCCGGGCAGGACGTGACCCATCGGATCTCCGCCGGGCACGAGCCGCCGTTCTCCGACCGGATCACGCAGGTCCTGCACCTGGAAGGCCAGCGGTTCGTGGCGCCGGGCCAACTCCTCGACGCGCTCGCCGGCTCGGTGCGCGAACGGGGCGGTGAGATCGTCGAGGGAGCCCTTGTGCGGTCGGTCGGGTTCGGGCCCGGCGCGCTGCAGGTGGACACCTGGACCCGGCCGCCGTACCGGGCCGATGCCGTCGTACTGGCCACGGGCGCGTGGCTACCGGAGCTGGGACGCCGCCTCGGCGTCCGGGTGCCGGTCCAGGCCGGGCGAGGCTATTCGTGCAGCATCCGGCTGGCCGAACCGCTCGCGGGCCCGGTCTATCTGCCCGGCGTCCGCGTCGCGCTCACCCCGTACGGCGAGCGGGTCCGCGTCGCCGGCACGATGGAGATCGCCGACCGGGACGCGCCGTTCGACCGGCATCGTCTCGACACGATCCTGCGCTCGATCCACCCGCTGATCGACGGCGCCGACTGGGACGACGTACGCGAGCCGTGGGTCGGGTCCCGGCCGCTGACATCCGACGGGCTCCCGGTGATCGGCGTGACGAACGTTGCGGGCGTGTACGTCGCGGGTGGCCATGGCATGTGGGGAGTCACGCTAGGGCCCGTCACCGGCAAGCTGCTGGCCGCGCAGATCATGAGCGGCACCGCCGCGCCCGAGCTGGCCCCGTTCGATCCGCTGCGTCGCGGGTGAACTCGCGCTGCTTCCCTTCCAACTAGTCGGAGGACCCTGATGAGCCAGGGCGCAGTCACCCCGCCGCCCGCACCGTCGTACCGCAGGCAGGGCAATCTGCTGCTGTTGTCAGGCCAGGTCGGCGTCGACGAGAGCTGGCGACCCGTCACCGGGACGTTCCACGACGAGGCCCGCGCGGCCTTCCACAATGTCCGCCGGGTCCTGGCCGACGCCGGCGCGGTGCTACGGGCGAACGCGGATGATCGTCTTTCCCTTGGTTCGCTCAGTGGAATTGAAAGCAGTCACGGCACCGTCGAGAGTCGCCACCGCGCCGATGTTAGTGCGCAGCCGCCCGTCCCGAACCCGCTGCACGATCTCACCCAGCTCGGCACGGTCGGCTGCGACCACGAAATCCACCGCCAGGCCGTCAGCCGGCCGGGCCTCGACCGGGCCAACGACGGACACCAGCGTTCCGCCGGCCTTGATCATGGCCGCGGAGGTCTTCTGGACGTCGCCGCCGATGACATCGAAGACCAGATCGACTTGACCGACGTCTTCCAGCGCATCATTCCCGAGGTCGACGAACTCGTGTGCGCCGAAGTCGAGCGCCTTCTCACGGTCGGCGGCGCGTCCAGTGCCGATGACGTAGGCACCGGCCTCGCGTGCGAGCTGCGTCACCATCGTCCCTACTGCGCCGGCCGCACCGTGCGCGAGGACGCTCTGCCCGGCTTGAAGACGGCCGTGCTGGAACAATCCCTGCCACGCGGTCAGACCTGAAATCGGAAGAGATGCGCCGACAGTGAAGTCGACGTCGCCCGGCAAGGGGGCGAGGTTGCGTGCCTCGATCGCGACGTACTCCGCCAGGGTGCCGTCGCGGTGCCAGTCGGCGAGGCCGAACACCCGCTGCCCCACCGACAGCCCCGTCGTGCCATAGCCGAGGGCGGTGACCACTCCGGCCAGCTCGTGGCCGGGGATCGACGGTGTCCGGCTGCGGTCGAGGCGATCAGTCCAGGTCGAGGGCCACGCCAGCTCGGTCGGGACGAATCCCGATGCGTGAATCCGAACGACGACGTCGTTGATGGCTGCTGCCGGCTCGGGTCGCTCGGTGAGCGTCATCCCTGCCGTTCCCGCAGCCTCGTTGGTTACCACGATCGCTTTCATTGCGCTTGTCTCCTCTGTCGTCTGGTCGCTCGGCGGTTGAACGGATGGCTGCGGATGGCTAGGCACGAATCCGGATGATCGTCTGTCCGCTGACTCGATCGGTCGGATTGAAGGCGGCGATGGCGTCGTCGAGCATCGCGACGGTGCCGATGTTCGTCCTCAGCCGCCCGTCCCGCACCCGCTGGACGATCTCGCCCAACTGGGCGCGATCGGGCAGGACTACGAAGTCGATCGCCAAACCGTCGGCAGGCCGCGCCTCGGGCGGCCCGGCGATGGTCACCAGAGTTCCTCCCGTCCGAATCACGCCTGCGGATCGCTGCTGGATCTCGCCGCCGATGACGTCGAACACCAGATCGACTGTGCCGACGTCTTCCAACGCGTCGTTCTCGAGGTCGACAAACTCCATCGCCCCGAAGTCGAGCGCCTTCTGGCGGTCGGCGGCGCGTCCGGTCCCGATGACGTAGGCACCGGTCTCACGTGCCAGCTGAGTCACCATTGAGCCGACCGAGCCGGCCGCACCGTGCACGAGAACGCTCTGGCCGGCCTGCAGGCGGCCGTGGTTGAACAATCCCTGCCACGCGGTCAGACCCGGCATCGGCAGGCTCGCCCCCACTGTGAAGTCGACGTCGGCCGGAAGCGGTGCGAGGTTGCGTGCCTCGATCGCGACGTACTCCGCCAGCCCGCCGTCGCGATACGAGTCCGTGAGGCCGAACACCCGCTGTCCGACCGCCGGCCCGGTCGTGCCGTAGCCGAGAGCGGTGACTACTCCGGCCAGCTCCTGCCCGGGAATCGACGGTGTACGGTCTCGGTCGAGGCGATCGGTCCAGGTCGAGGGCCACGTCAGCTCACCCGACGTGAACCCCGAGGCATGAACCTGGACGACGACGTCATTGATCGCCGGCTTCGGCTCGGGCCGCTCCACCAGCGTCATGCCGGACGTTCCGGCAGCCTGGTCCGTCACCACGATCGCCTTCATCCGCCGCCTCCCTGTCCTCGCCTGCACGCCCCGCTCGGTTCACCTGTACCTGTAGCACCGGGAACCCATCGTCTTACCACTCTGATCGCTGCGTCATTCCTGCAGCTAGGTCTCTGGCCCGGCGCTTCTACCTCGTCCACCGGATCAGGTTCACCCATCGATCGCTCCGATGTCGTCATCTGCTGTCCCTCTCGGCCATCCTGTGTAGCTCTCCATGCTGGGTGTGCGGGTTGCGTGCAGCGGCGACGGTGAACAGAGTGGCGAGGAAGGCAAGCCCGCCGTACCCGAGTGCGATCTGCGGTAGCGAGTAGACGTTGGAGAGTCGGGCGGAGATGAGGCTGGGAACAGTCGCGCTGCTGTAGCTGAGTAAATAGACAACGGCGAACGTTGGCGCCCGGTCGGACAGAGTGCTGCCGAACAGCAGGCCACGAGTGGCGGCGCTGATGGCGATGCCCTGAGCGGCTCCCGCGATGATGGTTGCGGCGATGAACAACGGCAATGCGCCGGTGGTGATCGCTGTGATCAGTCCGATCCAACCGGCAAGGAAGGCGATCATGCCGACGCGCTCAGCCGCCGCCGGTGACAACCGGCCGCCTAGAGGTGCGCCGAGGGCGCTAGGGCCCATGTAAGCAGCGAACACCAGTCCGAGGACGAGCGAGCTGCTGGTGCGAAGTTGATCTGCGATCAGCGCGGGTACGAAGGCCTGGTAGAACGCCCCGGTCGCCCAGGTGGCCAGGAACACCGCGGCCGCGACGGGAAGTAGATGCCTGGCTCGAACCGGTATGCGAACGCGAGGATGCAGTGATTGCCAACCGCCCGGCGTCGGGGGCACGGTCTCCGGGCTGATCGCGACGAGTGCGGCAGACAGCAGGAGCAAGCCGATGACGACCAGATAAATGAGGTCACGTGGCCATGGGCCGAACTGCACGAAGGCACCGGACGCGATGGCGCCGACGGCGAGACCGAGCATGACTGTTTGGCTTGATGCGACCGAAGCCAACCAGGTCGGCCTGGCCGGCGCGGCATCGACGATGTAGGCGGTGAGACTGCTGCTGGCCAACCCGGCGCCAAGGCCCATCAGGAGCCGACCGGCGATCAGGATGCCGACGTCGTGCACCTTCAAGAGCAGCAGACAACCCAGTACGAGCAGCCCGAGGCTGGCGATCGCGGTGGGCCGCCGGCCCACATGATTGGACAGCCGTCCCAGCACGAGCAATGTGCTGAGAGTGGCGGCGGAGTAGGCGACGACCGTCAACGAGATGTCAGCGTTGGTGAACCCTTCCTCGGCCCGGTAGATGTTGAAAAGGGGGATGGTCGAGCCCACCGCAGCAAACACGGCTACCAGGGCGACCACTGCGGAGATGAACGCCAGCCGGAGGGTTGCGTCCCGGCGGGCGAGGTCGATCGCTGGTGTCAACTGCTGTGTCTTTCTCGTGTTTTGACGAACCGCCCCGGGTGTCGGGTCGTCCTGTTTGGTTCGTTGCGTCCCGTCGCACCGTCTTACCGGCGATTGGTCCAGGTGGTGAGGAAAGGTCGGGCGGTGGTCGTGACACAGGGGAGGTATGCCTATGGAATCTGTTGCGAACTCGGTGCAGTTGCCGCCGCTGGACAATCCGAACGAGCGGGTGGCGGTTGGTGAGGACCTGCAGCTCGTACTGCAGGATCTGATCGATCTGTCGCTGATCGGGAAGCAGTTGCACTGGAGCGTGGTCGGAGCTGCCGCGCGTGGAGTGCATCTGTTCCTCGATGAGTTGGTCAAGGAGTGGCGCGAGCTCGCAGATGTCGTCGCCGAGCGAGCCATGACGTTGGGCTCTGTCCCGGACGGACAGAGCTCGACGGTGGCGGCCGGATCACGTGTCGAACCTGTCGCGGTGCGGTCGCTGGCCGATCACGCAGTGGTCTGGGAGCTCGGTCGTCGGGTGGCAGCGGTGGCTGAGCGGATCCGTGCACGGCTGGGCTCGATCGGTGCTGCGGATCTGGTGACACAGGACGTGCTGGTCAGAGTGGTCGGGATGTTGGAGAAGCAGCAGTGGCTGTTGCGTGTACAGCTCGGTGAGAAGGCGTAATGGCTGTCACCAGGGGATTTCTTGGCCGGCGTGCCGCAGACCCTACGCGGGTACCGCCCGGTCAGTACGTCACGCGAGACTTTCCGGTGTTGTCGGCCGGGCCGACCCCGTACACGCGGTTGGACGCGTGGGATTTCACGATCCGGGGCGCTGTGGACAAGCCGGTCTCGTGGTCGTGGGCGGAATTCCAGGCGTTGCCCCGCGAGGAGTTCACCGTCGACATCCACTGCGTGACGAAGTGGACGAAACTGGAGATGACCTGGTCGGGGGTCTCTCTCGACACGTTCCTCGATGCGGTGCCGACCCAGGCGCCGTACGCCCTGGCGTACTCCGACGGCGGCTACACCACGAACATTCCGCTGGCAGACCTGCAAGGTGGAAAGGCCTGGGTCGTCGACGAGTACGACGGGCAGCCACTTGATCCGGAGCATGGTGGGCCTGCGCGTCTGCTGGTACCGCACCTCTACTTCTGGAAGAGCGCGAAGTGGATCCGTGGGTTGGAGCTGCGGACCGACGATCAGCCCGGTTTCTGGGAGATGTTCGGCTATCACAACTACGGAGACCCGTGGAAAGAGCAGCGGTACTACGGCGACTGACGTGGCAGACCGGCATAGTGATCGGGACGGCTTTCGAGACTCCGCGGGTGAAGATCATCACGCTCGACGTGCCTGACTGGCCTGGGCACCGCGCGGGGCAGCACGTGGATGTGCGGCTGACAGCGCCCGACGGGTATCAGACACAGCGAAGCTACTCGATCGCGTCGGCGCCGGAGGACGACCACCTGTCGCTCACCATCGAGCGACTCGACGATGGTGAGGTCTCGCCGTATCTGGTCGACGAGTTGCGAACAGGGGACGAGCTCGAGTTCCGTGGTCCGATCGGCGGGCATTTCGGCTGGGACGACGACCTTGGCGGTCCGTTGTTCCTGGTGACCGGCGGCTCCGGCCTGGTTCCCCTGCGGGCGATGCTTCGGCATCACCGTGCCATCAACAGCCGAGTACCGGTTCGGGTGCTGTGCTCGGCGCGCTCGCTCGACCTGCTGATCTATCGTGAGGAACTCATGGAGATGACGGCCGACGACCTCATCGATGTCTCGATCACCCTTGACTCGTGAGGCTCCGACCGGCTGGCGTGGCTACCGCGGCCGCATCGACCCGGCGCTCTTGTCCACGGCCGGGTGGGCAGCCAAGGAACAGCCGCTCACCTACATCTGCGGACCGACAGCGCTTGTCGAGACGGCGGCGGCCGGCTTGCTGGCTCAAGGGTACGACGCTGGACGCGTCCGGACCGAACGCTTCGGCGGGACGTGGGTGTGACAACGATGGGACCTCTCGATGGCAACGCCATGGCGGGCGTCATGCACGATCTCTTTGCGCGAGACATGACGACCATGGGCCGGCCGCTCAACTTTCACCCCACCTCGGAAGGCACCTGATGACCATCCAGACTCCGCCCGACCCGACCGCCGCCGACCTGGCGAAGCACCTGCCGCACGCGATCACGAGATTCCTGCGCGAAGCCGATCCCCAGCACAAGGCGAATGCTCACGATCTGCTGTCGGCCTTCGCGACCGACGCGACCGTGGTCGACAACGGCAACACCTACACCGGTCACGACGAAATCCACCGCTGGCGGGAGACCGAGTCCAGCCAGTACACCTACACGGTCGAGGTCAGCCACGTCGAGAAGTTCGACGACACCCACTACGTCGTCACCAACCACCTGGAGGGCGACTTCCCTGGCGGCGTCGTCGACATCATCTACCGCTTCACGCTCGCCAACGACCTCATCACACACCTCCAGATCGCGCCCTGACTCCCGAACTTCTCAGGACCGCGCGCAGGCAGGCTGCCACACCGTAAGATCCGCGTCTGTCCAAGCACTAACGGTTATCCAGAACGGAGCCGATGGGCAACCCCGCTTTCTGATCGACAGGTAGAGGTGAACTTTCATGAGCGGGTGGAAGGAGGGGCTCGAGCGATTCCTGGCCACCGACCCCCGTGACGTCGGGTGTGGTGAGACGATGGCAGTTCTGCATCTCTACGCCGAGCTACTGGCGGCCGGAGTCGATGCTGCCGAGCGCTATCCCGGATTGGCATCGCACCTTGCGGCCTGTGAACCCTGCGCGGAGGATGCGGACGGACTGCTGGCCGCTGTGGCCGGCACAGAGGAGTATGGACAATGACCAGCGGAATTCACGACACCGGACAGGTCACCCGGAAGCCGGGCACAGAGACAGCCGTCCTCGCCGGCGGGTGTTTCTGGGGCCTGGAGGACCTCATTCGCCGACAGCCCGGCGTGCTCGGAACCCGCGTCGGATACACCGGCGGGCGGAACGACCATGCGACGTACCGCAATCATCCCGGGCACGCCGAAGCGGTCGAGATCGTCTTCGACCCGGTGCAGACGACCTACCGTGACATCCTGGCGTTCTTCTTCCAGGTCCACGACCCGTCGACCCTGAACCGCCAGGGCAACGACGTTCCGCGGCGTACCACCTCTGCCTGAGCCTGATGCCGGCAAGGCACTGTGGTTCGTGAGTCGAGGATGAGAGGTCTTGGGTGCGATGAATGACATGCTGCAGGGAATCCGAGCGGATGACGACGCGGCGGTTGCGCCGGCCGACATCCCGAAGGCGGTCACGGCCGGTCGGCTGGTGTACGGCGATGGTGCTAGTCAGGTCTTCACGATCGACGGCCGGACCACCTACTCCGAACGAAGCGGTGACAGTGCAGGGGAGTGGTACGTCGACGACCACGGTCGGTTCTGTTCGTATTGGCCGCCGTCCTATCGAGCCTGCTACGCGCTTCGCTGGATGGTCGAGGACGCGCGGATCGTCGGACTCCGATTCGTCGGCCTCGGTGATGGTGTCACGTTCGAGGGCCGCTACGAGTAGTTCCTCGGCGGGCGGTCTTGACACCGTCCCGAGGAGCGACTGAGACGGCGTCCGCGACAAGCGTCTGGAGAGCGGGAATCACCTCCGTCTCGAACCACGGGTTCTTTGCCTGCCACCTGAAGTTCAGAGGTGAAGGATGGACGGGCGTGGTGGGAGGTCGCCGTGTGTGCCCTTGCCCGGATAGTAGAAGTCCATCGGGAGCAGAGCGATCGTGTCCGGGGCGTAGAACTGTTCCTCGGTGACGCCCAGCCACTGCCGCAGTTTGATGCCGCTGGCATCGTTCCACGGGATCTGGCTGTCCTGAGCATGCCTGCCCTCCCTGATCTCGTCGCGTAGTGCTTCGAGTTCGTCCATGCGGGCCTCAATTCGTCTAAGAAACAGGACGATATAGACCATTTGTCGAGTGATCTTCAACCTCTGTCGTCGGACCATTGTCCCGTGCTAGCGGTCGAGGCATGCCTAGGCGCCACGTTCACAACTCATCCTACTTCGGAGAGATTTGGTCTCGCGTGATCTCGGGGAGACGATGCGCTCGGATCTGCCGCGGTGCGGTCCCGGTGCTGAGTGGACGGAGTAACAAATGGACGGTATCGTCCATGTTGTTGTTTCACCGGCCGGCGCAGATGTGCCGGATCTGGGGCCACTACGTTGCGTTGATCGCCGGAGAGTCAGTGAAGAGCGAAGGGTCCGAGTCGTTGTCGCAGGTACGGGTCGTCTCTCCAGATGTGGCCCGGGAGAACCGTGCCTGGGTTCGCGACCTGAGCGGTCGTGGCGATCGGCGTGAGCTTGCGAGCCGGCGCCTGTACGAGGTTCTCCTGCGCGCCGCGAGGGCGGAGGTCGCGCGGCGCGCGGCCAGGCTGCGACTTGTCGGCCCGGAGGTGGACGACATTGCGCACCAGGCCGCCGCGGACGCTCTCCTGGCGATCTGTGGCAAGGTCGAGACGTTCCGCGGTGATTGCAAGTTCACCACCTGGGCGTACAAGTTCGTGATCTTCGACGTGGCCGCCAAGGTCAACCGGCACTTCTGGCAGCGCGCCGGCGTCGCGTTCGACGACGAGGACTGGGACCGCCTTCCCGCACGGCTGGGGATCGAGCCTGAGGCGCACGCCGAAAGCCGGGACCTGGTGGACGCCGTGCATCGCGCCGTCGATGAGAAGCTGACGGCGAAGCAACGGATGGTCTTCGTCGCGCTCGTGCTGAACGGAATGCCCACCGATGTGCTCGCGGATCAGCTCGGAGCGACACATAATGCGGTCTACAAGATGATGTTCGACGCCCGCCGTAAACTGCGGAATGCATTGGTCGAGGCCGGCTACCTGCCGGAGCAGCAGATCGCCTGAGCGACGGCACGGCGGCCCTGCGTCGCTTCCTGCGGGCCGATCCGGTTGGCAGGGGTGACGTCAGGTAGAGGCCTACTCGGGCGGCTCAGCCGGCGGACGGCGAAGTACGACAGATCGGTGGTCGGCGAGGAGGTTCAGATGGCAGTCGTCAACCGCGGGTTCGGAGGCAGAGGCGGACCTGATGACAGACTCCCTCCGGGCCAGCACCTCACCGACGACTTCCCGGTGTTGTCAGCGAGCGTGACTCCACTGATCCCCAAGGACAGGTGGGAGTTGACGATCACGTCGGAGACCGGTGTGCAGCGTCGCCTGACGTGGCCCGACCTGCTCGCTCTTCCCTCCGAGTCGGTCGTGGTCGACATCCACTGTGTCACCAGGTGGTCCAAACTCGGCACCCACTGGGAAGGGGTCCCCGTCGATGCCGTCCTCGGAGACGTGACCGATGAGGCGACCCACGTCATGGTCAGCTCCTACGGCGGTTACACGACCAATCTGCCGTTGGCCGAGCTCCGGGGTGGGAAGGCCTGGATTGCCTACCGGTACGAGGGAGAGGACCTCGGAGCGTTGCACGGCGGTCCTGCCCGTCTGCTCGTCCCGCAGCTGTACTTCTGGAAGTCGGCCAAGTGGCTGAACGGAATGCAATTGCTGTTGCAGGACGAGCCAGGCTTCTGGGAGGGAGCCGGGTACCACAATCATGGTGACCCCTGGCGCGAGCAACGCTACGAGTTCGACTGACCGGTACAGCGAGCTGGACCGGGCGCGCATCGGTCTACTCGATCGACACCCGCGTGGTGTCGAACGCGACGTACCCGGTGAAGTCGTGTCCGACAGTCTCGATGGCCGACCGCTTCGGATGCGGGTAGCACCATGCAGCGTCGATGTGCTCGTGGTGCGGAGTTTCCACACTGTAGTAGCGGGCTTGGCCCTTCCAAGGGCAGACATAGGGAGTCGGGCTGTCCTTCAAGGTGCCGATCGTCAGCGACTCCGGAGGGAAGTATTGATTCCCTTCGATCGAGATGGTGTGTTGGGTGTCTGCGTCGGCGAGTAGCACGCCGTCGATCGTCGCTCGCACTGTCGGCCCTTCGGTAGAGGTCTTCACCGACTCTGTGTCCTGTCCGAGCATCGGCCTTACGGGCTACTTGACGGTGTCGTCGTAGAAACCGTTGATGCCGTCCACGATCTCCTGCAGGCAGTCCTCTACTGCGAAGTGTCCAGAGTCGAGGCGAACCAGCTTCGCATCGGGCAGGTCGCGCAGATACGCCTCTCCGCCGGCAGGGGTGAAGAGGATGTCTCCCTGGCCCCAGAAGATCAGCGTCTTGGGCTGGTCACGGCGAAGCCGACTCTGCCAGGTCGGGTACTGCGCGGCGTTCGTCCGGTAGTCGTAGAACAGATCCAGCTGCACCCGGTGTGCGTTCGGCCGGGCCAGGAAGTGCAGATCCAAGTTCCAGTTGTCCGGGCTGATCTTCGTCGGATCGGGGTGACCGGCCAGGTAGATCGCCTTCACCGCTTCCGGCTCGAGGAGTGCCACGAGAGGTGCTTCGGTCACCGCGTTGCGGTTGACCCAGAGGACGTGCCGAATCCCGTCCCAGACCTCGGTGAACCCCTCCTCGTAGGTGTTCGCGTTCTGGATGATCTGCCACTGCAGCCAGTCCGGATGAAGCGAGATCAGCCGGTTCCCGATCGGGCCTCCGTAGTCCTGCATGTACAGCCCCATCGGTCCGGTGAAGTCGATGGCCAGCAATGCCTCGTCGACAATCTCTGCGAGGTGGTCGAAGGTGTAGTCCCACTCCGCAGGATCCGGCATCTCGGTGTTCCCGAAGCCGGGGTAGTCGATCGCGACCAGGTGGAAGCTGTCGGCCAGGGCCGGCATCAGGTTCCGGAACTGGTGAGACGAGGAGGGAAAACCGCCCAGCAGCAGGAGTTTCGGCGCTCCAGGCTTACCCGCTTCGCGGTAGAAGACCTCCAATCCGCCGGCAGACACGGTCTGAAAAATCGTCATGGGCACTCCACATTCATTCCACAGGGATGTGATCGAGCGCGCGCTCGTCGGGGCGTTCGGGATCGCTTGTACGGTCCAGCGTCCGCGCTCGTACGAGTTGGCCTCCACGACAGATCGGTTTCTTACCTGGCAATTCACCGCGTCACCCACGCCACGGTAGCTGCCTGCCGGATCGAGTGCTCAGTTGCGCCCGGCCATCACGCCCCCGTCGACGTTGAGAATCGCGCCGGTGATCCAGCTGGCCTCCGGGGAGAGGAGAAAGACGATCGACGAGGCGATGTCCTGGGCTGTTCCGACCCGTCCCAACGGGTGGAAGCCGTCGAACTCCTTCACGGTCTCCTCGAGTTTGTCGGCGGGGATGAAGCCCTCGTACAACGGCGTGGCCACCACTGCGGGAGCCACAGCGTTGACGCGAATTCCGTCGGCCGCCAGTTCCATGGCCAGGTTGTGGGTCAGGGCATGCAGGCCGGCTTTCGCCATCGAGTAGCCGGTCGCCGGTGTCGCCGCCACCGCCTGATGGGCCCACATGCTGCCGATGTTGACGATCGCGCCGCCGGCGCCTGCGGCTTTCATGCCCCGTACGACGGTCTGGGTCAGGAAGAACGTAGCCCGGTTCAGCTCCAGGTACGCGTCGTAGTTCTCCTGGCTGTAGTCGAGGAATTCCCTGGGAATGAAGAACCCCGCCGCGTTGACCAGCAGTGTCGCGTCGGCATGCTCGGCCGCGAGTTGCTCTTGCACGTCTTCGACCTGCTTGCGATCTGCCAGGTCCGCAGTGATCCCCCAGGCTTCTCCCTTCTTGCCGAGCTCGGCGACCGTCTCGTCGACCTTCACTTGCTGACGTCCGACGATGACGGCCTTGCCGCCTTGCCCGACAACGTCCGCCGCGGTCTGCCGCCCCATGCCGCTGCTGCCACCGACCACGATGAGCTTGCGGCCCTCGAAGTACCCACTCATATGCTTCCCCTCGATCCCTGCCAGGCCGGAGCGGCCCGGATTCCCCTCTGTGTGTGCCGATCGGGGGCCGGCCTTACTGGTTCCCGGAATCCCGGGGAGTTGCTCAGTCGAGGTCGTCGAGCTCCAGCGGCTCGTCGTCCACGACGTGGATCGCGGCTTCTTCGGCGCTCGCAGCGCCTCCGTCGATCCCGACGTCGGTCGCGACAAGCTCTTCCTCGAAGTCGAAGTGCGACCCCTCGTCCGGAGCGACGAGACGACCGGCACGGTCCCGGCCGATCTCCGGGCCGTCGACGTGCTCCGACGGTGTGGCGTACGGGTCGATGTCCGGCTCCTCCTGCGCAAGCCGCTGCTCGAAGGTCTCACCCCGCAACGCCTCCGCTGCGGTCGTCCCGAAGCCCTCACCGGCCGACCACTTCTCCGGCGGCGAGTAGCCTTCGTCGAGAAGGTCGGAGACCCCTCGTCCGTCGAGGGTGTCGGAGAACTGGAGCTGGTCCTCGTCGTCCACGCTGTAACTGCCGTAATACTCTCGACTGACCTCGCTCATACGTCCTCCTGACCTCGGGCCGGCGGTCTGCCGGCTCCTCGCGAGCATTGGTGTCAGCCCCGGCACGCCTGCTTACCCGTGGCGTGACATCACGCCGAGCCTGCCCGGAGCACGGGACATACCGGTCCAGACAGCATTGATCACGGAGGTGTGTCGATCACGTCGAGCATCTCCACGAAGGCGTCAGCATTCGTTGCGGCGCCCCGATAAGCTCTTGGCGTGCCCGAGACAGTGAACGAGCTCGATCGCCGCCTGACCGCCCGCGGCGCGGCCACGCGAGCCCGGATCGTCGCCTCTGCCGACGAGCTGATGTCCCTCAAGGGCGCCGCAGCGACCACGCTCGACGAAGTGACAGCGGCGAGTGGGACGAGCAAGTCACAGTTCTACCGGCATTTCGCCGACAAGGCCGCCCTGGTCCAGGCGGTCATCGCGCTGCGGGGAAGCCGTGTGCTCGAGCGTGAGGAACAGTACCTCCGCAGAGTCGACTCGTTCAGCGGCCTCGACCGCTGGTGCCGGGCCATACTCCAGCGAGTCACCGCACGCCGCGGAGCGCTGGGCTGCGAACTGGGCTCACTGTCAACCGAACTCTCCGATCAGGACGAGGCAGCACGGATCGATCTCGAAGCACATCTGGTGTCCTGGATCTCCCTCCTGACCGCAGCGCTCGAGCGGATGAAGTCCAACGGCACATTGTCCGAGGATGCCGCTCCTTCGACGCTGGCAACGGGCATCATGGCCGCACTCCAGGGCGGGTACGTTCTTGCCCAGGCGGCGCGCGATCCCGGACCGATGCGGATCGCACTCGAACTGGCGATGGATTCGGTCCGAGCGCACGCGACGTCGCCCGACAACTAGACGGCGATCGGCCGATCTGTACGTACGGAGTCTCCGCGTCGTACGAAAGGCGGGCACTGGACGCGTAGCGCCGGTGATCACCGGCGCAAAGGTAAGACGCAGGTGTCGCAGAGACTCCAACAACTATGTTGGCACCCGTGAATCCGGCAAGACCCTTCGTCGGCAGAGTTGCCTTGGTGACCGGCGCAGGCGGTGCGATCGGGCGGGCAATCGCCGAGCAGCTCGGCGCCGCCGGTGCCGCCGTCGCGGTCGTCGCCGTGTCGAAGGCCCGTGCGGACGCCGCCGTGGAGGCCATCCTTGCAGCCGGAGGCGAGGCGGCCGGGTTCACCGTCGATCTCTACGACCCCGCCTCGATTCCCGGCCTCGTCCACGGTATCGAGCAGGTACTCGGCGAGGTCGACATCCTGGTCAACAGCGCCTCCACCGTGACACCGCTGGGCCCCGTCAGCGCACTTGACCCGGCGGCCGTACTTCGTGCCCTCACCATCAACGTCGCCAGCGTGGTTGCGCTCGCCGGCGCGGTGATCCCAGCCATGGGTCGGCACGGCTGGGGGCGGATCGCCAACGTCTGCGGTGCGGTCGGCAACCTGGTCTCCTGGCCCGGTGGAAACATCTACGGGACCTGCGTCGCTGCGCTGGAAGCACATACCGTGAACCTCGCCGCAGAGCTCACCGGCACCGGGATCACTGTCAACGTCCTCCGTGCACAGAAGCCGGGTACGTCGTTGCGGACCTGGCTCGCCGCGATAGATCCCGAAGCGATCGGCGATCCCTTGATCCGGCGATTCGTTCTCAGCCAGAAGGACCTCGCTGTCGTCGATTACGACAGGCTGGCCGCAATCCTGGTGAATCACCTGACCACGACCCAGACGGGCCGTGTCTGGAATGCCGTTCACGACCCGATCGACTGATGCCCTGGCTGGGGCATGCTGAGGAGATCGCGGTACTCAGGGTTCTTCTCGACGAATCGGCGTACGACCGCGCAGTAGTTCGACACCGTCACGGCCTTCGTGCGAATGTCGTCGAGAGCGCGGCCGACCAGCACCCACGACAGTCCTCGTCCGCGATAGGTCTGGTCGATGACGGTGTGCGTGATGGACAGGTGCGAGCCGATCACGTGGTAGACGAGGAGCCCCGCTTGTTGGCCGTCTGCGAGGACCTCGTAGTACTCGTCGTCTGGGTGATGGACCACACTGACCACAGGGCGAGCCGGCTTGCTGGTTGTCTCCATTCCCTGAGCGCTGGTCGGAGACTGCGGGGGAGCGGGGGCCGGGTCGACGACTGCACCGTCGATGGTCAGTAGGTCGGCCAACGGAGCCAGCCAGCCTGCACCGAACGCCTCGGCAGGAAGGCTGGCCTGCCAGGTGAGGCTTGATCCGGCGTCATTGCGGAAGTGAAGGACGAGCTGCCAGGCGCCCTCGGTGTCGCGGAGTTCCGTTGCTGTGCGCAGTTGCACTCGCACGCTGCTCGGAAGCGAGTTGAGCACCACCGGCTGCGTCCGCAACGGCAGGATCGTGCGTCCGACTTCCGACCGTACGCCGCCCAGATCGTCGGTCCGTGCGGTGTTCCAGCTCGCGACCATCACGTCCATGTCGGCGCCGCCGAACAGGCCCGCGGTCACGCTGAAGTCGACGAGCCGGCCACCGGCGATCGCTTGCTCCGCTGGGCCGGTCACGGTCAGCTCGCCACCGGCGAGGTAGAAGCCCGTTCCATCGGGCCGAAGAAACTGATCAGTCATTGCCACTTCCTCTGTGCTGCTCTCCGAACTCAGGGTGCTCGCGTTCCCAGAGTGGACTATATAGTCCATGAATGTATCAACATAAGGTGGTCCTCCATGTCTGCCCGTCTGCGCACCGACGATGCAACACCCCGACCGAACGTCGCTACCTGGAAGGAGTTTGGTCCGTGGCTGCACGCTGCTGATCGTCGGATCACCGGGCGGGTTGTGCGAGGCTTGCGTCTCCGGAGCGGGACTGATCAGGCCTCTTTGCGTCGCCAGACGGTTGGCGTGGGTGGAATTTCTCGATCGACGGGATGGTGAAGATGACGGTGATCACCGAAAGTGAACGGCTCGTGATTCGGGAGTGGACCGAGTCCGACGCAGCTGCCGCCTTGGCGATCTACGGGTCCAGTGAAGTGGCGCGCTGGCTGTCGCCTGCGATGGAACAGGTACCGAACGAGCTGACCATGCGCCTGCTGCTGCGCTCATGGATCGAGGCCGGCAAGAGTCTCGTACTGCCCGCTGGGCGGTGGGCGATCGTCAGCAGGGCCGACGGCGAAGTCGTCGGCGGCCTGATCCTCAGCTTGCTTCCGCCGTACGAGGAAGACTTCGAGATCGGCTGGCAACTGAAACCGGCGGCATGGGGCCGCGGGCTGGCGACCGAGGCGAGCCACGCCCTGCTGCGATGGGCGTTCGCAACCGGCACGATCGACGAGTTGTACGCGGTCGCTCGACCGCAGAACCTTCGTGCGTGCGCTACAGCACGGCGTCTCGGCATGGAGTGGGTCGGCGAGACCGACAAGTACTACGGCCTGGCCATGCAGATCTACCGAATTCGCGCAGCCGAACTCGATCCTGCCCCCTTCGCGCCAGAGCCCCGGCAACACTGACCAAACGCTGCAGGCGCTGCCCCCACCGAGCGATCGCGGGCCTACCGGTAAGACGGCGGGACGGAACGACACTGATCACTTGCACGATGACGCTGGTCGCAGTGAACAGCCCAACGATCGTTGAACCGCACACAGGAGGAATAGCAATGAGCGATACCGAGCAGGCGGCCGAAGATCTGGCGATCCTCGAACGGCTCAACCTGGATTACGTCGAGGCCGACCAGGCCAGCGACGCCACGCGGTTCAGCGAGTTGCTTGCCGAAGATTTCGTCGTACAGACCCCGGGGGTCACCCGCAACCGTGAGGAGTTCCTCGAGTACATCGCCAAGCCGCGGCCCTTCAAGGATCTCGCTGTGCACGATGTCAAGGTCCGCATCCTCAGCGATGTCGCCTTGATCCACGGTCGCAGCACCTACACCATGCTCGCCGACGGCGCCGAGCACGAAGCTCTGTACACGGATGCCTACCAGAAGCGTGCTGGCACCTGGGTCTGCGTCTCTGCCTGTGCGATCGCTCCTGGCACCTGACCTTCTGACAACCGAGACACTGGCGCCGACACGTCCGGGAAAGCGTCCGCCGCCCGTCACGACCGCTGATCCTCAGCGGTAGTCGGTTCGCCAGCACACGCCGCCCCGCGCGTCCCCGAGCCGACGGGGCGGTGTCCGGACAGCAGATGACGCGGTCCGCCTCGGACAGCGCTCAACTCGTGTGGCGACCACGCCACCGAGCACTGAGGCTGCGAGCGTTCGACATCTTCGGGGGGCACAACGGTCCCGCGCGGGGGCGAGTGCGGGCACTGCTGGCGATCGGGTTCGGTCGACAGAGGATACGGAAGGATGGCCTCTTGTGGCGCGAGTTGTGATCATCGGAGGCGGTCCCGGCGGGTACGAAGCGGCCAGTGCGGCCGCCCAACTGGGGGCGGAGGTGACCGTGGTCGATTCCGACGGAATCGGCGGGTCTGGCGTGCTTACCGACGCTGTCCCGAGTAAGACGCTGATCGCGACGGCGGAGGTGATGACCGAGGTCGCGGAGGCGGGCGAGCTCGGCGTCAGGGTCAAGGGCGACGGCGTCAGCGGCATCGCGGATCCTGCGAATTCTGTGCGTGTCGACCTCTCCGTCGTCAACCAGCGGGTCAAGCGGCTGGCCGCCGCGCAGTCCGACGGCATCACCCGGCGGCTCGACCGGGACAAGGTGAGGATCATTCAGGCTCGCGGCCGGCTGGACGGGCCGGAGACCGTGATCGCCGGCGACGAGCGGCTGGACGCCGA
>NZ_JBFAHB010000039.1:0-81705 GCF_040653975.1 Kribbella sp. NPDC050820
GTTGCTGGGCGCCTTGCTGTTCACCCCATGGGCTGGCTGCGCCTTGCTGCTCGGTCGCCTGCTCACCCCATGCTGTAGCCGCGCCTTGCTGCTGGGCGCCTTGCTGCTCGCCCCATGGGCTGACGCTGCCTTGCAGCTCGGCAGTTTGCTCACCCCATGCGGCTGCCGCGCCCTGTTGCTGGGCGCCTTGCTGTTCACCCCATGGGCTGGCTGCGCCTTGCTGCTCGGTCGCCTGCTCACCCCATGCTGTAGCCGCGCCCTGCTGCTCGGCGTCTGCCTGCGTACCCCAGGCGCTGGTCGATCCCTGCTGGTTCGTGGGTTGTGGTTCGCCCCAGCCGGTGGTTGGACTCTGCTGCGCGGGGTCCTGCTGTTGGCCCCAGTTGGTTCCTGCGGCCTGCTGCTGGGTGGCTTGCTGGTCGTCTGAGGCGGTGGTGCTGTGCTGGGCGGACGTTTGTTGCTCGCCCCAACCACCGGCCGACCCGTGTTGCGCGGACGTTTGCTCTTCGCCCCAGCCGGTGGCTGCGCCCTGCTGGCCGGTGTCTCCTTGGTCACCCCAGGCGGCGGTCGCCCCGCCTTGGCCGGCCGCCTGCTGCTCGCCCCAACCACTGGTCGGTCCGTACTGCGCGGACGATTGCTCTTCGCCCCAGCCGGTGGTTTCACCGTGGCGTGCGGGGTCCTGCTGCTGGCCCCAGGTGGTTCCTGCGGACTGCTGCTGGGTGGCTTGCTGGTCGCTTGACGCGGTGGTGCTGTGCTGGGGGGAGGGTTGCTGCTCGCCCCAGCCTGTGCTTGTCCCGTGCTGGGTGGGTGTTGGCTGGTCGCCGGATATGCCCTGTTGGTCTGGGCCTTGCTGGTCGCCCCACGTGTTGGGCGTTTCGTGTTGCGCAGGCGGGGGCTGTTGGCCCCAGTCGGGTCTCGCGGTCTGCTGCTCGCTGGAGGCGGGCGGTCCCTGCTGGGCGGGGGTTTGTTCGCCCCAGCCGCTGGGTGGCTCTTGCTGTGCGGGCGGTTGCTGTTCGCCCCAGCCCTGCTGCGCCGAGGCTTGTTCGCCCCATCCGGTGGTCGTCTCGTGCTGGGCAGAGTCGGGCTGTTGGCCCCAGCCGGTGGTCGCTGACTGGTGCTCGTCCTCGGGTTGGGGGGATTGTTGGTTGCCCCAACCCTGTGTGGTGGTGTCGTCGTCCTGCTGGGTTCCCCATGACTGGGCGGCCCAGGTCTGTGCACCGGCTTGGGACGGGGGCTGGGGGGTCCAGTCGCCTTCCTGGTCCAGGTCTACGGCTTGGGGGCGTGCGTTCTCCGGCGGGGTGGGGGCCAGTTTGAGGGTCCAGGCAGATTGCTGGGGCTCCTCCGCAGGCTCCGCGGGGGGTTCCTGCTGGGTCCAGTGGTTTGGGGGGCCGGGGGCTATGACGGGGGCGTTCCAGGTCGCGCGGGCGCGCTCGAAGGGGGTACGGCCGTCGTCCTCGGCGGGGGCGCCATCCTTGGCCGGGGTGGGGGCCTTGGTGAGTGTGGTCCAACCGGACTCTGGGGACCACTCGCTTTGAGTGGGTTCAGAGGAGGCAGCCTGCTGGGTGAGGTCTTCCTTCTCGGTGCGGTTGGTCCACTGCGTCCCGTTCCACCAACGAATGGTGTTCGGCTGGCCGGTGGGGTCCGGATACCAGCCCGCGGGAGGGTTACTCATGCGTTCACCGTAACTTCAGCTCGTGTCAGCAGGGTCGCGCTTTCCCAGCCCTCAGACACCGTCCTCCTGACCCAGGCTGAAGGCGGCCTCGAGGTCGTGCGTCGAGTACGCGCGGAACGCGATGTGCGTCTCGGTGCTGAGTACGCCGGCCACCCGATTCACCTTCTCCGGGATGACGGTGGCCAGGTCGTCGTGGTGCGCGACCCGGACCATCGCGATCAGGTCGAGCCCGCCGGTGACGGAGTACACCTCGCTGACGCCCTCGATCGCCGCCACCTGCTCGGCGACCTCCGGAATGCGCGCGACGTCGGCCTTGATGAACACGATCGCGGTGACCATGCCGTCCTCTCCTCGAATCACACCTGAACCCGCTGAAGCATAATGCGGCCCACCCCCAAACCCGGCGTCCAGGAGCACTCCGTACGACGCACCGACCGAGCTCACCCGTTCCCCGCTCAGTCCGGCACGACCGGGTCGATCAGCCGGAGCGCCTTCGCGGTCGACTCGTCGGCCGGCAGGAACGCCTCCATTCGCAGCTCCGAGACCGTCACCTCGATCGCCGTACCAAAGCGGGTGAGAGTCGTGATCAGCCGCAGTTCGCCGTACGGGGAGTCCAGTTGCAGCGGTACGGCGAAGCCCAGGTGGTCCGGCCCGGTCGGGGGACGCGGCGGGACGAGTGCGGTCAGCTCCTCGATCAAAGCGTCGGCCTCGGGCGCCGGGTTCTGCGCCGCCTCGCGGGTGAGGGCATCGAGCACATGCCAGGACCACTCGGCGAAGTTGACGATCCGCGGCGCGAGCCCGTCGGGGTGGAGGAGCAGGCGAGGCCCGTTGGCGGGCTCCTCGAGCAGGTACGGCGCGACGCCGCCGATGAGCGCGTCGAACGAGCGGTTCGTCAGCACCAGGTCGCCACGCCGGTCGACGACCACCGCCGGGTACGGGCGATGGCCCTCGACGATCCCGGTCAGCGCCGCACGGATCGCGCCGAGGCCCGGATCGTCGTACGGCGCCTCGTCGTACGCAGGAGCGAATCCGCCGGCCAGCAGCAACGCGTTCCGATCGCGCAGTGGGAGTTGGAGGGACTCGGCAAGGCGGATGACCATCTCGCGGCCGGGGAGCGAGCGGCCGCTCTCGATGAAGCTGACGTGCCGCTGCGTCGTGCCGGCGCGGATCGCGAGCTCCAGCTGACTCACCCGGCGCCGTTGCCGCCACAGCCGGAGGCCGGCGGACAGCTCGGTGGGGCGGGGTTCGGTCAGCATGAGTCTGGTCTAACGCACGCCACCGACAGTTCGCGTGATTCCCCGGAGGGAATTGTCCGGGCGCGGGTGCGCTCGGCATCGTCGAGGCAGGGCGGCGCCGGGTCGTCCACGACGGAGGAGAAACCCTTGCCGGACAAGAAGAACTCGGTCGCCGAGGAGTTGGCCGATCGTTATGTGGCGGTGTGGAACGAGCCGGATGCCGACGTACGGCGGAAGGCCGTGGGGGAGCTGTGGACGGCGGACGGCGTGCACCTGCTGGAGCCGCCCGAGGAGGTGGTGAAGCGTGCGGAGGAGCTCGACATCCGGGCGACGTTCGAGGCGCGCGGGCATGCGGAGCTGGTACGGCGGGTGGCGCGGGCGTACGACGAGTTCGTTGCGCCCGGCCAGTTCGAGTTCCGCCGGGACGGGGCGGTCGCGGTCGTGCACGACATGGTGAAGCTCCGGTGGGTGATGGTCCCGGCCGGTGGCGGAGACCCCCGGGGCAGCGGCACCGACCTCCTGCTCCTCAGCCCCGACGGCCGCATCACCGCCGACTACCAGTTCGTCGACTAGCCAACGGCGCCTTCGGCGCCGGAAAACGAGGTGATGGTGAAGGCGTCGGGGCTGTGGTGCCGGGAATCGGGGGGGTGGAGGCGCCGGCCCGCCGGTGGTGCCCCTGGCGGCGGAGATCGGGGTGGCGGTGAGTGCGTCGGCTAGCTGGCTCGGGCGGGGCCTAGGGGGCGGAGTCGGCGGCGGCGGTCGGTGGGGTGGTGGTGGTCGTCGGAGTGGGCGTTGTCGAGGCGGGTGAGGTGGCGGCCGGCGCCGGAGACCGGGCAGGTCCAGGTGCCGTCCATCTCGACCAGGCGGATGCCGGGCTGGTCGAGCCAGCGGAGGACCAGCTCGATCTCCTCGGGGGAGGCGGAAGCGACCGGCCCGATGCCGGGCAGCACGGTCTCGGCCGAGGCGCGGAGCATGTCCAGGTAGCGCCGCGGGTCCGTCCCGCGCGGGCTGACCCCGGCCGCCGCGAGCCGGCCGCGACGGATCACGTGCAGCTCCCACCCGCCGTCGTCGGTCCGCCGCGCCGCACAGATCTCCGCGCACCCCGTCACCGACGCCATCCGCTGCATCCGCGCCGAGCTCCGCACGAAAGCGCTCAGCCGATCCCGGTGTACGGCGGCATCCTCGAACCGCTCGTCCGCCGACAACACGTCGATCCGCCGGTCCAGCGCCTCGACCACCGGGGTCGGGTCGGTGGTCAGCGCCGTCCGCAGCGACGTCACGAACTCGCCGTACGAGTCCGCCGAGATGCGCCCGTCGCACGGCGCCACGCAGCGGCCCATCTCGGCCAGCACGCACGGCGACAGCTGGGGGTGCCGCGACATCCGCGCCGTGCACTGCCGGATCGGGTACGCCTCGTGCAGCGCCGCCATCGCCCGCTCGGCCGTCTTCCGCGAGCTGAACGGGCCGAGGTACCCGGCGTCGTCGTCCCGCACCTGTTTCACCAGCGACAGCCGTGGAAACGGTTCTACGGTGACCTTCAGCCAGTGTTGCCGCTCCGGGAACTTCGAGCGCCGGTTGTACCGCGGCTTGTGCTCGGCGATCAGCCGCAGCTCCCGCACCTCGGCCTCGAGCGACGTCCCGCACTCGATCCCGCGCACCCCGGTGGCGATGCCGACCATCTCGCCGATCCGCGAGCGGGTCTCGGACGCGGTGAAGTACGACCGGACCCGGTTCCGCAGGTCCTTCGACTTGCCGACGTACAGGACCTCGCCGCGGTCGTCGGTGAACAGGTACACACCCGGTGCGTGCGGCAACGTTTCGGCCAGGTGTCGCTTCGCGCGCACCGCCGGCGCGACCCGCGACGAGAACGTCTGCAGATCCTCCAGCGTCTGCACACCCAACGAGCCGACCCGCTCGAACAGTCCGTGCAGTACGTCGACTGTCGCGCGGGCATCCGACAGTGCGCGGTGGTTTGGCGTCGTGGTGGCGCGGAACAGCTTGGCCAGCGTCCCGAGCTTGCAGTTCGGCGCCTCGTCCGGCGTGATCACGCGGCGGGCCAGCAACGCGGTGTCCACGACGGTGAAGTCGGGCCAGTCGTACCCGTGCACGAGGCTCTCGTGCTTCAGGAAGCCCATGTCGAACGGCGCGTTGTGCGCCACCATCACGCAGCCGTGGGCGAACTCCAGGAAGGCCGGCAGCACCGACTCGATCCGTGGTGACGAGGCAACCATCCCGTTGGTGATGCCGGTCAGCACGGCGATGAACGGCGGGATCGGGTCGGTCGGGTTGACCAGCGTCTGGAACTCGCCGACCACCTCGCCGCTGCGCACCTTGACAGCGCCGATCTCGGTGATGCCGGACTCGCCCGGCGCGCCACCGGTGGTCTCCAGGTCGACGACGCAGAACGTGACGTCGCGCAGCGGCGTCCCGAGGTCGTCGAAACTCGGCTGCACACCACGAATCGGCGTGAGCTGGTCCGGGGCCGGGCTGGTCATGGCAACGACGCTAAGAGTCGCCACCGACAATTCCGCAGGTGACACGCAAGAGAGTCGACTAGGCTCTCTGTATGCGTACACAGGCGATCACCGCGAATCCGGCCCAGCTGCCGGGCAGCTGTGGTCTGCGTCACTGGCCCAGCGCTTCGTGCAGCCAGACCACCGTTCGGGCCGGACTGCGGGCCGGTGACTGAGGCAGGCACCGCCGCGAGCTCCGCCGCTACCTCTTTGCCCGAACCGGTCCGGCAACGCGTTCTCGCCCTCGCCGCGCAGGCTCTCGGCCAGTTGCCGGCGTCCGACATCCCGCCGCCGCTGCGCCGGTTCGCCAGTTTTGCGCCGGCCAAGCGGGCCAAGCTCTCGGCGTCCGTCCTCGGCCCGATCCTGGAGACCGACGACCACTTCCGGAAGCTCACGGCCTTCGAGGTACGGCGAGAGCACCCGGAGCTCGGGGACGCAGTCGCCGACGGCGTCCCGGTCCCGGCCGCGGACCCCGTCGAAGTCGCCGCCCTCGCCTACCTGCTCCGCCCGGACGACTGGGAGCAGCACGTCACCGCAGCCGCCGCCCAGATCCCCGTCGAGGCGCCACGCGCGGCCGAAGAGGCAGTCAGCCGGCTGGCCGACCAGCTCGACCAGGCGCGCACCGAGACCCGGCAAGTCCGGGAACGCCTCCGCGAACAGGTCAACGAGCTCAAGGCCGAGAACGTCACGCTGCGCCGCAAACTCAACGAGGCGCGGCAGCGGATCAGCGGCCTGCAGAGCGAGCTCGCGGAACGCACCACCCAAGCGGAGACGGCCGACGAACGCGTCGACGCCGCCCGCGCCGAGGTGGAACGCGAGCTGCGCAAGCTCCGCGCCCGCATCACCGAGCTCGAAGCAGTCGAACACGCAGCACGCCGTACGGCGGGACAGGAACGCGAGCTCGCCTCGACCCGGACCAGACTGCTCCTGGACACGTTGCTCGAGGCAGCAAGCGGACTGCGTCGCGAGCTGGCCCTGCCACCCGGGGGCGAGCTCCGACCGGCCGACACTGTCGCCGGCATGGAGCCCGACGCCGCACCAGTCGGGCGTACGGCACCTGACGACGACCCAGCGTTGTTCGACGAGTTGCTGGCGTTGCCGCAGGTGCATCTGATCATCGACGGCTACAACGTGACGAAGACCGCATGGCCCAACTCGCCGTTGCACTCGCAGCGTCAGCGGCTGGTCACAGCGCTGGGAGCGCTCGTCGCTCAACGTCGCATCGAGGTGACCGTGGTGTTCGACGGCGCCGAGCTTTCGGGCCCTGTGCAACTGAATCCGCCGCGCGGGGTGCGGGTGCGGTTCAGCCCGGCCGGTGTGATCGCCGACGAGGTGATCCGGCAACTGGTGCGGGCCGAGCCGCCAGGCCGCCCGGTCGTCGTGGTCTCGACCGACCGCGAAGTTGCCGAAAGCATCATCAAGATGGGTGCCCGGGCACTGTCCGCGACCACGCTGATCGGCCGGATCGCGCGCGCCTGACGACAAAAACTGTCGGAGCCGCCCTTTAGCGTCCTTCTCAGCCGGATGCAAGTCCGGGTGCTTCCCCACTTTGGAGGACGTTGTGCTGATCGACTGCGACGCTTGTGTGATGCGTGGTCCCGGCTGCCAGGACTGCGTGGTCACCGTGGTCCTGGGCTTCTCGGCCGAACGAGCCGGCACGCTGCGGATCGACGACGACGAGAAGGCTGCGCTGGACGCGCTGGCCGAGTCCGGCCTGGTGCCACCGCTACGCCTCGTGCACGCCGTAAGCAGCATCACCCCCGAAACCCCTGACGACGAAGGCGAAACGGTCGTTGGGCTGGGGTGAGACTTCGTTAATTTTCGATCAAACCCGAGGGGCGAATTGCACTGGTCACGAAACGGTCACTACTGTTACCTCTCGTTGCCTCAGGGTGTCGGCCGATCAGACCGACCGGGCAGCACGAAGCCGATGGGTGACCCGCCAGGTCCCGCAGCGTAAGTCTCGTTGCGGCCGGTGTGGTCAATGGGGACGGCGCGAGCAGACGAAGGGATCGACCGGGCTGTGGCCAGCGGACGCATCAACCGCACCAAGGGAATCGCCCTCGCCGCCATCACCAGCACGGCAGTCGCCGCGGGTGTGTTCTTGATCCAGACGGGTGCGGACGCCGATCCGGCGCCGACGCTGGACCAGGCGAAGAAGCAGGTCGCGGCGCTGCAGCACAAGGCCGAGCAGGCCGGTGAGTCGGCGAACGACCTACGCGGCCAGATCGGTGCCTCGCAGGCCCGGGTGAAGGCTTTGCAGGCTGCCATCGGCACGCAGCAGGGCCAGGTCGACGCGGTGAAGAAACAGATCGGTTCGCTCGCGGTCGCCGGCTACCAGACCTCCGGGATGACGACGACGGCGCAGCTGCTGCTGTCGACGAACCCCGATCAGTTCCTCAGCCAGGCCTCGACCGCCCAGGCGTTCGCCGGCCAGCAGAACTCGGCGCTCCGCCGCTACCAGCAGGCTCAGGGCAAGCTGACCGACCTGCAGGCCAGTGAGCAGACCGAGCTGGCCGCGCTGCAGGCCGTGCAGTCCCAGCAGGACGCGCTGAAGAAGCAGATCCAGACCAACCTGGACGCCGCCGAGAAGGTGCTCGACAAGCTCAGCGACGCGGAGCGGGCCCGGATCCAGGCGGAGAACGAGAAGGAAGCCGAGGAGGCCCGGGACGAGCGCCCGAGCCGGGACGGCGACCGGACGGACGACTCGCCGGTGCCGGCCAACGGCCGCGCCGGGATCGCGATCCAGGCGGCGATGGCGCAGCTCGGCGAGCCCTACGTCTGGGGCGCCGACGGGCCGGACTCCTTCGACTGCTCCGGCCTGACCATGTACGCCTGGGGCAAGGCCGGTGTCTCGCTGTCGCACTCCTCGAAGGCGCAGGCCAGTGAGGGCCGCCGGGTCAGCAAGAGCCAGCTGATGCCGGGCGACCTGGTGTTCTACTACTCGCCGATCAGCCACGTCGGGATCTACATCGGCAACGGCCGGATCGTGCACGCGAGCCGCCCGGGCAAGCCGGTGAAGACCGACCCGCTCGACCTGATGCCGTACAACACCGCCGTCCGTCCGGGCTGAACCGCGCCCTTGTCATACTCGTCGGCTCCGGGGTCTCACCCCGGAGCCGAGTCGTTTCACCACCGTCCGAGTGCTCTACTGTCAGAGGAGGCACGTAGTGTCCCGCCTGACTGGGGCAGGTGAGCAGCGAGGGGCCGAGGTGATCGACGAACAGGGCGACACGGTGCCCCTCCCGGCGGTACCGCCCGCCGAGGACCGCCCGCAGCCCACCGAGCGACACGCCGGTGGGGGCCGCGTCCCGCCCACGGTCGGCCCGATCGTCAAGAAGGTCGCGCTCGGCGTCTCGATCTGCCTGGTCGCCGTCGCCGGGTACGCCGGACTCCGCCAGATCGCGGACGCGCCCGCCGATCCCGGTGCGCCGGTCATCGCGGAGTCCCCGCAGACCTCGACCACCCCGGACGAAGCCGCCGAGGGGGTACGGCGAGCCTCCGTCGGCGGAGCGGTGTTGCAGAAGATGGCCGTCGCGGTCCAGGACGACAGCCGGTCCGCGTTCCTGGCCACCATCGACCCGAAGGCGACCGAGTTCCGGACCAGCGCCCGCACGATCTTCGCGAACCTGGGCAAGCTCCCGGTCGGCAGCTTCCAGCTCCGCTACGTCAGCGACGACACGGCCGCGCTCAGCCCGGACCGCCAGACCGAGCTGGGCGGCACCGAGTCCTGGCTCGCCCAGGTCGAGGTCTCCTGGCAACTCACCGGGTACGACGTGAAGCCGGCCCGCGAGACCCTGCCGGTGACGTTCGTCACCCGCGACGGGACGACGTACGCCGCCTCGTTCTCGGAGCGGTTCGTGGCCGGTCAGCGGCGGCCGGTCTGGGCGCTCGGCCCGATCGACGTGGCCAAGGGCGACCACAGCCTGGTGATCAGCCTGGACTCCGCGGCAGACGCGGAGAGCTACGTCTCCGTGACGGATCGTGCGGTCGATTCGGTCAGCAAGGTCTGGGGCCGGAACTGGCGGCAGAAGGTCGTCGTCTACCTGCCCGCCAAACAGGCCCAGATGGAGTACGTCCTCGGCGCGCAGCCGAACACCTACACCCAGATTGCCGCCGTCACGATGGCCGAGCTGGATGCGCCACAGGTCGGCGCGCCGGTGCGGATCGTCGCCAATCCCAAACTGTTCGAGGAGCTCGGCAAGCAGGGCCGCCGGATTGTGCTGACCCACGAGACCACCCATGTCGCATCCACAGCGACCGCCTCGCCGGTGCCGTTGTGGCTGGCCGAGGGATTCGCGGACTACGTAGCGTTCAACGCCGTACCTGTGCAGGACGAGTCGGCGGCGAAGGAGTTGTTCAAGGCGGTCCGCGCCGGCAAGGTGCCGCCTGCGCTGCCGGCGCCGGAGGCGTTCGCCGCGTCGGCGGCGGAGCTGCCCCAGGCTTACGAGTCGGCGTGGCTCGCCTGTCGGCTGATCGCCGAGCGGGAGGGGCAGAGCAAGCTGGTGAAGTTCTACCGGGCCGTGCACGCGTCGAAGACCTCGGCCGGCCTGGCGGACGCCTTCAAGACTGTGCTCGGCATGACCGAGCAGGAGTTCGTCGCCGAGTGGCAGCAGTACATCAAGAGGCTCGCCGGTGTCTGAGCCGGCGGCCCGCTGGGCCCCGCCGGTGGTCGCCGTCGTCCTCGCCGCCGCACTGGTCGTCGTCATCGTCATCACGACGCCCTGGCACCTGATCGATGTACCCGAACCGGACGCGACGCTCGACTTCACGGCGGCCGAGATCGCCCGGCAGAACGCGTTCCGGCACGAGTTGCTGCCGTGGTCGACCACCTCGTGGGTGCTGTCCCTGCTGGTCCCGCTGGTGATCGGCTTCAGCCCGCTCGGCCGCCGTCTGTACGACGCGATCCGCATTCGCCGGTGGTATCTCGCCGTACCGCTGCTCGTGTTCGGCCTCGGACTGCTCGCCAGCGTGGTCACCCTGCCGACCGACGTGATGGCCGAGCGGGTCAGCCGGAAGTACGGCCTGTCCGTGCAGGACTGGGGGCTATGGACTCGCGACCGCGCGGTCAACTGGCTGCTGATGTCGCTCGCGCTCGCTGTGATCGCGGTCGGCCTGATCGCGCTGGCGAAACGCTTCCGGACCTGGTGGTGGTTGCCCGCGGCAATCGCCGGCGCGGTGCTGGTGCTCGGGGTGTCGTATGCGTACCCGGTCCTGGTCGAGCCGCGGTTCAACGAGTTCACCTCGATGCCGGCCGGGCCGCAGCGCGACGACTTCATGAAGCTGGCCGCGGACGACGGCGTGCCGGTCGAGGATGTGCTCGTCGCGGACGCGTCGAAGCGCACAACCGCCTTGAATGCTTACGTTTCCGGCTTCGGCACGACCCGCCGGCTGGTCGTCTACGACACGCTGCTGAAGGACGCGCCACCGGCGCAGGTCCGGCTCGTCGTCGCGCACGAGCTCGGTCACGCGGCCGAGGACGACGTACTGCACGGCACTCTGATCGGCGTGCTCGGGACCGCCTTCGCGGTCGTCCTGCTCCGATTGTTGCTCGGGGCCCGGATGTCCGACCCGCGCCGGACCGCGTTGCTGCTGGCCCTGATCGTCGCCGGTACGACGCTCGCCGCGCCGGTGCAGAACCTGGTCAGCCGCCGGATCGAGGCCCGCGCGGACTACCACTCGCTGCGGCTCACGAACGACCCGGGCAACTTCGTCGCCATGCAGCACGGCCTGGCCGTGACCAACATCTCCGGGCTGAACCCGCGCCGCTGGCGGTACTGGATGTTCGCCAGCCACCCGACCTCGCCGGAGCGGATCGCGATGGGCCGGGCCTGGGGAGCCGAGCACGGCACGCCGGTGCCGCCGCTGGTCCAGCGATGACCGTCCTCGTCGTCACCAACGACTTCCCACCCCGCCAGGGCGGGATCGAGACCTTCGTCCGCTCGCTGTGCGACGAGCTGCCCGACCTCGTCGTCTACACGTCGCACGAACCAGGCGACACGGCGTACGACGCCACGCTGCCGTTCCCCGTGATCCGGGACCGGACGACGATGTTGTTGCCGACGGCCCGGATCACGAAGAACGCCGTACGGCTGGCGAAAGCGCACAACGCGGACCGGGTGCTGTTCGGCGCGGCCGCGCCACTCGGCCTGATGGGTCCGGCGCTCCGACGGGCCGGCGTACGGCGGATCGTCGCGATGACGCACGGGCACGAGACATGGTGGGCCCACGTGCCCGGTGCACGCCGGGCGCTGCGGCGGATCGGCGATGCGGCCGACACCATGACGACGGTCTCGTCCTGGTGCGCGGACCGGATCGCTCCCGCGCTCTCGCCGGGCGCCGTACGACGGATGCGCCGACTGACTCCTGGGGTCGACACCGGCCGGTTCTTCCCGGGCTGTGGGGGAGAGCAGGTCCGGAAGCGGCTTGGCCTCGAAGGCGTTCCGGTGGTCGCCTGTGTGTCGAGGCTGATCCCGCGCAAGGGACAGGACACCTTGATCCGTGCTTGGCCGCGGGTGCTGGCCGCCGTACCGTCCGCGGTCTTGCTGCTCGTCGGCGGCGGTCCTGATCGAGAACGGCTCGAAGGGCTCGCGGCATCCCTTGGTGTCACGTCGTCGGTGGTGTTCGCCGGGGCGATCCCGTGGGCCGACATCCCGCCGTACGTGGATGCCGCGGACGTGTTCGCGATGCCGTGCCGGACGAGGCGGTTCGGCCTCGAGCCGGAGGCCCTCGGGATCGTCACCCTCGAAGCGTCCGCCACCGGCAAGCCGGTCGTGATCGGCGACTCCGGGGGGACGGCGGACACCGTCCGGCACGGCGAGACCGGCTACCTGGTCGACCCGTACAACCCGCCCGCGGTCGCCGCCCGCCTCGTCGCACTCCTCACCCACCCCGCCAAAGCCGCGGCGATGGGCGCCGAAGGCCGGGCCTGGGCTCAGCAGAACTGGACCTGGTCACGCAGCGGCGCCGTCCTGAGGGAATTGCTGGACATCTAGCTCCGGGATTCGTGTACTCTGGCCGACATGCACCGGATGTTCCGACTTGCCGCAGCCGTACGAGCTCATCGCTCTCCGGCTGCCGCGGCCTGACATTCTCAAACCTCCACCGGCGACCGGAAACGGTTCGCCGGTGTTGTTGTTTCCGCTCCCGGTGGTCCGGTTCCGGTCATTCTGAAAGACAGGACCAGAACCATGCAGACCAACGGAACCATCAGCAGGACCTTCATCGACTTCTTCCTCGACCGTGACCACGTGCCGACCACCGGGTCCACGCTCATCCCGCGCCTCGGTGATCCGGTGCTCTTCACGACCTCGGGGATGCATCCGCTGACGCCGTACCTGGAAGGTGAACCCCATCCGCTGGGGCGCCGACTCGTGGGTATCCAGCGATGCCTGCGAACCACCGATCTCGACGAGGTGGGGGATCCGACCCACCTGACCGTGTTCGAGATGCTCGGGTCGTGGTCGCTCGGCGACTACGGCAGCGGTCAGACGCTGCGCTGGGGCTATGAGCTGATGACCCAGGGCTTCGGGATCGACCCGAGCCGCCTGTACGTGACCGTGTTCGGCGGTGACGGCCAGGTGCCGATCGACCAGGAGTCGCTGCGGACCTGGCAGGAGCTCGGGCTGCCGATCGAGCTGACCACCGACGACAACTGGTGGTCGAACGGCCCGACCGGCCCGTGCGGACCCGACTCGGAGATCTTCGTCTGGACCGGCGAGGGCGACCCCGAGGGCACACCGAGCACGGACAAGCGCTGGGTCGAGGTGTGGAACCACGTGATGATGCGCTATCGCCGCCTTGACGACGGGTCGCTCGAGCCGTTGCAGCAGCAGAACATCGACACCGGTCTCGGCCTGGAGCGGCTGACGATGCTGCTGGAGGGCAAGGACTCGGTGTACGAGACCTCGCTGTTCGAGCCGTGGATGCGGATCGTCCCGGAGCTGTGGCGGCTGGACGAGCAGTCGCAGCGGATCGTCATCGACCACCTGCGGTCCAGCATCGTGATCGTCGGCGACGGCGTGTACCCGTCGAACACCGGTCGCGGCTACGTGCTGCGCCGGCTGATCCGCCGGGTGCTGACGCTGCTGTGGCGCGACGACGACTCCCGGACGCTGTCCGACCTGCCGATGGAGCTGTTCGAGCACACGCTACGGCACTTCCACCAGGGCGAGACGGTGACGCTGGTCCGGCGGATCCTGATCGACGAGGAGATCCGGTTCAGCAACCTGCTGGACCGCGGCCGCAAGGTGCTCAGCCACGATCGCTTCCACAAGTCCCTGGACGACACCGACTACGAGTACCTGCACGAGACCCACGGGCTGCCCCGGGAGTTGGTCGACTCCCTGCTGCAGCCCTCGCTTTAGCCAAGGCCGTCCCCGGTTGAGGTCCGGTGCAGTCGCCTGCGCCGGACCTCAGACGCCGGCCGGGTCCAGGGTGCGCGGGGTGTCGGTGTCCGGGATCTCCGGGGGAGCGACCTTGCCGACCGAGAACTGCGCGACGAAGGCGCCGGCCAGCACGATCACGCCGCCGAGGATCTGGTTGGTGCGCAGCGTCTCGTTCAGCAGGATCCAGGCGAAGATGCTTGCGGCAACGACCTCGACGTACGCCACCGCACCGCCCACCGCGGCGGACAGCCGCTGAACCGCGGCCGCGCCGGCCAGGTAGGCCACCACCGTGCTGACGACGATCAGCCAGCCGGCCAGCACCCAACCGGGCGCGGAACGGTCACCGATCGCGATCGTCTCGACCAGCGAGTGCCACGGGATACCCCAGGGCGCGGAGATCGCGGTCAGCGCGACCGCGCCGACCACACTTCCGGCCGCGGTCATCACCAGCGGGTCCGCGGCGCCGGTCAGCTTGTCGATCAGGATGAAGTACGTCGCCTGGCACGCAGCCGCACCGAGTCCGGCCACCAGGCCGACCATGTCGAGCTTCAGCCCGGACCAGATCTCCACCACGGTCGCGAGGCCGACCAGCGCGATCCCGACGCCGACCGCCGCCGTCCTGGGCACGGCGATCTTCTGCCCGAACTTGAGCCACGCGACCACGAGCACCGGACCGGTGAACTCGAGCATCAGCGCGACGCCCACCGGCAGCCGGCTGGCCGCGATGAAGAACAGCGTCTGGCAGCCGGCGATCCCGGTCAGGCCGTACATCACGAGCGCCCGCCACGACGACCGGGCGGCCCGCAGCCCGCTCAGGCCCCGGAAGATCAGCACGAGCGGGATGAGCAGCGCCGCCGCGCCGAGAATCCGCAGCCAGGCGGCCTGCTCGGGGGTGAAACCGGCCCCGATCAGCGCCTTGGCGAACGGCCCCGAACCACCGAACGTGACCGCCGAGAACACGGCGAAACCGAGCCCCACCGACTTCGTGCTGTACATGGGCATAACACTCTCATGCCCATTACATGGCTGTCGAGAGCCTTTCTCACAGGACGTTCACGGCGCGCGCCGCGACCACCGCGACGGTGAGCAACGACACGGCCGCCTGGATGCCCATCAGCGTCTTCACCCGCGCGGTCAGCGGCATCGTGTCGGTCGGGCTGAACGCGGTCGCGGCGGTGAACGCGACGAACAGGTAGTCGGTGAACCCGGGCAGCCAGCGCTCCCAGCCCGGCAGGTCGACCGTCATCTGCGGGAACAGCAGGTCGGCCCGCTCGGCCTCCCGCTCGTGCTCGGGCGCCCGCGCGAACGGTCCGCCGCGGTCGACCTCCCAGTACCAGACCCCGAACGCGACCACGTTCGTCACCCAGATGAGCAGCGCGGCCTTGACCAGCACCGGGCCGTCGTTCGCCTCACCTGAGCTCAGATAGACGATCAGTCCGGTCAGATAGATCGCATTGACGACCACCAGGACGCCGAGCAGCATCAGCTCGACCCACCGCAGCCAGGGCTCGTCCCTGCGCAGGTGGAACGGGTTCGCCCACACCAGCGGCAGCAGCAGCGCCGCACCGAGCACCGGCATGATCCACCGCGGCAGCGGGATGATCTCGGTCGGCACGACCAATTGCAGGACCAGTACGGCGACCACCGCCAGCGAAGCCGGCCACCGCCGAATGTGACGTGTGCTGTTCACCAGTGCATTTAACCAACGGACGCGTCGATCACCGCTTGACCGACTTCGGTACGGCGGTAATGGACTTGATGACCCGTACGGCGCCGACTCGCGAGCCCCGCGTCGTACAGGGCGGCCAGGTGCTCAGCCACGGTCGCCAGCGCCAGCCCGTACTGCTCGGAGAGCGCACTGGTCGTGGCGGGTGGGTCGAGGGCTACCAGGAGGGTTGCGCGGGTGCGGCCGAGCAGACGGGCCAGCGGATCCGGGGGAGCGGGGGCATCTGACCAGAGGCGGGCCGCGCCGCGGGCCGGGTAGACCACAGTGGGCTGGTAGCTCGGGTCGAGGATCATGACGAGGTGTGGCCAGGCGAAGACGCCGGGGACGAGCAGGATGCCCTGTCCGGTGAGCTCGTGGTCCGGTTCGCGGTACCGGGTGGCGATCAGGCGGTCGTCCTCCCAGGTGAGTGTCGGGTGCAGGTCGTCGAAGAGGGCGGCCAGGCCGCCGTCGGTGAACTGCTGGCCGCGGTAGGCGATGTCGTCGTCCAGGACGCGGCTGATGAGCGGCCAGTCGGGTCGGACGAGTGCTTCCCAGGCGCCTTCGATCTCGTCTGCGAGGCGTTCTCGCGCGCCGGGCAGGTCCTCGAGCATCCGGTCGATCTCGGGGGCGCCGGGGTTGTCGAGCTCGTTGCGCGACCGGGTCAGCTCGGATCGGACGCGGTCGAGGGGTGTGCTGCGGACGCGGGCGATCTCGGTCGCGAATCTGGCTCGTGATGCTTTGGGTGGTGGGGTGAGGAAGTCGGGCGTGAAGCCGGCGCGTGGCTGGACCGCCTTCAACCCATCCAGCTCCAGCCCGGCCGCCGCCTCAGCCTTCGCGGCCACCCACGGTGCGTACAACCCGCGATGGCGCACGCCGTGCAGCACCCGCACCGCCGACATCGTCTCCCACAACGGCGAAGCCCCGAACCGGCACCGCAACGCATCCCCCTGCGTAAACCGCAGAACAGTCATCCCCCACAACTTTCGGCCACAACCAAAAGTCTACGCCGCAGGAGCAGCAGCAGACACCCTCGAGCTGTGAGGTCTTACCGAGCAGTCTTGGCCATCCCGGGCATGCGCACGATCTTCCTCGCCCACGCCGTGTCCATGGTCGGGACTGTCGCGGCGCAGGTTGCGCTCTCCATCCTGGTGTTCGAGCGGACCGGCTCACCGCTGCTCTCCGCGCTGGTGCTCGTCTGCTCGTTCCTGCCCTACGCGCTAGGCGGGATCGTGCTCTCCTCGATCGCCGACCGCTTCCCCGCCCGCCGCGTCCTGGTGTGCTGCGACCTGCTCAGCGCACTCTGCATCGGCGCAATGCTGATCCCAGGCCTGCCAGTCGGCACCCTCCTCGGCCTCCTCCTGCTGACTGGCATCATCGCCCCGATCTTCGCCGGCGCCCGCGCCACCAGCCTCGCCCACCTGCTCCCGGCCGACCTCTTCCCGATCGGCCGATCGTTGCTCCGGGCAATCAGCCAGGTGACCGTCCTCACCGGCTTCGCCCTGGGTGCGATCGCAGTCGCCGCAATCGGTCCCACCTGGCTCCTCGCGCTCGACGCCGTCACCTTCGGAGCATCCGCGATCCTGATCGGCGCGGGCACGCCGTACACCCCACCCGGCGAGCGGCAACGCAACACAGTCAGCGACTCCTTGACCGGCCTGCGCTACATCTTCACCACCAAGCGCCTGCGCACGCTGATCCTGCTGACCTGGGTCGCGCCCGCCTTCTCCTCGGTCCCCGACGGCCTCGCAGTCGCGTACGCCGCCCAGACCGGAGCCGCCGCCTCAGCCGCCGGCGCACTCTTCGCCGGCTACGCAGCCGGCACGGTCCTCGGCGAACTCGTCGTAGCCCGCTTCACCCCATCCACCCGCCGACGCCTCGTCGTCCCCCTCGTGCTCGCCAGCCAACTCCCCGCGATCGCCTTCCTGGCAACGCCTTCCATCCCGCTGGCCGCCGTGCTGCTGGCCGTCTCCGGCGCCGGCTACGCCTTCAACCAGGCCATCGACCCGATGATCCTCGCGACGGTCGAACCGTCGTACCGCGGCCGTCTGTTCACCGTCCAGACCAGCGGCCTGATGGCCGTCCAAGGCCTGAGCATCGCCCTCGGCGGCCTGGTCGGCACCTTCCTGAAACCCAGCCTGACCATCGCCCTGTCCGGGATCCTCGGTACGACGATCACCCTGCTGATCGCCCGTCAGGCGCTGGAGCGGACCACCAGGGGAGCGGTGACCAGGCAACCTGGATGATCCGGATCGCCGTTGATCTCCCGGATCGCCCGGTCGAACAGCGCGGTGGCGATGTCGCGCAACGGGATCCGCGCGGTGGTCAGCGGAGTGTCGAGCATGCTCGCGAACGGGAAGTCGTTGAACCCCGTCACTGCGACATCCTGGCCCACGGTGATCCCGCGCTGCTGCAACGCGCGCATCGCGACCACGGCGTACGCGTCGTTGTCCGCCACGAACACGTCCGGCGGATCCGTCTCCTCGACGTACGACGCCACGGCCTCGAGCGACCCGAACGACTCCACGACCGTGGCCGGGAACTCCCGCAGGAACCCCTCCTGCCGCTGATGCACCCAGGGCAGAGCACTGTCGGTCGCGAGGTACACCGCCCGCGAACGACCGGTCGCCTGCAGATGCCGGGCGATCCCGGCCATCGACGTCTCGTTGTCGACGTCGACCCAGCACTGCCGGTGCTGATGCCCGGTCCGCCCGAACGCGACGAACGGGAACGGCCGCTGGCTCAGGTACTCGATCCGGTCGTCGTGCGGCATCGTCTCGAGCACCACGATCGCGTCGACCTGCCGGGCTGCGATCAGCTTCTCGTACAGCGCGATCTCGGTCGCACCCTCGGTCGGTGTGGTGACGTGGACGCCGTACCCGGAGATCGCGGCCGACTTCACCAGACCGCCGAGCAGCCCGTGCAGGAAGCCGCCCAGGCCGGGGTTCTGGTCGCTGAACGCGTCGTCCTCGAGGTACAGCGGAAGCCCGATCACCTGGCTGCGTCCGGACGAGAGCGCCCGGGCGGCGTGGTTCGGGGTGTACCCGAGCTCCTTGATCGCGGCCCGCACCGTCTGCACAGTCGGCGGGCTGACGCGGTGCGGCGCGTTGAGCACGTTCGACACCGTCATCGCCGACACCCCGGCCAGCCGGGCGACATCCGCGACCGTCGTCCGTCGTGGCTTCTGCTGCTGCGTCAATCCAGCCCCCTCAGTTCCGCACGATCCGCGCCAGTCCGGCCACGGGTACGTCGATCGCCCACACCTGCGGCGGTGTCGTCGTCCCCCGGTACACCTCCACGCCCGTGCAGTCCGACACTACGAGGTCGACCGGTCCAGAACCGGCTCCTTCGACCAGGATGCGCGGTTCGCTGCCGCCGTTCACCACCACGACGGACCGGTCGGACTCACTCAAACGCACGACAGGGTTGGCGAAAACGGCCACGACGGTCGACCCGCCGACCGCCCGCACCTGCGTGTAGCGAGCATCCGGCCGCATCGGAGTCAGTACGCCGCCAAGCAGCACGTCGGCGTGATCACGCAGGAACCCGAGCCAGAACCGCACGACCTGCTGATGCTCCACCGGCAGCGCCTCGAGCTCCATCGACACCTGCGGCGTGCTGAACATCGCGCCGATGAACTGCTGTGCGACCGTCTCCGGAGCGGCCGACGGATGCCACATCAGCATGTCCGAGTGCACCGCCCGATCGCCGGCCAGCAGCCGCGCGTCGACCGTGCGGACCCGGTTCTCGACCGGGTCCATCGCGCAGTCGCCGGCCCGCAGGAACGTCCCGAACTGCCACAGCCGCGGGTGCACGTAGTCCTGCCGGAACTCGATCAGCACGTCACTCCGCAGCCGCCGCAACTCGTCGGTGATCGCCTGCAGGGTCGATTCGACGCCCTCGTCCAGCCCCGGGAGCTGCCAGGACGCCCACGTGTCGAGGAAATCGAGCTTCAACCCGTCCACACCCCAGTCGCGCACCGGCCGTACACACGACTCGACGATGTGCTCCCGCACCTCGGGCAGCCGTGGGTCCAGCACCGACGCCTCGAGGTGCTCGAGATGGCCGAGCGTGCTGTTCTTCAGGCTCTCCCATGCCTTCGAGTGGGGACCGATCAACGGCGGCGCGAGCCACAGGACGTACCGCATCCCGAGGTCGTGCACCCGTCGTACGTGCTGGGTCATGTCGTGGAACGTCGGCTCCCAGTCGCCGCAGTAGGCGTACCCGCGGCGAGTGTCGTCGGTCTGCCACCCGTCGTCGACGATCACGGCCTTGCAGTCGTACGACGCTCCGGAACGCGCGTGCTGTTCGACGGACTCGGCGGAGACGTGCTGGTGGTCGCTGTACCAGGTCGAGTACATCGGCTGCCGGGCCAGCTCGGGCACCGGCGCGATCCGGTCGCCCAGCTCGCGCGTCCAGTCGTCAGTCACGCCGCGCAGCGACTCGGCGAAATGCAGACCACCCAAGTCGATCCGCAGGATGAAGCGGTGCACGCCGTCCGTCGGCGCGATGTCGTCGACCGCCAACTGGATCAGCTGCTCGGCGCTTTCCTCGTTGACGCCGATCGCGAAGTCGCAGCCGCGGACCGTCGCCGACAGCGAGACGGTGAGCAGGCTCCGGTCCTGCGCGTCGACGAGAGCCGCGACCGGCGCCGATCGGACCGACCGGATGTCGCGGTGCGAACCCCAGTCGGTCGGCAGCTCGCGATGTGACGACTGAGTCGCCCGCCACAGGGTCACGGCGGAGTCGGCCGGCCAGGTCCAGCGCAGCTGCACGGTGCCGTCGGCGACCACGTCGTACCGCAGCACGCCGGGCCCGGAAGCCGGCAGCTCGGTGATCGAGCGGGCGCCGGCGACCGAACCGGTTCGGTGCGTGCGGCCGTCGGGGGAGCGGATGTCGAAAGTCGTCACGAGCTGGACTATAGCGGTAAAACCCGATGCCAAGAAGGTATTGACGGAATTCCTGGACAACCCTAGTTTTAGCGCTAATATCCGATTCTCCGAGGAGTGGCCGTGCTGGCTGTCAGCTCCGACAACCCGATCGTCGAGGACGCCTTCGGCTGGGCCCGCAAGCGCGCGCTCGACTGGGTCCAGACCGGCGCCGCGCCGGGCAACCTGCCGTCGTACTGGGCCGGTTACCCGTCCCGGCCGCTGTTCTACTCCCGCGACGTCTGCCACCAGGCGGCCGGCGCGCACCTGCTCGGCCTGGACGCCGAGAACTTCGCGATGTTCCAGCACTTCGCCCGGTCGGCGACGCCGGCCCGGAAGTGGTTCCCGCTGTGGGCGTTCCACTTCGACGGCCGGATCGCCGAGATCGACTACCACCACGACGAACACTTCGTCCGGGAGATCCCCGCGGTGTTCGACCTGACCTACCGGGCGCTGGAACAGTACGACTGGACCGGCGACCGGCAGTGGCTCGACGACCCCGACCTGGCCGCGTACTACCGGCACTCGATCGGCGAGTTCGTCGACGCCCACGACGCCGACGGCGAAGGCGTCCCGGAAGCGTCCGGCACCGGCGACATCTTCGTCGGCACCGCCACCTACAACGAGCAGGACGCGCCCCTCGTCGTCGCCGGTGACGGGCTCGCGCTGCAGTACGCCGCACTCCGCAAACTCGGCCTGGACGACCGGGCCGAGCGGATCCAGGCAATGTTCCTGGACGGCTGGTGGAACGGCGAGTGGTTCGCGCGCGGCCGGACGAAGGCCGGGCTCGACTTCGGGTGGGGGCTGGAGTCGCACTGGATCGTCGCGATGACCGGGCTGAGCGGGACGGGTGCGAAGAACGAGCGATTCCTCGACTACCTGGAAGCGCAACTGGAGCAGCGGCCGCCGCAGAACATCGAGGCGTTCAGCTACCTGCCCGAGGTGTTCTTCCGGCACCGCCGGGACGAGTCGGCCTGGCGCTGGATCCAGCACCTGATCGACAGCCGTGACGACTACCCGGAGATCTCCTTCACCGTCGTCCAGCACCTGGTGGCCGGCCTGCTCGGCCTGGTGCCGGACGCGGCGGCGGCCGCCCTGACCATCGACTCCCACCTGCCCGCCGGCATCGGCCGGCTGACCGCCGACCACGTCCGGGTCGGCGGCTGGGACCTCCGCATCAGCCAGCAAGGCCGGCACACCACCGAGATCACCGTGCACAGCGGACCGGGGCCGCTCACGGTCACCGTCGGCCAAGCCGCACCTCACCTCCTCGAACCCGGTCGGACCGCCCGGGTCAGCACTCAGAGCAAGGACCTTTCATGAAGCTTTCGCACCGCCTGATCCCGGCGACCGCCGCCGTACTGCTGGCTGCCGGCTGCGCCACCAGCAACCCACCTGCCGCCAGTGACTCCGGCGACTCCGCCGACATCAGCTTCTCGTTCTGGGGGACGAACTCCGAGGCCGCCTCGCTGAAGGCGATCGCGGCCGCGTTCGAGAAGGCCAACCCCGGCACGACGGTGACCACCAACTGGATCCAGTCCGATTACGAGCAGAAGCTGCAGACCTCGATCGCGGCCGGCACCCAGTCCACCGTGATGGAGATCAGCAACACCAGCCTGGCCGGGTTCGCGCCCAGCTTCGCCGAGCAGCAGGTGGACGCCGGCAAGTTCGTCCAGCCGAACATCTCCGAGTCGCTGAAGTACGACGGCAAGTACTACGCGATGCCGTTCACCGCCAAGCCGAAGGTGATGGCGATCAACGTGGACGCGTTCAAGGCCGCCGGGATCCCGTTGCCGAGCGCAACGACGCCGCTGACCCTGGAGGAGTACCGCGACGTCGCGGCGAAGCTGTCGCACGGGGAGGGCAAGAGCCGGGTCTACGGCGCGAGCAACCTGTGGTTCAAGGGCTGGCTGACCGCGGCCGGCGGCGGGTTCTACAACGCCGAGGCGACTGCCTGCACCTTCGGCGACGCGCAGGGCGTGCAGACCGCGCAGTACGTCGTCGACATGCAGAAGGACCGGTA
This sequence comes from Kribbella sp. NPDC050820, assembly GCF_040653975.1. Taxonomy (NCBI): domain Bacteria; kingdom Bacillati; phylum Actinomycetota; class Actinomycetes; order Propionibacteriales; family Kribbellaceae; genus Kribbella; species Kribbella sp. NPDC050820. The sequence goes on from NZ_JBFAHB010000039.1 coordinate 22,458, forward strand.
CGCGCCGACCTCGCTCGACGTCCAGGGACAGGACCAGGCGCAGTGGTTCGCGGCCGGGCGCCTTGGCACCTTCAGCGACTTCGGGCCGTGGACGGTCGCCGACTTCGCCAAGATCAGCAAGCCGAACTGGACGCTGGTCCCGGTCCCGGGCAAGGGATTCCCGATGGAGGTCGGCGGCCTGGCGATCTCGAAGACCGCGAGCGGCAAGCAACTGGAGACGGCGAAGAAGTTCGTCGAGTTCGCCAGCTCGAACCCGGACGCGCAGAACCAGCTGATCCAGGGCAACACCGCGCTCGGCGTCCCGATCATCGCCGAGTCGACCGGAACGCTGGAGAAGGTGCTGCCGGCCGAGCGGAACCTGGCCGCGTTCACCACCGCGATGAAGACCGGGCAGGTCAGCCCGTCGGTGCCGCGGGAGGCGCAGATCGCCGGCGACGCCGACAAGGGCATCACCAGCTACACGCCGCTCGGCAGCGGCAAGGACGACGTCGCGAAGATCCTGCCCGGGCTCAACGACAAGTGCACCGCCGCACTGAAGCAGTGAGGTAGCCGATGAACCCGACCATCGGCTGGATCCGGAGCCTCGCGGAGTCCTGGGGCGTCCCCGCCGTACTCGTGCCGCTGGTCCCGTTCCTGCTCCTGCTGATCGCCCTGTACGCCGTCATCGGACTGGCGGCGTACGGGGCGAAGCGGAAGTGGCCGCGGGCCGACAAGACGATCGCGTTCTGGCTGTTCGTGTCACCCTGGCTGATCGGCTTCGCGCTGTTCACGGTCGGCCCTATGCTGTCGTCGGTCTACGTCAGCCTGACGTCCTGGGACCTGATCACGCCGCCGCAGTTCGTCGGCTTCGCCAACTACACCGAGGCCTTCCAGGACCCGCGGGTCGCGCAGGCCTTGAAGGTGACCCTGCTGTACGCGCTGATCAGCGTGCCGCTGCAGACCGCGCTGGCCTTCCTGGTGGCGTTGCTGCTGAACGCGGACCTGCCCGGGATGCGCTTCTTCCGGACCATCTGGTACCTGCCGAGCCTGGTGTCCGGTGTGGCCCAGATGGTGCTGTTCCTGTGGGTGTTCAACCCGCAGTACGGGCTGGCCAATGATGTGCTGGGCAAGATCGGTATCGAAGGACCCGGCTGGTTCAGCGACGCGTCCTGGGCGCTGCCGACAGTGATTCTGATGAGTCTGTGGACGGTCGGCGGAGCAATGGTGATCTACCTGGCCGGGCTCAAGGACGTGCCGACCAACCTGTACGAGGCTGCGGCCCTCGACGGCGCCGGTCCGGTACGGCTGTTCTGGCACGTGACGCTGCCGCAGCTGTCACCGATCATCCTGTTCAACGCGCTGACCGGGATCATCGGGTCGCTGCAGATCTTCACCCAGGGCTTCATCGCGAACGGCGGCCCGAAGGACTCGCTGCTGTTCTTCGTCTACTACCTCTACGACAACGCCTTCCAGAACTTCCGGATGGGCTACGCGTCCGCGCTGGCCTGGATCCTGTTCGTCGTCATCCTGGCGCTGACCGCGGTGACGCTGCGGGGGAGCGCGTTCGCCGTGTACTACGAGACCGAGCTGTCGGTCCGCCGCAGGAGGAAGAACCGATGACCGCGCTGGCAGAGCCCCGTCCGGCGGTGGCGATCCCTACCGACCGGCCGTACTGGCGCCGGAACGTCTCACTCACGATCGTGCTGTACGTCGTCCTGGTGCTCGGGTCGATCGCGTTCGTCTACCCGTTCCTCTGGATGATCGCGACCTCCCTGCGGTCGCTCGCCGGGGTGGGGAGCTCGGGCGCGAGCGTAGTGCCGGAGGAGTTACTGTGGGACAACTACTCCCGGGCCGTGACGTCGTTCCCGTTCTGGCGGTACGCGCTGAACTCGGTGCTGACCACGTTCATCCCGATCGCCGGGACGGTGTTCTCCTGCGCGCTGGCCGGGTTCGCGTTCGCGCGGTTGCGGGTGCGGTTCTCCGGCGTGGTCTTCGCGGTCGTGCTGGCGACCATGCTGCTGCCGGGGGAGGTGACGATGGTGCCGCAGTTCATGCTGTTCAACAACCTCGGCATGATCGACACGCTGTACCCGCTGATCCTGCCGGCGTTCTTCGGGTCGCCGTTCTACATCTTCCTGTTCCGGCAGTTCTTCCTGCGGATGCCGGGCGAGCTGGCCGACGCGGCGGTGGTGGACGGGTGCGGCTGGTTCAAGATGTTCCTGCTGGTGTACCTGCCGCTGGCCCGGCCGGCCATCGTGGCGGTGTCGATCCTGCTGTTCATGGGCTACTGGAACAACTTCCTCGGCCCGGCGATCTACATCAACTCCGACGAGTGGAAGACGCTGCCACTGGCGCTGGCCGGCTTCCAGTCCGTCAACGGCACCGACACGCCGTTGCTGATGGCAACCTCCGTGCTGATCACGCTGCCCTGCCTGCTGGTGTTCTTCGTCGCCCAGAAGCAGATCACCAACGGGATCACCTTCAGCGGCGGCAAGTAGCCAGCCGATCGGTTGATCCGGCTATCCGAGTGGGCGGTACGCCGGGAGCGCCTCGGCGAGCGTGGGGTAGTGGGTGGGCGTGATCGTCCGCATCAGGTCCGCGAGCCATTTCGCGGCACCCGACGTACGCACCCATCCACCATGCTCGACGGCCAGATCGTGGGCGATGGACAGTACGTCGATTCCGGCCGGCTCCATCACGGTGACGCGGCGCAGATCCACCACGAGCTTCGGCAACTTGGTGGTGATCACGTGTGTGAGCTCGTACTCGAACGCCGGCGCCGTCACCAGGTCAACCTGACCGGCGACCCGGACCACCGCACATTCACCCACCGCGCTCCACCCACACACAAACGGCCCACTCACCTCGGTGGGCCGCCGCGAAGCCCCGACCACCCGAGGCTTTCGCGCATACCTCTCCACAGAACTCACAACATCTCCTCGATCCGGCACGGCGACCAGACCCAGCAGATCGCCTCACACCCCCGAAGTACCCACCACTAATCCCCGGCGAGCTCGATCAGCATGGGGAGGTGGTCGGAGGCGGCGGCCAGGTCTTCCCTGGTGGCGGGGGTTGGGAGGATGCGGCCGGAGAGGTTGGGGGACAGGTGGGCGCCGTCGATGCGTTTGTGGGGGTTGCTCGAGCTGAAGGTGGGGCCGGCGTCGGCGCCGAGGTCGGTGAGGCCTTCTTCGGCGAGGCGTTTCCAGATCGGGCCGTCGGGTTCCTCGTTGAGGTCGCCGACCAGGAGGTACGGCGTGCCGAAGGAGCGGCAACCGCGGAGCACCTGCTCGAGTTCGTGCTCGCGGCCGCGGATGTGCAGGCCGAGGTGGCAGACGATCAGCGCCAACTCGACGGTCCCGAGGATGACCCGGCCGCCGACTGCGCCGCCGGGGAGCTGGGTCGCGATCAGCCGGAGCCGGCGGCGGACGAACGGGCGCCAGATCCGCCAGTGCAGCGGTTCGGCCAGTTCGGTGCCGTCGGCAACCAGGATCGCGTTGCGTGCGGACGCGGCGACGTACGTCATCCCGAAGCTCGCCGCCATCGCCCGGCGTCTGCGTCGCGTGCCCCACCAGGTCGGCGCCTCCTGGACGAGCATCACGTCCGGCGCGCACGCCTTCACCACCCGGGCCAGCGCCTCCCGGTCGTCACCCCACCGATGCACGTTGTACGACAGCACCCGCAGGGTTGGACCGGACATCATGCGTCGTGGTCGCCGTTCAGGTCGGCGTGGTGGATCGGGTCAGGCGCCGTACGCATGCCGGTACGGCGGCTTGCCGACTTGCGGGCTGCTCTCTCGAGACGGGTGGTGCGGTTGCGGGCCGCCGCGGTCTTCGCGGTGACCGCGTTCGTCTTGACCCGGACGCGACGCAACCAGGTCGCCTCCTCGCGGGCCAGGTCCGCGGCGCCGACCAGGCCGGCCTCCGGACCGAGGACGGCGCGCACGATCCGCGCCTCCGGCCGGAACCCGCGACCGGTCAGCGTCCGCTTGAACGCCTCCCGGGCCGGCGCCAGCAACAGCTCACCGGCGTCCGAGACGCCACCGCCGATCACGAAGGTGCCCGGATCCAGCGCGGCGGCCAGGTTGGCCAGCCCGATCCCGAGCCAGCGGCCGACGTCCTCGAGCAGCTCGACCGCGACCGGGTCGCCGTCCTTGGCCAGCTCGGTCACCATCGGCCCGTTGATCTTCCGCGGATCGCCTTCGGCCCGGCGCAGCAGATTGTGCGCGACCGGCGAACCGGACAGCGCCAGCTCCCGCGCCTCCCGGGTCAGCGCGTTGCCGGAGGCGTACTGCTCCCAGCAGCCGCGGTTGCCGCACTCGCAGCGGTGCCCGCCCGGCACGACCTGCATGTGCCCGAACTCACCCGCGATGCCGAACTTCCCGCGCTGCAGCGACCCGTCGTTGAGGATCGCGCCGCCGATGCCGGTACCGAGCGTCACGCAGACCAGGTGGCTCTCGCCCTGGCCGCCGCCGAACCGCCACTCCGACCAGGCCGCCGCGTTCGCGTCGTTCTCGACCACGACCGGCAGCCCGAGCCGGCGCTCGACCGCGTCCCGCAACGGCTCGTGCCGCCAGGCCAGGTGCGGGGCGAACAGCACCGACGAGCGGGTCCCGTCGACGAACCCGGCCGCGCCGATGCCGACCGCGATCACGTCGTGCCGAGACTCCAGGTCGCGGACGATCTCCGCGATCGCGTCCTCGGTCTCCTTCGGGTCCTTCGTCGGCGTGTCCCGGCGCAACCGGTCCAGGATGTTGCCCTCCGGGTCGACCACGCCGGCAGCCACCTTGGTGCCGCCGATGTCGATCCCGATCGTCAAAGCCTGCGTCAGAGCCACCGCACGACCCTCCTCGCCGTACCCCCGACCCCCGCCGGTCTATATCCAGTATCCACCGTCGTCAGGTCGCCGAGATCGGGCGGCGGGCCAGGTCGGCGGCGCCGATCAGGCCGGCGTCGTTGCCGAGCTCGGCCAGGCCGAAGGTCGGGTGCGGCCGGTTGGACTTGGCCGGCAGATGCCGCTCGAACGCGACCTGGGCCGACTTGAGCAGCAGGTCCTTGGCCGCGCTCACGCCGCCGCCGATCACGACCACGCTCGGGTCGAACAGCGTCACGATGCTCGCCAGGCCCTCGCCCAGCCAGCGGCCGAGGTCGTCCAGCAGCTCGACCGCGCACGGGTCGCCCGCGGCGGCCGCGTCGGTGATCATCGGCCCGGTGAGCTCCGCCGGGTCGGTGATCCCGCAGACGCTCAGCATCTGCGCGGCCGCGAGCGACCCCGACTCCGCCTGGGCCCGGCCTTCCCGCACCAGCGCCCGGCCCGACGCGTACTGCTCCCAGCACCCGCGGGCGCCGCACCCACACCGATGTCCACCCGGTACGACGCGCATGTGTCCGAGCTCGGCCGCGACACCGTGCTCGCCACGCAGCAGCTCGCTGTCGATCACCACCCCGCCACCGATCCCGGTGCCGACGGTGATGCAGACCATGTGCTCGACGTCCTTGGCCGCACCGAACGCGAACTCGCCCCAGGCGGCCGCGTTCGCGTCGTTCTCGACCACGACCGGGATCTTCAGCGTCTCCGCGACCCGGGCGCCGAGCGGCTCGTCCCGCCAGGCCAGGTTCGGCGCGAACAGCACCGTCGAGCGGTCGGACGACACGAACCCGGCAGCGCCGATGCCCACCGCCTCGATGTCGTTCCCGGCGATCAGTTCTGCGGCCGCGTCGCAGATCGCGGCGGCGGTCTTGTCGACCGAGTCGGCCGGGGTGTCACGCTGCGTCCGCGCGCCGATCGTGCCGTCGTCGCCCACGACGCCGGCTGCGATCTTCGTTCCGCCGACGTCGATGCCGATGGTCAGTCCCATGGTTCGGGGTCCTCACTCACGTCGATCCGGTCCACCCGGGGCCGGCTCGGCTCCTCCTCTTGCTGTGAGGATCGCGACGCTGCGTCCTCCCGCGCCTGCCTGGCGGCCTCGGCGGCTGCCTCCAGCAACGACCGCACCGACCCGAGCACGTGCGCAGCCGCCGCCGACAGCTGCTCGATGGTCTCCGGGCTGGTGTTGCGCACCTTGTGGATCAGCTGGCACACCGGGCACCACTGACAGTCCGGCCCGAGCTTGTGCTCATGCGGCTCGTCCACCGCGGCTTCCGCAGTACCCTTCGTGTCGGCCGCGTTCTGCAGTACGGCGAACAGCTTGGCAGCTTCCTCGGCGACAGAACCGATTGGATCCTTGGTCACCGGCCCTCTCCGATCGCGGCCTCGCGTTCGCGGCGTTGGGCGTGGTATTCGGCTGTTAGCCCCTGCGCCAGCTCTTGCGCCGACTCCAGCGGTCCGGCGCCACTTGGTACGTCGTTGGGCACCGAGCGAGCGAGCTCCCGCGGAGCGAACCGCACCTGCAGCCGGCCGTCGTCCAGCCGCGCACCCGCGACCACACCACGCGCCAATGCGGCCGGCAGCGGCAGCACGCGCCGGTAGGACCCGACCGTGATGATCAGCTCGTCGCCGTGCCGCGCCAGCTCCAGCTCACTAGCGGATGCCAGCGGCAACGGCATCGTCAGTGTGTACGTGCGGCCGTCGGTGTCGATGTGCCGGTCCACCCACAGCGAGGTCTCGTCCGTCGCACGAGCGAACGGGTCGTCCCCGCCGTACATCTCGACGGCGAACGCGGCCAGCTCCTCCACACCCACCGGCTCACAGACCCGGTACGGCGACTCCCAGATCGGCAGCGGCCGGAACGAGTCGGCGACCTCTTCGAGGATCCCGCGCTGCGCCGCGACCCACTGACGCCGCCAGCTGTCCGCACCGGCGGCGGGGAACACCCGGTTCGCCACCACGCCGTCCACTCGGTAGCCGTAGAGCGACAGCCGGGTCAGCGAGCGCCGCGCCTCGGCCACGACCACGGTCTCCGGCGTGAGCACCAGCCGCACGGACGCGTCCGGCCCGGCCAGCAGCGTCTTGATGTCCGACAGGTCGCTCTGCAGCCGCCGCAACGCGTCGAAGACGGTGTCGTCCGGCATCGGCAGCGCCGACCCGCGGCTGAGGAACGGCCGGAAGGTCCGCATCACCTTGCGCTCGGCGTTGAAGATGCGGTCCATGTACCAGTTGAGCGCCTCGGGCAACGCAAGCAGCCGCAGCGTCTCCGCCGTCGGCGCGCAGTCGACCACGATCACGTCCCAGCGGCCGGACCGGACGTGGTCGCGCACCTCGAGCAGCGCGAGCACCTCCTCGGCGCCGGGCAGCACGGTCAGCTCCTCGGCCTCGATCGGGTCCACCCCGACCATGTGCAGCACCGACCGCAGGTACGACTGGATGTCGCCCCAGGACCGCTCGAACCGGCGCTGCGCGTCGATCTGCTGGACGAACAGCAGGTCGTCGATCTCGGTCGGCTCACCGCCGACCTCGGAGTCGAACGCGTCCGACAGCGAGTGCGCGGCATCGGTCGACAGCACCAGCGTGCGCAGCCCGCGCAACGCGGCGAGCGTGGCAGTGCCCGCGGCGGAGGTCGTCTTCCCGACGCCGCCCTTACCTGTGTACAGCAGAACCCGGGTCACTGGATCAGGACTCGACGCGCTTCTTCAGGCCCTTGAGAGCAGTGTCGATGATGACCTTCTCCGCCTTCCGCTTGAGCATCCCGATCATCGGGATCGCCACGTCCACGGCCAGCCGGTACGTCACCTCGGTGCCCTCCGCCCCCAGGTCGCGCAACACGTACGCGCCGTCCATGCCCTTCACCATCTTGGCCTGCACCAGCGTCCAGGTCACCTCGTTGCGGGACCAGGTGTAGTCCAGCGTGTACTCGTCCGAGATCGCCCCGGCGTCCACCTTGAACCGCACCTGCTTCGGCCGGCCCGCCTCGTCGGTGGACAGCACCTCGGTCTCCCGCATCGAGTCGGCCCACTCCGGGTACGCCGCGAAGTCCGCGATCACCGTCATGATCTCTTTCGGAGTCGCGTTCACCACGATGGTCGAGGTGGTCTGTTCCGCCATCGATTCACCTCTTAGCTGCCGTGACGTGTGGAGCGGAGTCGCCGGTGGGCCGGTTCCCTCCCCGGAGACTATCGCGGGATCGGACCCGGTACGGCGCTCGCCCGCGGCGCGGCCCGCCTCGACTTCGTCCTTGAACCGCCACAGCCGCTCCCGGTACTGCGCGACGTACCGCTCCCGGAGCCTGTTCAGGGCCCGGCCGCGGACCGGTTTCGCCGGGTCGACACGCAGGTACCAGTGCACCACGACCCCGTCCCGGACCCGCTCCAGCCACCACTCCGCCGTACCGGTCGCCGCACCGGTCACGGACCAGCGGACACCCTCCAGGCCGCGCCGCTCGGACGGCGTCAGGATCAGGTCCGGCCACCACTCCCGCCACAGGGTGTCCGAACCGAGCCGCTCGGCGACGTAGGCTGGATCAGCAACGACCAGGTCGTCGCAACTGATGTCGAGCGTGGGCATTGCTGAGGGGCACCTGTTCCTTGAGTCACATGAACCTGGCTACTTCTGGGTAGGTGACTGTAGCGTGCGCCGGAAGTCGACGATTCGTGACCGACTAGGAGACGACGCGGATGCGTGAGTACACCGTTCCTGCTGTGACCGAGCCACCCACGGGGAGCCTGAGCGACCCGGTCTGGGCGAACGCGTCCTCTCATCCTGACACCGCGGTGTTCAGCCGACGTGCCGAGGGAGGCTGGCTGGACATATCCGCCGCCGAGTTCGCGCGCCAGGTGACCGCGGTCGCGAAGGGCCTGATCGCGGCCGGCGTGAAGCACGGCGACCGGGTCGCCCTGCTGAGCGCGACCCGGTACGAGTGGACGCTGGTCGACTACGCGCTCTGGAGCATCGGCGCGGTCACGGTGCCGATCTTCGAGACCTCGTCGGCGTCGCAGATCCAGTGGATCCTGACCGACTCCGAGGCAGTCGCCGCGGTGGTCGAGACCGCCGCGCACGGCGCCGTGGTGGAGTCCGCCCGGGCCGACGCGCCCGCACTGCAGGAGATCTGGCAGCTCGAGGCCGGCGCGGTCGAGGAGCTCACCGTCCTCGGCCAGCAGGTCTCCGACGCCGAGTTCGACAAGCGCCGTACGGCGGTCGAGCCGGGCGACCTGGCGACGCTGATCTACACGTCCGGGACGACGGGCCGGCCGAAGGGCTGCAAGATCAGCCACGCGAACTTCCTGGACGAGCTCAACCCCGCGGTGAAGGTGCTGGACGACCTGTTCGACGCGAACGGCGCGAGCACGCTGCTGTTCCTGCCGCTGGCGCACGTGTTCGCCCGGATCATCCAGGTCGGCTGCGTGATGATGCGGGTCAAGCTCGGACACAGCGCGGACATGAAGACCCTCGTCGAGGACCTCGGCGCGTTCAAGCCGACGTTCATCCTGAGCGTGCCGCGGGTGTTCGAGAAGGTGTTCAACTCGGCCAGCCAGAAGGCGCATGCCGAGGGCAAGGGCAAGATCTTCGACGCCGCCGCGGACACCGCGATCGCGTACTCGCGGGCGCAGGACAAGGGCGGCGCGTCGTTCGGTCTGAAGGCCAAGCACGCGCTGTTCGACCGGCTGGTGTACGGCAAGCTGCGGGCCGTCCTCGGCGGCCAGGTCCAGTACGCCGTCTCGGGCGGCGCACCGCTCGGTGACCGGCTCGGCCACTTCTTCCGGGGCATCGGCGTACCGGTGCTGGAGGGCTACGGCCTGACCGAGACCACCGCCGCGGTGGCGGTGAACCTGCCCGACGACATCCGCATCGGCACCGTTGGCCGGCCGCTTCCTGGTGTGACGGTCGGCGTCGCGGAGGACGGCGAGCTGTGCTTCAAGGGTGGCCAGGTGATGCTCGGCTACTGGAAGAACGACGACGCGACCGCGGCCGCGATCGACGCCGACGGCTGGTTCCACACCGGCGACCTCGGGGAGTTCGACGTCGACGGGTTCATCAAGATCACCGGGCGGAAGAAGGAGATCCTGGTCACCGCCGGCGGCAAGAACGTCGCCCCGGCCGTGCTCGAGGACCGGATCCGCCTGCATCCGCTGGTCAGCCAGTGCATGGTGGTCGGCGACGGCAAGCCGTTCATCGCCGCTCTGGTCACGATCGACCCGGAGACGATCGTGCCGTGGGCGTCCGAGCGCGGCAAGCCCACCGACGTCCCGTCGCTGGTGGGCGACGAGGACCTGATCGCCGAGGTGCAGAAGGCCGTCGACGACGCCAACGACGCCGTCTCCAAGGCCGAGGGGATCAAGAAGTTCACCATCCTCCCGAACGACTGGACCCAGGAGTCCGACGAGCTCTCCCTCAAACTCTCCCTCCGCCGCCACATCGTCATGCGCAACCACGCCGCCGACGTAGAAGCCCTCTACGCCAAGTAAGAATCGGTCAGCGCCTGAGGAACAGCAGGACTGCCAGGACTCGGCGGGACTCGGCGCCGGTGGTGGGGATGCCGAGTTTGGTGAAGATGCTGGAGACGTACTTCTCGACTGCGCGGACGGTGATGACCAGGCGGTCGGCGATGCCCTGGTTGGAGTTGCCGGCGGCCATCAGGGCGAGGACCTCGCGTTCGCGCGGCGTGAGCTGGTCCAGGGGGTCGTCGGTACGGCGGCGGGACAGCAGCGTGGACACGATCTCCGGGTCGATCGCCGAGCCGCCGGCCGCCACTCGCCGTACCTGGGCCAGGAAGTCGGGGACGTCGCTGATCCGGTCCTTCAGCAGGTAGCCGACGCCTTCCGCGGAGTCGGCGAGGAGCTGCATCGCCAGCCCCGGTTCGACGTACTGCGAGAGCACGAGTACGGCGATCCCGGGATGCCGGGACCGGATGTCCACGGCGGCGCGGAGCCCTTCGTCGGTGTGGGTCGGCGGCAGCCGAATGTCAACAATCACAACGTCGGGCAAGTGCACTCGCAGTACGGCGCGCAGCTCGTCGGCGTCGCCGCAGCGCGCGATCACGTCGAATCCGGCGTCGCCGAGGAGCCGGGCGAGTCCTTCCCGCAGCAGCACGCTGTCCTCGGCGATCGCTACCCGCACGGCAGCTCCGCCCGAAGCCGGGTGCCCGCACCGCGCGGAGTCCAGATCCGCAGCCGGCCACCGAGAGACTCGACGCGATCGGCCAGACCGCGCAACCCGCTGCCGCGCTCGGTGTCCGCACCACCGATGCCGTCGTCAACGACCTCGACCACGAGCACGCCGCCGGCCACGTGCACGTCCACGCTCGCGGTCCGCGCCTGGGCGTGCTTGCCGATGTTGGTGAGGCTCTCGCTCACCACGTAGTACGCGGCGACCTCTACAGCCTCCGGCAGCCGCTCGACCAGCTCCACCTTCAGCTCGACCGGCACCGGTGCTCGGGCGGCCAACGACTCCAACGCGACCGCGAGTCCATGCGCGGTCAGTACGGCGGGATACAGACCGCGGGCGACATCGCGCAGTTCGTCGAGGGACACCGCGATCTCCTTGCGCGCCTGACTCAGCAAGGCCTTCGCCGCCGGATCCGACCCGAGTCGCGTCTCCAGTACGCCGAGATCGAGCGAGAGCGAGACGAGTCGCTGCTGGGCGCCGTCGTGCAGGTTGCGCTCGAGCCTCCGCCGTTCCTGCTGGCCGGCCTCGAGCACCCGAGCCCGGGATCCGCGGAGCTCGTCGACGTTCGCCCGCAACTCGGCCTGCAGCCGCCCGGTCTCGATCGCGATCGCGGCCGCGGCACTGACCGCATCGAGCAGATCGGGCTCCTCGTTGAGAGCCGGGTGGTGCAGCAACGCCGCGACCCGCATTCCGTCGCGCTCGATCATCGTGACCCGGTCCGGATCGGCCGGGAGGTCCACCGGTCGGCCGTCCTGGTCCGCCCAACTGCCGAACTGCGGCAGCCAATAGACCAGGTCCACCGACGGATCCCGCAGTGCGTGCGCCAATGGGCCGCGCAGGTCGAGCGGGTCGGCGCGCAACGCGAGTACCAGGTCGCCAACCGCCGTACGCGCGAGCCGAGCCTGCAGCAGACCGCCGAGATATGCGAGCGGCGCGAGACCGATCAAGGCCAGGCTGACCGACCGGACCGCCGGGAACGCCGGCCCTTCGAAGACACCGACGACGAGCAGTACGGCGATCATCAGCAACCCGAGCATGAACGCGTCGTCGAGCAGCGCCAGCGACCGACGCAACGGCCTGCCGTCCGCGCGCCGCCGTGCGATGAGCAACCCGACGCCGGTGAGCGCGACGCCACTGATCACGAGCAACTCGATCGCGTGCAGCGGACCGGCCACCTCAGGTACGTCGGCGATCGTCAGCAGATGCCCGCCGCCGGGCCCACCGAGCAGCATCACCAACAGCTGAACGCCGAGCGCGAAGACGTACCCGGTTCCGACCAGCACCCGCTCGTACCCATGCCGCAGCCGGCCCGCCGGAAACGCCAAGCTGACATGGACGACCAGCACCAGCGGCACCAGGTCGAGCGCCTGTCCGATCGTGTGGGGGAGTGCCGCGCTCGACCAGATCAGCGTGCTCGCCAGCACGCCGAACCCGGTCACGATCATCAGCGGCCCGAACCGGTTGGCCGGCCGGCGCGTCCAGGCGATCAGCCCGCTCCCGGCGTACGACGTGGCGATCCAGAGGATCAGGGCCGCGTGCAGCGGATCGGTTCCGCCGGCCGCGGCGAGCGCGATCGCAGCACCGATCGCGACCAGCAGAGCGGCCGTCGTCAGCACCAGCACGGGTCTCGTCGGCATCGGTTCCCCCTCGTTCAAGCTACGCCCGGGGCCGGGTGATGACCAGAAACCCGAACCCCCGATCGGCCAGCCGGCCGCCTTACCGCCCGGCTCCCGCGCTGCCAGCGTGGAAAGGGATCGGAGGGGGTCGGAGCGATGAAGACGCGGATCATCCAGGACGAGCCGGCGAAGGCTCAGGTCACCACGAGCCTGCTGGCGGAGATACGCCGTACCGGGAGGTTCACTCCGGTCGCGTCGTACCAGGTGTTCGGCTACGTCTGCGCGGCCGTGCTCGTGCTGAGCGGACTGGTTCACGTGGTCGTCTTCCTCGTCGACGGCGGGCCGTGGGAGGGGCCGGTGTCGTGGCGGAAGCCGATCGTGTTCGGGCTGTCGTTCGGCATCACGCTGGCGACGATCACCTGGCTGATGAGCTTCCTGCGGTCCGGTCGGGTCGGCGGCTGGATCGTCGTCGGGATCTTCGCGCTCGCGTCGCTGGGTGAGGTGTTCCTGGTCTCGATGCAGACCTGGCGTGGGGTCGCGTCGCACTTCAACGAGACCACCGCGTTCGACGGGTCGGTGTTCTCGTTCATGGGGATGCTGGTCGCGGTCCTGGTGCTGGTGACGGTCTACGTGACCGTGCGGTCGTTCGTCCGGATGGACGCGCCGCCGTCGCTCGCCTGGGCGATCCGGCTGGGGCTGCTGCTGATGCTGGTGAGCCAAGGGGTCGGCGCGCAGATGATCGCCGAGGGCGGCAACACCTTCGGTACGGCGGGTGCTCTCAAGGTGCCGCATGCCGTCACGCTGCACGCCGTCCAGGTCCTGCCGGCGATGGCGATCCTGCTGCTGGTGTCCAGGTCGACCGAGCGTCGGCGGGTTCGCCTCGTCGTCCTCGGCGCGGTCGGGTACGCCGTCCTGATCGCGTCGACGATGGTCCAGACGTACGACGGCCGCGGTCCACTCGACCTCAGTCCGCTGACGACCGCGCTGGCCTTGACCGGCGTCATCCTGCTGGCCGGCGTCGTCGTGGTGGCGCTGCTTGGGGTCAGGCGATCAAGAAGCGGTTGACCTCGTTGATCAGGACCGGCCAGGCGGGTTCGTGTTCGGTGATGATGTGGTTTGCGCTGTTCAGGAAGACCAGGCGGCTGCCGGGGATGAGCTTGGCGAGTTCGTGGGCCTGCGACTCGGGTACGCGGATGTCGTCGCGGGAGTGCACGATCAGGGTCGGGCAGCGGACCCGCGGGGCGACGGCCGAGACGTCGATGTGGGCGAAGGCGTCGAGGAAGCGGACGACGTTCTCCACCGAGGTCGTGGCTCGCTGGAGCTCGTTGAACGCATCCCACGTCTCCCGGGGCGCATCCGGCAGGAACTGGCTGGCGAACACCTGCCGGAACGCGGCGTCGCCGCGCCGCCAACTCACCTGGCCCAGCGTGAGATCCAACGACGCCTCCTGCCGCTCCTCCTCGGTTCGCGCCCGGGCCAGCCGGCCGCGGCAGTAGGCGCCGACCAGGACGAGCTGGCTGACCCGGTCCGGGTGCCGTTCGGCGTACTTGATCGCCACCGCGCCGCCCTGGGAGGCGCCGAGCAGCGGGAACTGGTCGACGCCCGCTGAGTCGGCGACCAGTTCGAGATCCTCGACCCAGGCGTCGAGGCCGAACTCGGTCACGTCCCAGTCCGACAGTCCGCAGCCGCGTTCGTCGTACCGGATCAGGCGATGGGCGCCGGCGAGCCACTGGATCCAGTGCCGCCAGATGATGCTGCTCCACTCGTGATCGAGATGGGTCAGCCAGTTCGCGGCCTTCACCAGCGGCGGTCCCTCGCCGCAGATCGCGTACGCGAGCCGAACGCCGTCGGGGGAGTCGCAGTAGTGGATCTCCTGCGTCTGGCACTCGGCCGGAAGCGCTGACTCGCCGATCACCTCGACCGGGGCGACGAAGCGATAGCCGACGCCGTGCACGGTGGCGATCACCTCTTGCCGGTGCCCGTCGTCGCCCACTGCGCGGCGGGCGTCCTTGAGTCGAGTGGTCAGCGCGGAGTCGCTGATGAAGCGGTTGCCCCAGACGACGTCGAGAAGCTCGATTTTCGGGACCACGCGGTCGCGGTGCTCGATCAGGTGGACCAGGACACCGAAGACCTGGCGCTCCACGCGCACCGGATCGCCGCCCCGCCGGAGCTCGAACCCGCGGGGATCCAGCTCGCAGCCGTGGAAGCGGTACATCCGCAGGTCCCCTCTTCCGAGAGTGTGCCACTCTCCAGCCCTTCTCGGGACGGTCTGCAGAACTTCTTCATGACTCGCCCGCGCCCCGGCTGCCAGCGTGATCCGAACGGGTTCGCGGCCAGGGGGTGGCCGGCCCGCCTCCATTCCGGGGGGAATCAGCATTCCGAGGGGGAATCAGCAATGTACGACGACCGACTGGGCCACGCCGTGGTGATCGGCGGAAGCATGGCCGGCATCCTGACCGCACGCGTTCTGAGCGACCGCTTCGAGCAGGTCACCGTGATCGAACGGGACCAGTTGCCGGACGGGCCGGACGTCCGCAAGGGGGTGCCGCAGGCGCGTCACCTGCACGCGTTCTGGGCCGGCGGGATGGAGGTCGTCGAGCGATTGCTGCCTGGTGTCGAGCGGGACCTGCTGGCGGCGGGCGCCGTACCGATCGACCTGCCGACGGAACTGGCGTGGCTGACGCCGGCCAGCCGGTGGACCCAGCAGTTCCCGGCGACGCAGCGCCTGGTCTCGGCGACTCGTTCGCTGCTCGAGTGGATCGTGCGGAGTCACGTCGAGAAGGTCGGCAACCTCAGCTTCTACACCGACCATGAGGTGACCGCGCTCAGGCTTGGCGCGTCCGGCGAGGTCGCGGGGCTGACGCTGCGCGGCCGGCACCCGGGTACGACGGCCGACCTGCCTGCCGACCTGGTCGTCGACGCGAGTGGGCGCGGGTCGAAGCTGCCGGACTGGCTCGGGGAACTCGGGTTCGCGGCTCCGGAGGAGAGCATGGTCGACTCGTTCCTCGGTTACGCGACGCGGCTGCTGGAGATCCCGGACGGGTTCAGCGCCCGCTGGAAGGCCGTCTACATCCAGAACGCGCCGCCCGTCCAGCCGCGTGGCGGCATCATGTTCCCGATCGAGGGCAACCGCTGGGTGCTGACGCTGATCGGCGGCGGCCGGGACTACCCGCCGACCGACGACGACGGGTTCCGGGAGTTCGCGGGGACGCTGCAGAGTCCGCTTTTGTCGGACGTGCTCGACGTCGCCGCGCCGGTCTCGCCGATCTGGGGCTACCGCCGGACCAACAACCGCTGGCGGCACTACGAGAAGCTCGCGATGCCCGGCCGCCTGGTCGTGGTCGGAGACAGTCTGTGTGCCTTCAACCCGGCGTACGGCCAAGGGCTGACGGTCGCCGCGAAGGAGGTGGATGTGCTCGCGGACGTTCTCGCCGACTGCCGATCCAGTGCCGACCTGCCGCGTGCCCTGACGGGCGCCCAGCGATCGATCGCCGGCCGCGTCAAGGGTCCCTGGATGCTGGCCACCGGCTCGGACCTGCGCTACCCGACAACCGTCGGCGCCCGCCAGACCCGAATGGACAAGCTCGTCAACAGGTACCTCGACCGCGTCCTCACCGCCGTCTCCGACGACCGGGTGGTCAGCGCCGCCTTCCTCCGCGTCCTGAACATGTACGACGACCCCCAGGCGCTCTTCTCGCCCCGCCTCATGCCGCGCGTCCTCCGCCGCCCCCGCCGGTCCGTCCCCGTCTCGAACGCGTTCACCATCGCGGAGGAAACATCGGATGTTTCAGACGTAAAGGTCTAGCTAGCCCCCGCCAACGCCGTTAGGATCCCGGGGATTCATAGGATCTGTTCCGGGAGGCAGTGTGACGGCGCAGCGGCTGTACTACGACCGGCCGGCGGGGGAGTGGGTGGAGGCGTTGCCGCTCGGGAACGGGCAGATCGGGGCGATGTGCTTCGGTGCGGTCGGGGCGGACCGGATCGCCCTCAACGACGAGACCTGCTGGTCGGGGAGCCCGGAGACGGCGCGGTTGCTGTCCATGCCGCTCGGCGCCACCGGGGCCGAGGCGGTCGACGAGGCGCGGGCTGCGCTTGCGGCCGGGGAGATCGAGCGGGCGCACGAGTTGGTCCGCGGGTTCCAGGCCGGCCATTCGCAGGCCTACATGCCGTTAGGCGACCTGCTGCTCGATCTTCAGGTCGGCGACGCCACGCCGACGTCGGACGACGCGACGCAGTACGGGCGGATTCTTGATCTCGACACTGCGACGGCGACGGCGTCATACGAGGTCGGCGGGGTTGAGGTCCGGCAAGACGTCTTCGTGAGCGCGCCGGCCGGAGTGCTCGTACTGCGGTTGACTGCCTCGCAACCGGTGACGCTGACCGCGCGGCTGACCTCGCAGCTGCAGTCACGACCGCATGCAATCCCCAACGGGCTCGGCCTACTCCTGCAGGCGCCGGCGAACGTCGCCCCGCCGAGCCGCGACGCGGTCGATCCGGTCCGCTACTCCGACGGCGCCGACCGCGGCATGGCAGCGGCCATCGCCCTCCGCACCCGGACCGACGGCGAGGTGACGGCGACCGACACCGCCCTCACCATCAGCCACGCCACCGAGCTCACCCTGGTCCTCTCCACGGCCACCGGGTACGACGGTCCGTCGACCCCACCCAGCCGCACGGCCGAGGAATGCCTCGCCCAGGCCGACGAGAAAGTCACCGCGGCCCTCGGCCGTGAGTACGCCGAACTGGTCGCCGAGCACACCCGGGATCACCAAGAGCTGTTCCGCCGCGCGTCCCTCGAGCTGACCGGTCTTGCGGACGTAGCGGATCTGCCCACCGACGTGCGGCTGTCCAGGCACGGTGACGATCCGGCGCTGGCAGCGCTGGTGTTCAACTACGGCCGCTACCTGATGATCGCGGCCTCGCGACCGGGCGGCCTGCCGACCAACCTGCAGGGCATCTGGAACGACATCCTGCAGCCACCGTGGAGCTCGAACTACACGGTCAACATCAACACCGAGATGAACTACTGGCCGGCCGAGACCACCAGCCTGCCCGAGTGCCACGAGCCACTGCTCGACTTCCTCGGCCACCTCGCCGAGGCAGGACGCCGTACGGCGAAGGAGCGGTACGGGTGTGGTGGGTGGGTCGCTCACCACAACGTGGACGCCTGGTGCTGGACGATCCCGGTCGCGGGCAAGCCGAGCTGGTCCAACTGGCCCATGGCCGGCGCGTGGCTGGTCCGGCATCTGTGGGACCACTACGCGTTCGGCGGCGACCTGGACTTCCTGGAGCGGGCCTGGCCGATCCTGCGTGGCGCGGCGGAGTTCTGCCTGGACTGGCTGGTCGAGCGGCCCGACGGCAGCCTGGGCACGTCGCCGTCGACCTCACCGGAGAACACCTACCTCGCCGACAGCGGGCCCGCGTCGGTCACCGTCTCGTCGACGATGGACCTCGCACTCATCTCCGACCTGTTCCACCGCTGCGAGCTCACGGCCGAAGCGCTCGAGCTGTCCGACCCGCTGGTCGAGCAGTTCGCCGCAGCCCGCAAGCGGATCCCGGACCCGCCGATCGGTGGCCAAGGGCAACTGCAGGAGTGGGCCGCCGACCTGCCCGAGGAGGACCCGCACCACCGGCACATGTCGCACCTGATCGGCCTGCATCCCGGCGACTCGATCACCCCCGACGCCACGCCGGCCCTCGCGGCCGCGGCAGCCCGGACCCTCGACCTGCGCGGCGACCGGGCCACCGGTTGGTCGCTGGCCTGGAAGATCAACCTGCGGGCCCGGCTCCGCGACGCCGCCGGCGCGCACCGGCTGGTCCGGGCGTTCCTCACGCCCGCCCACGAGACAGGCACGGACTACGTCGGCGCCGGAGCCGGCGTCTATCCGAACCTGTTTTGCGCCCACCCGCCGTTCCAGATCGACGGGAACTTCGGCGCCACGGCCGGGATCGCCGAGATGCTCCTGCAGAGCCACACCGGGGAGCTCGAGCTGCTGCCCGCCGTACCGGCCGAGTGGGCGACCGGGCGCGTGACCGGGCTGCGGGCGCGCGGGGGAGTGACGGTCAACCTCGCCTGGTCACCGTCCGGCGTGGAGGCCGTGCTCACCACGAGCCGCGACCAGCAACGCATCGTCCGGTACGGCGACCAACGCATCCCGGTCACGTTGACGGCGGGCGCCGTACACAGACTGGAACTCAGCTCTTCCGGCGGTTGAGCCTCAGCTCTTCCGGCGGTTGAGGAAGGCGAGCATCGCCTCCTGAGCGGCCGGGGAGCCGAACAACCCGGCCGAGAGCTCGGCGAGGTCCTTGCCACGGGCATCGATGTCGGCGAGCAGCTCGCGGTTGAGCAGCTTCTTGGTCTCCCGCAGCCCCTGCGGCACGCCCTTCAGCAGGGACTCCAGGACCGTGCCGACCGCGGAGTCGAGCTCGGCCTCGGGAACGGTCAGCGTTACCAGCCCGAGCCGCGCCGCCTCCAGCCCGTCGAACCCGTTGCCGGTGAGGAAGGTGTACGACGCGGCGCGGTCCGTGAGCCTAGGGATGACGGTCAGCGAGATCGTCGCCGCGGCGAGACCCAGCCGGACCTCGGTGAGCGCGAAGGTCGAGTCGGACGCCGCGACACTGATGTCGGCCGCCGCGACGATCCCGATCCCGCCGGCCCGGACCGGTCCGGCGACGCGGGCGACGACCGGCTTGGGGTTGGCCACGATCGCCCGCTGGACGTCGACCATCCGTTGCGCGCCGACGCCCATCCCGACCGTGGTCGCCTCGGACAGGTCGGCGCCCGAGCAGAACACGTTCAGCGCCGACCGGATCACGATCACCCGGACCGCGTCATCGCCGCCCGCCGTCTCCAGCCGCCCGAGCAGCTCGCCGGTGAGCTGCTGCGAGAGCGCGTTCTTGTTGTGCGGCGAGTCCAGGGTGATCGTCGCCACGCCGTCGGCCACCTCGAGATGCACCAGTTCCGTCATGAGGCCATCCTGCCCTGTCCACCTGCCGACCGCTGTGACCCGAACCGCCTTCGGTGGCCTCCATGGGCTACTACGATCGACCGCTCGACAACACTGACGAAGGAGTGACGTGATCGACCTGAGTGAGTCGGTTGCCATGAAAACCGTCAAGTTCGACCGGCCGGTCACCGGCCAGGAGCTCATCGACGCCGTGCGAGCCACCTGCGAGAGCGAGAACGGGCGAGCGGACGAGTTCGGCTCCCGACGCGGTGGCGGTTTCCACGAGGAGAAGAAGTACGACGACGGCTACTTGTACGTCGTCGGCCGCAGTTCGTCCACGCCGTACAAGAACCTGTTGGTGACACCGGACAAGGACTCCGCCTACATCAAGCCGGGGGAGACCTACGCGTCCGCGGTGGTCGTCCGGCACGATCACGCGGCCCAGGGACACCAGACTCTGGGGCGTTTCAGCGTCGACGACGAGATCGATTCCGTCCTCGAGTTCAGTGAGCAGCTGGCGCACACCGTTCGGCACGGGCGGCATCTCGGTGGGGAGATGGCGCGCGACCCGCGAGGTCCGGGTGTGGACGATCGTGGGGAGCAGGTTGTGCGGGCCGAAGACACCGCGAAGACCTGGGGACCGCGGTCGGCCGCCCGCACGCAGGGCACTGGTCGCGGCTACTGAAACCCACCGCCCCCTGGGCCGGCGGTCCGTGAGGTGCGTCGTCGAGGGCGGCTGGGTGAGGTGCGCGGCCGGCGAGACTGGGTCAGGAGGCCGCTGGCGGCGAGGCCGGGCCGAGCGGGTCGGCGTGCCGGTGCGCGATCTTCCAGTCGCCGTCCTCGCGGCGGAAGACCATGGTCGCCCGGAGGACGTGCGGGATCGGCTCGGGCCGGTGCACGTACTCGACCGTGCACCGCTCGATCGCGACGTAGTACGCCGTGTCCGTGCTGACGTGCTTCTCCAGGTACTCGAACTCGACCCGCGCGGCACTCGGCCGGAACTGCGCCGCCGCCCACTCGTACCGCGGCCCGACCTGGGACCAGCCGACCTCGAGGCCGCCGAAACCGCCGAAGATCGAGGTCTGCTCGCTGCGCGACACCAGCGGCAGCCACAACGAGACGTCGCCGTTGACGAACGCGGTGTTCGCCCTCTCGTACTCCCGCAGGAACGTTTCGAAGCTCTGGCTCATTTGCCGTCAGCGTACGCGGGCGACAGTTCACGAGCGAGGTGCTCGACGAACAGCCCGACGTCGGTGACGATGCCGCGGGCCTGGGACGAGCCGCGGTCGGCCAGCTTGGTCACGGTGGCCGGGTTGATGTCGACGCAGGTCAGCGGGATGGACGCCGGCAGGATGTTGCCAGTGGCAACCGAGTGCAGCATGGTCGCGGCCATCAGGCAGTAGCCGACGCCGGGCAGCTCGGCCCGCATCGCCCGCTGGCCTTCCAGTACGTCGGTGTAGACGTCCGGCAGCGGCCCGTCGTCACGCACCGACCCGACCAGCACGAACGTCTTGCCCATCTTCACCAGCGCGTGCATCACGCCGGAGGTGAGCACTCCCTGCTCCACCGCGGCCGCGATCGAGCCGGCCTTGCGGATCGTGTTGATCGCCCGGATGTGGTGCTCGTGGCCGTGCTCCACCCCGCGACCACGGGCCAGGTCGACGCCGAGCGACGTACCGTAGAGCGACGACTCGATGTCGTGGGTGGCCAGCGCGTTCCCGGCGAACAGGATGTCGACGAAACCGGCCTCGACCAGCGCCACCATGGCCGGCGCGGCGCCGGTGTGGACGATGCCCGGGCCGCCGACCCAGAGCACCTTCTGGCCGTTCGCCTTGGCCTCGCGCATCCCGTCCGCGACCTGCTTGACCAGCACCCGCTGCGGCTTCTCGCTGGAGACGTCCGACTCCATGAAGCCGAACCCCTCCTCGGTGTTCACCGCGATCGGCGGGATCACCTTGACGCCCTGGGCGCTGGTGATGATCTTCATCCCGGCCTTCACGTCGGACATCGGGATGGTCCGCACGGTCTCGCCCTCGACGAGCAGGCCGCAGTCCATCTCCGGGTTCTGCACCGCGACCCAGTGGCCGCCGAGCCGGACGCTGGTCGGCAGGTTGGTGGTCGAGTAGAAGCCGTCCGGGAACACCCCGTCCTGGGACACCTCGGTGATCTCCGGCGTGCCGGGGTCGACCAGGTTCGCGCCCTTGGTCTGGATCCGCATCAGCAGTCGCTGCAGGGACTCCTCGTCCTCCGCGCCGACCGTCATCCGGACCGTGGAAGGGTCGTCCTTGTCGTAGCCGAGGTCGAACCGGTCCAGCGTGTACTCGCCGCCGTACCCGCGGATGTCGTCCAGGACGCGGGACAGCAGCCCGGAGTCCATCAGGTGGCCGGTGATCTCGACGGTCTCGGTGACCTGCACGGGTTACCTCCCTCGGTGTTCGTCGGATTGTCCGACGATCCGCACTCTAGCGTGCCGGTGTGACAAATGCTTCACCCGGCCCGGAGTGCGGTCCAGGGTCTAGACCACAGCGCCGTCGTCGCCGGTGTCGTCCGGGGGGAGCCGGTCCTTCATCCGGATCACCAGGGTGAGGAAGCCGGCGATGAAGCCGACCACCGCGATCGTGGTGATCCGGCCGGTGCCGAAGTCGAGCACCGCCGCGGCGATCAGCAGCAGCGGGCCGCCGAGCAGGCCGAGCCAGGCGAGCCGGCTGATCCAGTCCAGTCGCGGGCCGCGCGGCGGCTCCGGCGGGACGTAGTGGTCGTGCGGGTCGTCCGCCTTCCGGACCGGCCGCGCCTCCTCCTCGTCGTCCTTCTCCTCGGCCGCGTCCAGCCCGGCCGGCACATCGATCAGTGGCTCGTACTTTTCGTCGACGTCCTCACTGGCCGGCCACCGCGGCACCGGCGTCTCGCCACCGTCGTGCCCCGGCGCCGACGGCGCGTTGAACTGCTCGACCAGCGACTTCCACTCCGCATCCTCGGTACTGCGGGCAATCACCGGCCGAGCCCGTTCCACTGCCCCCGAATCCACGAAGATCTCCTCGAAGCCGGCCGGCACCCGAACCGGTTCCTCGGCCTTCGCGGGCGCCTCGGGCTTCTCGTTCACCTCTGCCTCGGCGCCGACCTCCACCGGGTCCGCCGTACGGCCGTCGGTCTCGGCTGCTTCCGCCGTACGGGACTCGCCGGGAGTCCCGCAGTACGCGGCGATGCCGGCTTCGGCGAGGGCGGTCAGGACCGGGTCGGCGACCAGGGGGTCGATGCTGCCCAGCGAGGTGTAGTCGGTGGCGGTGAGGCCGTTGTCACGCATCGGCGACCTGCTCTCCGACTGCGCTCAGGCGCCGGATGAAGGCTGCGGAGTCCGCGAAGATCCGCGGTGCGTCGTTGTCCAGAGTTGCCACGTGATAGCTGTCCTCGAGCAGGGTCTCGGTCACGTCGCGGGACGAGATCGAGGCCAGCACGGTGCGCCCCGAGCTCGGTTCCACCACGTGATCGACAGTACTGCGGAACATCAGCACCGGCTGTGTGACCTTCGCCAGATCGTCCCGGGTCAGCTGCCACAACTGCGACAGCGAGCGCAGCGCCCGCAGCGGCATCCGGTCGTACGCGCCCTCGTCGACGCCCGGCTTCTTGATGTCGTTCGCGACCCCCGGGAACGACGGCACCAGCCGCGACAGCACCGGCAGCAGCACCAGCCGCTTGTCGTCGGTCTGCACCGACGGGTTGATCAGGACCAGACCGGAAACGTCGGTCCCGTGCTGCTCGGCCAGCCGCAGCACCAGGCAGCCACCCATCGACTGCCCGGCCAGGAACACCTGGTCGTGCTCCTTGCGCAACCGCTCCAGCTCGTTGTCCAGTACGGCGTACCAGTCGGGCCAGCCGGTCTTGTTCATCTCCTGCCAGCTCGTCCCGTGCCCGGGCAGCCGCGGCACGGCGACGCCGTACCCCTCGGCCGCCAGGTGCTCCCCGAACGGGCGCATCGACCGCGGCGAGCCGGTGAAGCCATGGCTGAGCAGCACCCCGACGGCGGCGTTCGGCCCGGCTCCCGGGCTGCGGAACTCCTCGGCATGGGGTTGCACTGGCACGGTCGACTCCTCGCCGGTCATGGTCCTCACAGGCGGTCTGGCAGGTAGCACGCCCACCGCAGGCCAATGGTCGCATCTGGGCTGCATCCAGTCTGCATCCAGGTGACAACACGGTGAGCAACACGGACATTCCTGGCGGTGACATTGCCTGAGGAGGAAGCTGGAACGTAATGTCCTGCACCGACGGTGGACGCCGGAGCTGTCGTGACCGTCGCCACCGGAGGACACTGGTGCCGGACGAGGTACGGGCCGAGGATGGCCGGTGGTTGGCGTGTCGGGCGAGTGACGGAGGTCGAGGCGAATGCTGTACCTGTTCCTCAGACGGTTCTTGGTTGCGCCACTGGTGAAGCTGTTCTTCCACCCCAAGGTCACCGGGCTCGAGCACATCCCGGCCACCGGACCGGCCCTGCTGGTGAGCAACCACCTGGCCTTCTGCGACTCGATCTTCCTGCCCGTCGCGGTGCCTCGCCAGATCGTCTTCCCGGCGAAGTCGGAGTACTTCACCGCCCCCGGCCTCAAAGGCAAGCTGGTCGCGACCTTCTTCCGGTCGGTCGGCCAGATCCCGATCGACCGCTCCGGCGGCCGCGCCTCGCTGGCCGCGCTGAACACCGGCCTGGAGATCCTGCAGAAGGGTGACCTGTTCGGGATCTACCCCGAAGGCACCCGCTCGCCCGACGGCCGGCTCTACAAGGGCAAGACCGGCGTGGCCCGGATGGCGATCGTGGCCGGCGTGCCGGTGATTCCGGTGGCGATGATCAACACCGAGAAGCTGCAGCCGCCCGGCAAGGTCTGGCCGAACTGGTTCTACCGGGAGAAGGGCCGCCGGCTGCCGCGGCTGGTCCGCCCGGGCGTCGCGTTCGGCAAGCCGCTGGACTTCTCCCGCTACGAGGGCATGGAGCGGGACCGGTTCGTACTGCGCTCGGTCACCGACGAGATCATGTACGCGCTGATGGACCTGTCCGGCCAGGAGTACGTCGACATGTACGCCGACAAGGCCAAGGAGCTGATCAAGGCCGGCGAGTCGGTCGACGAGCACGTCCGGCTCGGCGACACCAAGGCGAGCTGACGCCCGGTTGCCCGCCCGGCGGGTGAGGATGGTCGGCATGGAGAGCGACCTGAACGTCCTCGGCGAGCCGCTGGAGGAGTGCGGTACCGACCCGGTCACCGGGTTCTACCGTGATGGCTGCTGCACGAGCGGCCCGGAGGACCTCGGCAGCCACACGGTCTGCGCGGTGATGACGGCGGAGTTCCTCGCCCATCAGGTCTCGGTCGGGAACGACCTGGTGACCCCGCGCCCCGAGTTCCACTTTCCCGGCCTGAAGCCGGGTGACCGCTGGTGCGTGGTCGCGGTCCGCTGGTTGCAGGCGTACCACGAGGGCGCTGCGGCTCCCGTCGTACTGGCGTCGACCCATTCTCGGTCGCTGGACACCATCCCGCTGGCGGTGCTGCGGGAGCACGCTGTCGACGTACCTCCGGATCTCAGCGCGCTGACCTGAGACGGTCACGGGTGGTCGTGGGCGCTGGCCTAGAGTTGGGGCCATGCAATTCGCGACGTTGACTGCGGGGGAAGTGCCCGGTGTGCCGAGCCTGGACGAGCTGCGGGCGCTGAAGCCGCTGCAGCAGCCGGAGTGGCCGGACTCGGCGGTGCTGGACCAGGTGATGGGCGAGCTGCGGACGTTGCCGCCGCTGGTGTTCGCCGGTGAGTGCGACGACCTGACCACGAAGATCGGTGCGGTCGCCCGCGGCGAGGCATTCATCCTGCAGGGCGGCGACTGCGCGGAGACCTTCGACGGCGTGACCGCGGAGAACATCCGGGCCAAGCTGCGGGTGCTGCTGCAGATGGCCGTCGTACTGCAGTACGCCGCGAGCGTGCCGGTGGTGAAGGTGGGCCGGATCGCCGGCCAGTACGCCAAGCCGCGCAGCTCCGGCGAGGAGACCCGGAACGGCGTCACGCTGCCGTCGTACCGGGGCGACGCGGTCAACGGGCTCGAGTTCAGCCCCGAGGCGCGGATCCCGGACCCGCGGCGGCTGCGCGGGGTCTACAACGCGGCCGCGGCGACGCTGAACCTGACCCGCGCGTTCACCACCGGTGGGTACGCCGACCTGCACCAGGTGCACGCCTGGAACACCGACTTCGTGAAGTCGTCCCCGGTCGGGCAGAAGTACGAGCGGCTCGCCTCCGAGATCGAGCGCGCGCTCGCCTTCATGCGGGCCTGCGGCGCGAACTCGGAGGAGTTCCACACCGTCGACTTCTACGCCTCGCACGAGGCGCTGATCCTGGAGTACGAGCACGCGCTGACCCGGATCGACTCCCGCACCGAGCTGCCGTACGACGTCTCCGGCCACCTGCTGTGGGTGGGGGAGCGGACCCGCCAGCTGGACGGCGCGCATGTCGAGTTCCTGGCCTCGCTGTCGAACCCGCTGGGCGTGAAGATCGGCCCGACCACCACGCCGGACTACATCCGGACCCTGATCGACAAGCTGAACCCGAAGGGTGTCGAGGGCCGGCTGACCTTCATCACCCGGATGGGCGCCGGCAAGATCCGCGAGGCGCTGCCGCCGCTGCTGGAGGCGGTCCGCGACCACGGCTCGCCGATCGCGTGGGTCTGCGACCCGATGCACGGCAACACCTTCGAGACGCCGAACGGGTACAAGACCCGCAACTTCGAGGACGTCATGCACGAGGTCCAGGGCTTCTTCGACGCGCACGAGCAGGTCGGGACCTGGCCGGGCGGGATGCACATCGAGCTGACCGGCGACGACGTGACCGAGTGCCTGGGCGGCGGTGAGGAGCTGGTCGCGGAGGACCTGGTCAACCGCTACGAGACCGCCTGCGACCCGCGGCTGAACCGGCACCAGTCGCTCGAGCTCGCCTTCCTGGTCGCGGAGCGGCTCCGCGGCGCCCAAGCATGATCTGGGTGCCTGCATGATCGATCTCCGGTCGGACACCGTCACCCGCCCGTCGGCGGGGATGCTCGCCGCGATGACTTCGGCACCGCTCGGCGACGACGTGTACGGCGAGGACCCGACGATCAACCGGCTCGAGGAGACCGTCGCGGACCTGCTCGGTCACGAGGCGGGTCTGTTCACGGTGACCGGTTCACTCGCCAACATCCTCGGCGTCCGTGCGCTCGTGCCGCCGGGCGCGGAAGTCCTGTGCGAGGCGAGCGCCCACATCGCCCGGGCCGAGCTCGGCGCGCACGCGGCCGTCAGCGGCGTCACCACGCGAACCTGGAGCGCGCCGGCCGGCCAGATCGACCTGGAGCAGATCCGCGCGCTGATCGCTGCTGACCTGGGCGCCTACTTCGTGCCGACCGCAGCCGTCTCGGTCGAGAACACCCACAACTTCGGCGGCGGCGCCATCCAGCACGCGTACGACGCGCTGGCCGACGAGCTCGATGCCCGTGGCCTGCCGCTCCACCTCGACGGTGCACGGCTGTGGAACGCCTCGGTCGCGTCGGGTGTGTCGATGGCGTCGTACGCGTCCCGGGCTGCCGCTGCCAGCGTCTGCCTGTCCAAGGGGCTCGGCGCGCCGGTCGGCTCCGTCCTGGTGGGCTCTGTCGAGCTGATCCGTGAGGCGCGGGTGTGGCGGAAGCGTCTCGGTGCGGGCTGGCGACAGGCCGGCGTACTGGCTGCGGCCGGGTTGTACGCGATCGAGCACAACGTGGAGCGGCTGGCCGAGGACCACGCCAACGCTCGGCTGATTGCCGACGTACTGGCCGATGCCGCGCCCGGCTCGGTCAAGCCTGACCAGGTCGAGACCAACATCGTGGTCGCCGACCTCGCCGCCACCGGCAAGTCGGTGCCTGAGGTCGTCGAGGGCGCTCGCGCGGCCGGCGTACTCGTAGGCGGCGTCGGGCCGACCCAGCTGCGGGTCGTCACGCACCTCGACGCCTCCACCGAGGACTGCCGCGCCGCCGCGGAGACGCTGGCGCGCGTGCTCGACACCTGAGTTGTCCACAGGCGCTGGCACGAGCTTGCTGTTCGGCGAGATAGGCTGCGGTTGTCGGGTCGGCAGCATTCGGGGAGAGCCGTGCGAGAGATCGTCGTGTTCAGCGGAAGTGCCCACACTGGTTTGGCGGAGCGGATCTGTGCCGATCTCGGCGTAGCGCTCTCACCGGTCGAGATCCATCGGTTCAGCAACGACTGCTTACAGGTCCAGCTGCAGGTCAACTGCCGGCAGCGGGACGTGTACATCGTCCAGCCGCTGGTGCCACCGACCCAGGAGCACCTGATGGAGCTGCTCCTGATGATCGACGCCGCGCGCGGCGCCTCCGCGCAGCAGATCACCGCGGTGATGCCGCACTACGCGTACGCGCGCTCCGACAAGAAGGACGCCTCCCGCATCTCGATCGGCGGCCGCCTGGTCGCCGACCTCCTGGTCGCGGCCGGCGTCGACCGTGTCCTGACGATGGCGCTGCACGCGCCGCAGGTGCACGGATTCTTCTCGGTCCCGGTCGACCACCTGACCGCGATCGGCGTACTCGCCGACCATTTCCGCGGCCGCGACCTCAGCGACACCGTCGTCGTCAGCCCGGATCTCGGCAACGCGAAGACCGCGACCCAGTTCGCCCGCCTGCTCGGCCTGCCGGTCGCCGCGGGCAGCAAGCAGCGGATGGCCGATGACCGCGTCGTCATCGACGCCATCGTCGGCGACGTGTCCGGCAAGCGAGCCATCATCCTCGACGACGAGATCGCCACCGGCGGCTCGATCATGGAGCTCCTCGACCGCCTCAAAGACCTCGGCTGCACCCAGGCCGCCGTCGCCTGCACCCACGGCCTCTTCGCCGGCCCCGCAGTCGAGCGCCTCCGCTCCCACCCCTCGGTCACCGAGGTCATCAGCACCGACACCGTCCCCCGCCCACCCGGCTTCCCCGAACTCCAGGTCAGCTCCGTCTCCACCCTCTTCGCCGAAGCCATCAAACGAATCCACGAAGGCGAATCCGTCAGCAGCCTCTTCGACGGCGTAGACCCCACCCACGCCCCACCCCAACCCAAACTCCCGTTCTAACTGCTCCACCCCACGCGTACTGCGCATGGTCCGACCCACGCGTGCTACGCGGCCGCCTTTCGTCGCTCCGCTCCTCCCGGCGCCCACTACGCCCGCTCCCACCCACCCCCGGCGTACCGCCGGTGCATCCTCCCCGGCTACCGCCGGGCTCTTCCGGCTATCGCCGGGACCTGCGGGCTATCGCCCGCCGCGACTACTCGGCCGGCGCTCGTGGTCAAGCGGACTGCGACGGTCGTGACCGCACGGAATGCGTCTCTTAACCACGCGCCTTGAGTTCGACGATGGCGAAGCGGGCCTGATTCCCCCAACCGCTGATTCCCAGCCGAGCGTGATCGATGGTGCTGATGGCTCGCCACCTCGGCTCCGGCCGCAGTCCAGCCAAGTCACGATCCACACCAGCGCGTCGGATGACCCGCCAGCTCATCGCCGGCACATCCTTCGGCTACCGCCGGGGGCGGTCGGCTACCGCCGACGTCTGTGGATTGCCGCCCGAAGGCGACACTTGGCGCCCGCGGTCAACCCGATTGTGATGAGCGTGAGCGTGGCAACGTCCTATTGGCAAGGGAACCGGGAAGGCGTTCACGTCAGTGCGCTGAATACCAGTTGGCCTGCGTCCCTTAGCGAGGGCGCCCCAGAAATGGGTAGGTTTGGAGGCGGCGAGCGGCTACCGTCGGCTCACTAGTTCCGGCACCACCGATTTGACTTCGTACTCATTGCGAAACGGGCTCGAGTTCCTCGATCTTGCCACCCGCTCGCTACGGATTCCGGAGCCGAGCGCGCTCGAGCAGGCCGTTCTGAACCTGCACGTCGCGGCAGAGATCCTGGTTCAATGTCCGTCTCGAGCGAATCCGGTGGCAGTTGGTCGTCGCAGACGAGAACCCGATCGAGCCTCGTATGAGAGAGGCGAAGTCCGCAGTGTGATGCTGCGCGGCGCCATCCGGCAGCGCACTGCAGATCGCTGCGTCATCCAGCCACCCGGCAACCGCCTGGGCCCATTACGCACACGACTCACTGAGGAAGCTTCTGTGACCCCTGACGGTATTGCCCTGCGCCACTCCACCGTGATCGACGACGTGTGGAACACGCTGATCGAGGTGTATGCCGACGTACGTGCGGATCAACTTCATCTCCCGCACTACTCGGTCGAGCGATTCGGAGAACAGCTCGCCCGGCACGCATCAGATCCCGGCTGGGAGGTTGTCATCGGCTACGACGCGGAAGATCCGGTGGGGTTTGCGTACGCGAACTCGCTCACGCCCGACGACCGCTGGTGGCGCCGGATGACCACGCCGCTTCCTGACGGCTGCACCGAAACGCCGACCGTGGCGGTGAAGGAGATCATGCTGCGCAAGCCGTGGCGGGGTCAGGGGATCGCCCGGCTGATTCATGACGAGCTTCTCCGCGATCGTCCCGAGGCCCAGGTCTCGTTGCTGGTCAACGCGCTGAACGGTGACAGGAAGGTCAAGGCACTCTACGAATCCTGGGGTTACGAGCGGATCAGTACACAACAGCCGTCCGTCGACGACCCGATCCTCACCGCGATGCTCCGGCGAACGCGTCCTGCATCGCAGTCTGCAGGTTGAGTCGGCACGCCAGCGACCTGCCGGAGACGTTGGGTGGGTCCCGCTCTGCGTGGCTTTCGCCCTACTTCTCTCTCAGGATCGGCGAGTGGACGCTCGTTGCGACGTGGATGGCCGATGACCGTTCAGCGCTCCGGACGAGGACAGCGAAGCGGGCGTCAGGGCTACTTCTCGTCGCCCTTGTGAAGTGCCTTCGCCTCGGCTTCCGTGCGTTTGCGAGCTGCGCGTTCGCGCTTGAGGCGCGGTTTGAGTTCTGCGTCCCAGCTAGGTAAGGAATCGCCGTAGGGGAGCAGCTTGTCGTAGGCCTTGCGGGCGTTGAGAGTGTCGAGGACATCATGTTGCATCGCGAGTGAGAACGCGTCCTCGATTGTGAACGTCGTGAGCTGGTGGCGGGCGGCGAGGCGCTGCCCCTTGAGGTCGTCGATGGACACGACCACATCCATTCCGCGTCGGCGAGCGAGAACGCCGTGGTAACGACGACGCATTCGCCTAGGTCTTCGCTGCTGTTGCTCTTGGTGCGTCCTGCCATGATGTTCGGGTGGCGGGACCGGACCTGAGCGAGCAGTGTCGCGGCCTCAGGCTCCGCGGCGCTCATCTCGGGAATCTCGACGATGCAGGCGTCGGAGGCGCCGCGGAGGTAGTAGTCGAGAGCGCTGATGTTCCAGCCGTTGCCCTTGGCCTTGTCGCGGACCTCACTCAGTACCTCGGTGGGTAGCAGGATCCTGTAGTTGGCCGTCGTGAGGATGTCGACGAGCAGGCTCAGTTGTCCGGATGCTGCGAAGTACAGAACGCACACCGCGTCGAGGATGTTCAGCGGCTGACGCGCAATGGCGGGGACGGCGGCGGGCTCGGCGCCTTCTTTGCTCACGCGGGGCTTGGGACGTCGGACGCTTCCCCGGTCCGGGGCCCGTCGACGATCGCGCGTGCTTCGCTCAGTATGTCCGGATCCTGGCCCAGAGCGTTCGCTGTGGCATCAGCCGACAAGAATCCGTAGCGGAATGCCTCAAGGATGCGAGACTCGACGCGCGTTGGCACCCGTTCGGCGTGACAACTCCGCTCTCGTGTCTGGTGGCGCGCCAGCGTCCCGGCGACAACGGCCGCGCTGGCGCTGGTCGGCGCCTGCTCCTTCGGGGCGGCGCCGATGTCTGCCAACGCAATCCACGCCGTTGTCGGTGAGACGCCGTACAGGTCGGCCAGGCGGCAGCCGTCATTGCGAGTCACGCGATCGTTCGGCTCGTACTGCTGTTCGGTCATCCACGCGCGAACGCCGGCCTCAGGGATCAGGAAGTTCTGCGCGAACTTCTCCGCGCGCATCTCGGTCGGTGAGTGCCGGTGGTCGTGGTCGTAAGCGTGACCATCAGCGAACAAGACGTGTGCGAGCTCGTGTGCGAAGCTGAAGCGCTGACGGACCCACGGTTCCGATGCACAAACGGCAAGGAAAGCCAGCGCTCGCTCGTCGTCGAAGGCGGCCACAGCCGAGAGGCCGTCGGGGAAATCCAGAACCGCAGCGTCGACCCCAAGGTTGTGTTCCAAGACCGCAGGGACGTCGTCCAGGGGTTCGACCCCCAGACCAAGGGCCTCTCGAAGATGTTCGGCTCGTTCCTTGCCCTGCCGGCGCGACGCGTGCGTCATAGGCTGCACAAACCGTTGCCAGACGGGGTCGTCAACGACCCGCGGCCCTAGATCCGTGAACTCGGCGACATCGTCGAGCTCTGCATCGAGCTCCATTAGCCCCAGCGCCCGCTCGGCCCGAATGCGGACGTCCTGCTCGTCGGT
This sequence comes from Kribbella sp. NPDC050820, assembly GCF_040653975.1. Classification (NCBI taxonomy): domain Bacteria; kingdom Bacillati; phylum Actinomycetota; class Actinomycetes; order Propionibacteriales; family Kribbellaceae; genus Kribbella; species Kribbella sp. NPDC050820. The sequence goes on from NZ_JBFAHB010000039.1 coordinate 54,477, forward strand.
TCGTCGCGCCGCCAACCGGACTCGGGCTCGGACCGGAGATCCCAGCAAGAGCCATGCCATCGACCGACTCACAGCCTGTGAGGCACGTTCAAGGAGGGTTGAGGTCACCCTGCTCGGTTCGATCCGTCCGTTCTCCATCCGCGAGTAGGTGGCCTGTGACACGCCAAGGAGCTTGGACATGTCGATTTGCGACAGGTTCGCGGCCAGGCGTGCATCGCGAAGGCGCGCACCGAACCCGCCGGCGTCAAACTGCGCCTCCGCGTCGACGGTCTGCCCTGCAACGCCCTGGCGGGCCGCTTCCTCGTCCCAGAACATGCCAGCCTCCTCTCATGTGAATAAGAGGATACATCGCCTATTCACGTGACTCAACTCCGTCTCGGGCCGCTGAGCGCTACCAGGGGATTGGGCCGGATTCGTCTTGGAAGGTGCCGGAGGGGCCGTCAGGGGGGAGGGTGGCGTAGTGGACGACGACGGTGGCGGCTTGGGTGGCGGGGCGGGTGGCCGTGGGGGACATGTCGGTTTTGGTGTAGCCGGGGTTTACTGCGTTGACTTTGATCGGGGTTTTTCTGAGTTCGGTGGCGAAGGCGACAGTTATGGCGTTGACGGCGGTTTTCGAGGTGTTGTAGGCGAGGCCGTTCCACTCCGGGCGCCAGTCGGGGCGGCTGACGATGGTGAGGGAGCCGGCGCCGGAGGAGAGGTTGACGATTCGGCCGGCTTCGGACTTGCGTAGTAGCGGGAGGGCGGCCTGTGTGACGGCTACCAGGCCGAAGACGTTGGTGTCGTAGGTTCGTTTGAGGACGTCGAGCGGAACCTCGCTCGGCGGGCCTTCGGGTGGGGCGGTGGCGGCGTTGTTGATCAGTACGTCGAGACGCGCGAGCTGCTGGATCGCGGCCGTGACGCTGTCAGGGTCGCTGACGTCCAGGACGACGTACGACGCGTCCGCGCCCTCGGAGCGGAGTTTCTCGGCGGCTGTCCGGCCGCGCTCCTCGTCACGCGATCCGATCACCACTCGGTGGTTCAGCTGGGCCAACTGCCGGGCCACCTCGAAGCCGATGCCCTTGTTGCCGCCGGTCACCAGCGCGACCTTGCCACGGTCGGTCATAGGTCGTAGTCAACCGTGATGCGAGCGCCCTGTTCGTCGTGTTCGTAGACGACGGTGCCGGTGACGCCGGTCAGGTCGCCATCGGCCGAGCTGGTGCCGTCGAGATCGCCGCCGCCGAAGGTCTTGCCGACCCTCGCGCGACCGAGCTGGAGCTCGCCCGCTTCGTCGTACGCCGCTTGCTCCCACTGAGTGATCTCGAAAGCCTGGGTGAACCGCATCCGTCCTCCAACCTGGTCATCCGCAGGTAGATCTATCAGACCCCGCCGACAACGTGCCGCTCTAACGGCCGCGCCCGCCGGCGGGGTCACTCCAGATCCAGACGTCGGTCCCGTCGCCGGCCGGTCGGTAGGCGAGCGCCCAGCCTTGGATGTCCTCGGCGGTCCGCCCCATTCGCCGCGCCGCGCGACGACGTTCCTCCCAGTCCTCGACGTAGAAGACCTGGCCGTGACCGGGACCACCGGACAGCCTGACAGTCCGGCGGAACTCGGCCATTCAGACCGACCGCCGACCACCCTGACCCATACTCCGATCATCGACCGCAGCACCGACAATTTCAGCCTCAGGGGGCGAGTGACCAGTGGCGTGCGGTCGGTGGGGCCTCGATTCTCCAGGGTGGTGGGGTGGTGGGATAGACGCGAGTGCTCAGTGCGCGGCCGCCGCTCGTGAAGACCTCGACCACCGAGCCGTCGATGAAGATCCGCGCGGCCGGGCGGTCCGACGTCGGGTCGAAGGCCTGGGTTGCCTGCATTCGTCCGTCGTGGGCATGGGCGTCGAGGCTGGCCTGGCCGCGGTCGATCGTGAGGGTGTCGGCGACCGGGTCCAGTTCGATCTCGAGCCGTTCGTACTCGTCGAAGTGCACGACCACCCGCCCTGATCCGTCCGGTACTTCGATCTCGCACTGGGCGCCTGTGGTCACGCCGTCGGCGGGGGACCCGGAGCCGATCCGCAGGGTGTCGACGGTCGGGACCGGTGCGCTGCGGAGCGAGCCGTCCGCACCGAGCCGGACGACCCGGGGGAGTGAGATGACGCCTGCCCATCCGTCGGTCCAGCCCAGCTTGTCGCGCCCTTCGGTCAGCCAGCCGAAGAGCAGCTGCCCAAAGCGGCTGTCGCGCAAAGCAGAGGCTGCGTAGAAGTTGGTGCCGTGGTCGACCCGATGCGGCAACGTCGGTACGGCGACATCGAACGACAGCACCTGGTTCGGCCCACCCTCGGGCGACCAGGACGAGACGACGGCAATCCGCCTGCCGTCGAGAGTGAGGATCTGCGGACATTCCCAGGCAGCGCCGGTGTCATCACCACCGGCGTGGCTTCGGGGCAGTTCGGCCAAGTCGTCTTCGGTCGTCCAGGTTCGCAGATCGGCCGACCGGTAGAGCCGGATGCTGGCCCCTCGACCGGCGTACCCGACGCCGACCGCCATCCACCACGTGTTGTCCTCGCGCCAAACGAACGGGTCGCGGAACATGATCGCCTGCTCGGCCGGCGCCGGATCGGGGACCGCCTGGCTGGGCGGTCCGAACGTGCGGCCGCCGTCGTCCGAGACGGCGGTGAGCACCGACTGGTACGGGAGACCGTCCACTCGTCCCGAGTAGAAGGCCCGGATCCGGTCGCCGTCCCACACGGTGTTGCCGGACCAGCAGCCGTCAGTGTCCAGCCCGCCGGGATGTGGAGCCATCGCCGGTCGGTGCAGGGTCCAGCGCACGTAGTCGGACGAGGTGGCGTGCCCCCACTCGACCGGCACGTCCATGTCGAGCGTCGGCCGGTACTGGAAGTACAGATGTACGTCGGAGCCCGCCTCGATCGGGCCGTTCGGGTCGTTGAGGTATCCGCGCGGCGGCCGGACGTGGAAGGCCGGGCGGAGGTGTGTCACCGCGCCGGCAGTCTGGGTCGCGGATCGGGTTCGGGTCAACGGGAAGCTCCTGCCGTGATGCCAGCGATGAAGTATCTCTGCGCGAAGATGAACAGCACTACGCTCGGCAGGATGGCGAGCACGACGCCCGCGAGCACCACCGAGATCGATCCGGTGCCGAGGTTTCCCTGCAGCCCGACCAGGCCGAGCGGCAACGTGAAGTTGTCCTGGCTCTGCAGGAAGATCAGCGGCCGGTAGAACTCAGCCCAGAAGCCGGAGAAGTTCAGGATCGCGAGGGTGGCGATCGCCGGACCGGCCATCTTGGCGTAGACCAGCAGGAACGTCTGGAAGTGGCCGGCCCCGTCGATCCGGGCCGCCTCCCCGAGCTCCTTGGGCATCTGCATGAAGTACTGGCGCATGAGGAACGTGCCGAACGCGCTGCCCAGCGCCGACACCACCAAGGACATCGGGCTGTCCGACAGTCCGAGGTACCGGATGATCACGAACACCGGGATGATGATCGTCTGCAGCGGCACCATCATGGTGGCCAGGAAGATCCCGAAGATCACCGAGCGGCCCGGGAAGCTGACCATCGCGAATGCATACCCCGACAGCGTGCAGGTGATGGTCTGGCCGACCACGATCAGCGCGGTCACGATCACGCTGTTGACGAAGAACCGGCCGATCGGGATCCGGTCGAACACCGCGCTGTAGTTGGAGAAGTCCGGATTCGTCGGGATCCACTGCGGTGGGTTGGTGAACGCCTCGGCCGGCGTCCGCAGCGACGTGGTGACCGTCCAGAGCAACGGGCCGAGGGCAATCATTGCCGCGACGACCAGCACCACGATGCCGGCGGTCCGGCCGATCCGGGCGACCGGCCCGGTCCTGTGCACTGTGCTCATTGGTAGAACACCAACTTCCGGGCCGCGAGGAACTGGAGTCCGGTGATGGCCAGGATCGCCGCCAGCAGGACGATCGCGATCGCCGAGCCGTACCCGAACTCCAGGTTCTGGAACCCCTTCTGGTACATCGAGATCGTCACCGTCGTCGTCGCCGACCCCGGTCCGCCCTTGGTCATGATGTACGGCTGGTCGAACAGTTGCATCGCGTTGATCAGGGCAACCACCGCCGCGAACAGGATGGTCGGGCTGATCAGCGGGATCTTGATCCGGAACAGGGTGCGCACGGCGCCGGCCCCGTCGATCTGCGCGGCCTCCTGGACGTCCGTGGGGACCGACATCAGCGCAGCGACGAACAGGACGAAGGTGAACCCGGCCTGCTGCCACACGGTGATCAGGACGATGGTGGTGGCTGCGCCGAACCCGCTGGTCAGCCAGGGCACGTTCGAGATCCCGACCAGCCCGAGGTAGTAGTTGACGACCCCGAACTTGTAGTCGAACAGGTAGCCCATGAAGATCGACACGGCGGCGGTCGAGGCCAGCAACGGCAGGTAGAACGCAGTACGGAACAGGGTCCGCACCCACACCAGCTCGCGCTGGTTGACCAGGACCGCCAGGCCGAGACCGATGGTCAGCTGCAGTACGACGATGGCCAGCGACATCCCGAGCGTCACGCCGAAGGACTTGAGCACCGGTCCGTCCTCGAACAGCCGCTGGTAGTTCTCCAGCCCGACGAACTGCGGTGCGGAGATGACGTCCCAGGAGAAGAACGACAGGCCGAGGGAGGCGACGATCGGGATGGCGGTGAACACCGCGACGAACAGGACCGACAGGCCGATCATCGCGAAGCCGAAGGGTGCCTCGCGGTAGGAGGAGGGATGCCTTCGCCGCCTCGACGCGGTGGCCCGCAGCTCTGCGGTGGCGGCGGACATCAGCTGGCTCCTGCGGCCTTCTCGAGGTCGGCCTGCAACCCGTCCAGGGCCGCCTTGGCGTCGCCGGAGGAGATCGCCTGGGTGGTGCGCTGGTTGAGCGCCGTCGCCAGGGCGTTGTAGTACGGCGGGGCCGGGATGGGCGCCGTCTCGGGGTGCTTGGTCAGCGTGTCGTAGAACACCGACCAGTGCTTCGGGCCGGTCTTGGCGTACCGCTCGGCCGTCACCAGGGACTTGCGGCCGGGCGTGGTCACGTTCCCGGGGAAGACCAGGTCGAACGACTCGGGCCGCACCATCAGCTTCAGGACCTCCCAGGCGAGGTCCTTCTTCTTGGACGACTTGAAGATGGCGTAGCCGCCGGCGCCGAACAGGTGCCGCTGGCTCTTCCACTTCGGGAACATCGTGACGTCGAAGCTGCCGTTCTTCATCCCCGCGTTGGTCAGGCCGCCGGCCCAGAACCCACCACCGATCGACATGCCGATCCGGTTCGAGGCGAACAGGCCCTGCAGCGTGCCGCCGCCACCGACGTCGGGCGACGGCGACAGTCCCTTCTTGGTCAGCTGGATCATGTAGTCGAGCGCCTCGACGGTGCCCGCGGAGTTGGCGGTCGGAGCGCCCCACTTCCAGCCGCCCTTGCGGCCCGCGGCGGCCGGGTTGCCGGCGTACGCCTTGTTCCACAGCCAGTCGCCGCCGTCGTACTTGCCCTCCTCGAGCAGGTTGGCGTTGTTGGCGTACATGAACGACGTCCAGCTGCCCCACAGCCGCACGACCCAGCCGAACGCGTTGACGCCGCCGAACTTGGCGATCTTGGTCGCCGCCGACTCGAAGTCGTCGAGCGTCCAGTCGTCGCTCGGGGGAGCGACCCCGGCCCGCTGGAACAGGCTGGTGCTGTAGAACATGTTCCCGGCGTTGTAGCTGTCCGGCAGCTCCCACAGGTGTCCCTGGTACATCATCGACTCGACCAGTGCCGGGTGGATGTCGGCGAAGTAGGTCTTCAGCGCGTCCAGGTCCTTGGTGACGTAGTCGTCGAGCGGGATCGCCAGTTCCTTGGACGCCATCAGCTGCAGGCCCTCGGTGGCGACGCTGATGATGTCCGGCGGGGTGCCGGCCGCGATCTGGGTCAGCACCTTGGCGAGGAAGTCGTTCCAGTCGGTGCCGTTGATGGCCGAGATCTCGAACTTGATACTCGCGTCGAGTTTGGTGATCTCCGGCTGCAACCGGTTCTGCAGCTGCGTCGCCTGTGCCTGCTCGCCGAAGTACAGCATCTTGAGTGTCTTCGACGACGAGCCGCTGCTGTTGCCGCAGGCGGCCAGATCGGCCAGCGCAGCCAGCCCGAGGCCGCCGACTCCGGCCTTCAGCAGGGTCCGGCGAGCGACGGAGCTACCGGGTGTATTGATGCCTGTCATGGGTCTGCCTCCTTGACCGCTGGGTGGCCCGGGCGTGCCACCCAATACGTATTGACCGGCGACGGTAGCAGCGGTGTACGGTAGGACGCAATACGTATTGGCCCATGCTGTGATATTGATTTGGTGCGACCGCGGCGACGGTGCCGCCGACCGTGAAGGGGGACCATGGCGAAGGATCCGGCCGGCCGGCCGAAACGCATCACGATGACCGACGTCGCGCGCCGCGCGGGCGTTTCGCAGCCCACCGTCTCGTTCGTACTGAACGACCGCCGCGACGTCGCGGTCGCCGAGGAGACCAGGCGCCGGGTGCTCCAAGCCGCGGCCGAGTTGGACTTCGTGCCCAACCGGGCCGCGCAGCTGCTGCGGTCGAACCGGTCGTACACGATCGGCGTGGTGACCAACGGGATCGTCTCCCAGCCGTACGCCGGTCTGATCGTGCTCGGTATCCAGCAGGTCGTCCAGCCGGCCGGCTACGTCTGCATGGTCGTCGACACGACGGGCGACCCGCGGCAGGGTGACGATGCGGTGGCGAGCCTGTTGGGCCAGGGGGTCGCCGCGATCCTGTACGCCTCGCTCTCGCCCAAGCCGCTGCACCGCAGCGCGCGGCTGGACGGGATCCGGACGATCTTCGTGAACTGCTGGCCCGAGGAAGGCCATGCCGACACAGTGCTGCTCGCCGACGAGTACGGCGGCGGTCGTGCGGCCGCTGCGTCGGTGTTCAGCCGAGGACACCGTGAGGTGGCCTTCCTGGGCGGCCCGCGCAGCGACTACGCCTGCAAGGAACGCCGGCGCGGTTTCGCCGACGCCGCTCGCGAGGCGGGTCTGCGCCCGAGTGACCTGGTCCAGCGGTTCGGCGACTACTCGATCGGCTCCGGGTACGACCTGGCATCCGAAGTGGTGCTGGAGCACCGCCCGACCGCGCTCGTGTGCGGCAACGACCGGATGGCGATCGGTGCGCTGCTGGCCTTGCACGCCCTGGGGCTTGACTGTCCGCGCGACGTCAGCATCGTCGGTTTCGACGACCAGCCTGATGTCGCGGACCAGGTCCGTCCGCGACTGACCACGGCCGCGTTGCCGCACCTGATGCTGGGCCGCCAGGCCGGCGAGCTGGTGCTGGCCGATCCCGACGGCGCGCCCGAGCGGATCACCGTGGACTGCGACCTGATCGAGCGCGAGTCGGTCGGCGATCCGCCGCGGCGGCGCCGGCGGCCGGCGGCAGGGCGTCGTACATGATCAACGAATCCCTGCACTGGCGGCCTCGCTCTGGCTACGTCGGTGACGTCATCCCCTTCAGCCACGCCGGCCGCATCTGGCTGTTCTACTTGCTGGACGAGCGACCGGACGACCCGGCAGCGGGACCGTCCGGGATGCCGTGGGCGCTGGTGTCGACCACCGACTTCGTGCAGTACGTCGACCACGGCGTCGTACTGCACGGCGGTGACAGGGATGCCGTCGACTTCGACTGCTACACGGGGTGCGTGATCTCGGACGGCGACCGGCTGCATCTGTTCTACACCGGCCACAACCCGCGCATCGGGACAGACGCAGGTTCCTTTCAGGTGGTGTGCCACGCGACCAGCGACGGCGATCCGACGCAGTGGACCAAGCATCCCGACCACACCTTCGGCGCGCCGCCGGGGTATCTGGCCCAGGACTGGCGCGACCCCTTCGTGTTCCGGACGGCCGACGATGAACCGTGGCACATGGTGCTGGCGGCCCGGTACGACGAGGGGCCGGACCGGCGGCGTGGTGTCGTCGCCCGGCTCACCTCACCGGATCTGCAGAAGTGGACGATCGCCGAGCCGCTGTGGCAGCCGCACCGGTACATCACCCAGGAATGTCCCGATGTGTTCCAGTGGGGCGACTGGTGGTACCTGGTGTACTCCGAGTTCAGCGATGCGTTCCAGACGCGGTACCGGGTTGCCCGTCATCCGGACGGCCCCTGGTCGGCTCCCAGCCGCGACACCGTGGACGGTCGAGCGTTCTACGCGGCCAAGTCGGTGGACCATCAGGGGCGACGCTTCTTCGTCGGCTGGATCCCTACAAAACAAGGGCGATCCGATGCTGGCCGATGGGAATGGGCCGGCACGCTGGCTGTGCTGGAGGCGCGTCAGGAGGCTGACGGCAGCCTCGCGTTCGGTTTCCCGGCGGAGGTTGTGGGGGCTCACTCCGACCCACATCCGGTGTCGCTGGCTCCGCTTGACGATGCGGCCTCCGAGCCTGGTCAAGGTGCAGTCGACCGGTACGCGGCATGGATCGGCGATCCACTGCCTGACAGCTGTCTGATCGAGTTGACGGTCGAGGTTGCCCCGGACACGCAGGCGCTTGGACTGCTGCTGCACTCCAGCGCTGACGGCGAGGAAGCCGCCGTACTCCGGCTCGAGCCTCAACGAGACCGCATCGTTTTCGACCGCTGGCCGCGGCAGCGGACCGGCCCGGCCCAGTGGCACGTCGACGGCGACGTCCCGCACGTGGTCGAGCTCGAACGCCCTTGCCCGCTCCCGCCCGGCAGCCACACCGTCCAGGTGATCCTCGATGGCACGACCGGGCAGGTGGTCGTCGACGACCGCGTCGCCCTGAGCTTCCGCCTCTACGACCACCGCCGAGGTCACCTCGGTCTCTTCGTCACGGACGGCGCCTTCGCCCTCCGCAGTCTCACCGTCGCTGCCCGCCGCTAGCCGCGGAGTGCGACTCGCGGCGGCTGGTAAGCGCTTGCCGGTGTGGCATAGGGTGAGGGGAGTCGAAGCGACGCCGAGTCGGAGGAGTACGGGTGACTTCCACGCAAGCTGTCAGGTTCGCCGCCATCGGGCTTGACCACGCGCACATCTTCGGTCAGATCGCGGGCCTGGTCGGGGCCGGTGCGGAGTTCGTCGGGATGGCGACCGACGATCCGTCGGCCGCGATCGCGACCCGGGTCCGGGAGCGGTACCCGGAGGTTCCGATGGCCGACAGTCCGGACGACCTGATCGGACGGGACGGGATCGACCTGATCGTGACCGCCGCCGTACCGGATCGACGCGGGCCGATCGCCGTCGCGGCCTTGCGGGCCGGCAGGGACGTCGTCACCGACAAGCCCGGCTGCGTCAGTTTCGATCAGCTCGAGGAGATCGAGAAGGCGGTCAGCCAGAGCGGGCGGTTCTGGTCGGTGACGTTCTCGGAGCGGTTCGAGGTGCCGAGTGTGATCAAGGCCGGCGAGTTGGTCCGCGAGGGCCGGATCGGGACGGTGGTGCAGACGATCGGGATCGGGCCGCACCGGATCGGGGACCGCGGCCACCTCGGCGGCGGGGCCGGCCGCCCGGACTGGTTCTACGACAAGAACCGGTACGGCGGCATCCTGACCGACATCGCCTCCCACCAGATCGACCAGTTCCTCTGGCTCACCGGCGCACGGACCGCCGAGGTCGTGGCCAGCACGGTCGGGAACTTCGCCAACCCCGACGAGCCGGGCCTGCAGGACTTCGGTGAGATCCTGCTGCGCAGCGACCACGCCCAGGCCTACATCCGGGTCGACTGGTACACGCCGGACGGTCTGCCGACCTGGGGTGACGGCCGCCTGATGATCCTCGGCACCGACGGCTACATCGAGCTGCGCAAGTACGTCGACATCGCGGGCCGGGACGGTGGCGACCACCTCTTCCTGGTGAATCACGAAGGCACGCAGCACATCGACTGCTCGGGGGTCGGGACGACGTACTATTCCGACCTGGTTCGCGATGTCCGGGAACGGACCAGCTCGGCTGCGCCGCAGGAGCACACCTTCGAGACCATGCGCCTGGCCTTGACCGCCCAGCAGCGGGCAACGGTCCGCGGAGCGGCTCGATGATCTAGTGCCTCGGGTGGCACGATTGACGGATGGATGGGGCTCGCGGGCTGCTCGAGGCGGAGCGTCAGCAGGCGCTCCGGCGGCTCGCGGCTCTGACCGGCGATTTCAACGAGGTGGTCGCGGCCTCGCGGGACGCCAATGCCGACGACGAGCACGATCCTGAGGGTGCGACGATCGCGTTCGAGAGGTCGCAGGTCGCAGCGCTCGTGCTGCAGGTTCAGGGCCACTTGGCAGAGGTCGAGGCGGCGATCGAACGGTTGGCGGCCGCGACGTACGGGGTCTGTGAGCGGTGCGGCCAACCGATCGCCCCGGCCCGCCTGGAGGCGCGACCGACTGCGCGTACCTGCATCGGCTGCGCCTGAACCGTCGCCCCTCGTCAGCCGAGGGCGGTGATCGCGTCCACGAGCCTGGTCCAGTACGCCGTACTGTCGAGCTCGACCGCGACCCGGGCATTGGCGGGGCGGCCGGTGTAGTGATGCAGGTCGACCACTGTGGCGCCGGCCGTCCATTCGCCGGCGGTCTCGATCACCACGTTGGCGTCGACGCAGCGGACGATCGCCGGATCGATGACTCTGGCGACCGCGACAGGGTCGTGCAACGGCGGTGCGGTGAACCCCCACAGTCGCCGGTACGTCGAGGCGAAGAACGTCATCCACTCGACGCAGATGCGCGCCAACGACGTACCGATTCCGGCAAACGCGGCGAGGACGTCGTCGGTCACCAGCGCCTGGTGGGTGACGTTGAGCCCGCACATGGTGAACGGGACCCCGGACCGCAGCACCTGATCCGCCGCCTCGGGGTCGACGAAGCAGTTCGCCTCGGCGTACGGCGTGACGTTGCCGCGCTCGGTCGATCCGCCCATCCACACGATCTGAGCGATGTTCGCCTGCAGCTCCGGGCGAGCGGCGAGCAGCCCGGCGATGTTCGTCAGCGCGCCGGTTGCCACAATCGTGACCGGCGCATCGTGCTTCGTCAGTACGTCGACCAGCAGCTCCCCAGCCGTGGACGCCGCCTCGGGCACCTCCGGCTCGCCGTCGAACAACGGCCCGTCCAGCCCGCTCTCGCCATGCACGTCATCGGCAATACGCAACGGCCGAACCAACGGCCGGTCAGCCCCACGAGCAACCGGAATGTCCGACACGCCCGCCAGAGACAACACCCGACGAGCGTTCAGCGTGCACTTCTCAACCGTCTGATTCCCCGCCACCGTCGTCACCCCGAGCAGCTCCAGGGCCGGATCCGCCACGGCCAGCAACAACGCCATCGCATCGTCATGCCCAGGATCACAATCAACCATCACCGGAATGCCCACCCACCCAGCCTAGTCGGGTATCAGCCTGCGAGCGGTTGCTGGCAGCAACATTTGGCTTGATGGTGTGGGGCCGAGATCTGTCTCCGTTGCCGGGCCGCAGTGAAGCTCTATGCCATGTCTCGCCGGGGGCGGAGCGGGTACGGTCGGTCCATGGTCTCGTCCGCACGGAATCGTCGGCGTAACTGGTGGGCCGTGGTTGGTGCGGTCGTTCTGGTCATCGCCAACGCGGTGTGGGCCAGGTTGGCCGGCGGCTCGGAATGGACAGACCCGGCAATCGTCCTTGCGCCAGTCGCTGCGTTGATCGGGGCATTTGCTGGGTATGGAGTCGCGATGCTTGTGGAGCGACGTACCCGTTAGAGCCCTGTCATGCCCGGTCCTGGTGATTCAGTGATCCTTTGCGCCGGATCGTTCGGTGCCGTACAGGCCAGGTGCCTGGACTCCCGGGTTGATGATCCTGTGGTCGTCGTAGGCGACGAGTAGTCGACGAAGCCGCTCGTCATCACGCTCCCCGCAGTCGACCACGGCGAACCGCTGCGCGTGCGGCTTCCCCGGCGCGCGATTCGTTCGGTCGACCACGGGTGAGCACAAGTGCGGGGCGGTCGCGCCGCGTGGGTTGACTACATCATCCCTCGCAGCAGGAGCGGTGGAGCCATTCGGGTTCGTGCCACCAGTAGGTGGGGTTGTGGGCGTGCGCCTCGGCGCGGGTGAGGGGCTTTGGGCCGGCGAGGGTGGTTGGGGCGGTGGCGTATGGCTTGAGGAGGTCGGCGACGGTGTGCAGGGTGCCGGCGATTATGACTTGGTCTACTGCGGCTGCGGCTCGGATGTCGGCCAGGGGGTTGCCGGTGATGAAGGAGAGGTCGGCTTGGGCGCCGGGCTTGATGACGCCGAGTTTGTCCTCGAGGTTGAGCCAGCGCGCGGGATTGCGGGTCGCGGTGGTGAGGGCCTCGTACGGCGTGAAGCCGCCGGCGACCATGGAGCGCAGGTTGGCGTGGAGTGAGATCGCAATGTTGTCGAGTGGCGTGTCGGTGCCGGAGATGACGAAGCCTCCGCCACGGTGGATCCGCAGGACCATGTCGACGTTGCCGCGGAGCAGTTCGCGCGTCGTCGCACCCGCCGGCCCCTTGGCGGTATTCACTTCGCTCAGCAACGCGTCGTACTCCCAGCTTGGGAAGAGCGTCGTCGTACGGCGGTCAGTCAGCAGGGACGGGTCGTCCACGTGGGCCATCGTCGAGTTGAACAGGGTCGGCGTGACGGACAGCCCGGCCTTGGTGAACAGCGTGACGACATCCGCGTACGCGCGTCCGAGCCGGCTGACCGTGTGCGAGTACCCGAGCCGGTTCGTCGCGCCGGTGTGCTCCATGCCGTCCATGCCGAGGTGCTCGGCCGGGTAGAGGTAGTGCGACGACAGCTGCAGCCCGAGGCGGTGTACGGCGGCGATCGCACGCCGCTGGTACTCGATGGGCAACCGCACATAGGTCTTCACGAGGTCGTACGCGAGCCCTTCGACGCGGTCGATCTCCAGACCGAGCTGCCGCAAGGAGAGCGTCGGGCGCATGAAGTTGTAGTAGACCCGCGACCCGTCGATCGCTTCACCGGTCGCGAAGTACCGCGGCCCGAGCAGCGACCCGTGCGCCAGCGCCTCCCGCGTCTCCTGCATCTGGTAGACCGGATCGCCCGGCGAACGCGTGGTCGTGATGCCGTAGGACAACCACAGGTTGCCCTGCCGAGCACCCCACGCGCGTCCGCGCAGGTGCCAGTGGTTGTGCGCATCGATCAGCCCGGGCATCACGGTCAGATGCTTCGCGTCGATGTCCGCCTTGCCCTGGTGCGGCCGTACGGCGGCGATCCGCGAGCCGTCCAGTACGACGTCCACGTCCCGCCGGAGCGTGGTCGCGCGGCCGTCCCACAGTGCGCCGGCGTGGATCGTGACGTGCTGGTTGATCGTTGCGCGGCGCCAGTGCAGGTCGAGTTTGACGGTCTGTGGGCGGGAGCCGGTGACTGTGGTGCGGCGAAGGCGGCCGTTGTTCAGGTAGAGCAGGGTGGTGTTGTCCTGCCAGACCGGTGAGTCGGTGACCTCGTCTGTGACAGCTCGTGGGTCGGCCGTGAAGCGTCCGCGGGTGTCGACGGGAGCGACGTACAGGAGGCTCTCGACGACGAAGGCGAGCCACTTGCCGTCGGGGGAGAAGACCGGGCCGTCGTCGCCGCGGGTGGCGAGGGAGCGGAACGGCATGGGTTCGACGTACTCCAGGGCGGTCGTTTCGACGTCGACGTACAGGAGTTGGCTGGTGCCTTCGCGGAAACGCTTGGAGAACGGCTTGACCGCGGCGAGCACGATGGTCCGCCCGTCCTGCGACCAGCTCACCCGGCCGGGCTGGAACAGCGTCGGGGTCAGTTGGCGGACCTGGCCCGACGCGAGGTCGAGCGTCCAGGCGATGCCGTCCTGGTCCTGGTATGCGACCTGCTTGCCGTCGGGGGAGAACCGCGGCGCAGTCTGTGCCCCGGGTAACGACGATAGCTTGCTGTCTGCACCGGTCTTCAGGTCGTGCAGCCACAGGTCGGCGGTGCCGTCGCGATCGCTGGCGTAGAGCAGCTTCGTCCCGTCCGGGGAGAAGTCGGGGTCGGAGTTGAAGTAGCCATCGGCAACCAGCTTGCGGGGTTGGCCGCGGCCGTTCGTTGCCGCCAGCCACAATGCGTTCAGCGCCCGGAAAGCGACCCATTTGTCGTCGGGGGAGACGGTGGGGCTCGCGATGCCCCGGACTTGCCGCCGCGCGGTCGACTCGAGGTCCGGCGCCTTCGGTCGCGGCCGCTTCGACGTCACCGGCACGGTCGCGGTGAACGGTACGACGGTGGGCGCGCCGTCGGCCAGGTGACGCAGGACGTGGCCGTCGGCGGTGTAGTACAGCGCGGATCCCCACGACGGTGGGACCGCGAAGACGTCCTTGCCATTGGTGACTTTCTGATTGTTGACAATCAGATCGCAGACCGGGCCGGCGAGTCGGACGTAGGCGAGCTGGCCGGTGGGGGAGTAGGCCGGGCCGTAGACGGTGCTGCCGGTCTGGGCGGGGACGAGGGTGGTGCGGGTGCCGGCTTTGAGGTCGAGCTCGACGATGGCTGCTGCGTCCACGGTGAAGGCGATCCTGGTGCCGTCGGCGGATACGGCCGGCTCGGCTTCCTCGGTCGTGTCGTCGGTGAGGGCGAGGATCGTGCCGCTGGTGAGCTCGAGGCGGTGGATACCGTAGCTGCCGTTGCCGCCACGGTCCGAGGAGAAGACGACGTACCGGCCGTCGGGCGTGTAGTGCGGCTCGCGGTGGTCGTAGCGGCCGGTGGTCAGTTGGCGGAGATCGGTGCCGTCGGCGTTGATCGTCCAGAGGTGGAAGTTGCCGTCGCGGTATGACTGGAAGACGAGCCGTTGGCCGTCGGGCGACCAGCGCGGGCGGGTCGCGTCCTGGAGGTCGTCGGTCAGGCGCCGGGACACGCCGCCGGCGGCCGGTGTCACCCAGATCGCGGTGACCAGGTCGAAGGCTAGCCAGTTCCCGTCAGGCGACACGGACACCATGAAGTTGGTGCCCTCGGTGAGCACGGCCTGGTTGGCGGCCGTGGTCGTTGCTGCCTGCGTTGTGGTGGCACCTGCTGCTTCGGTGGCGGTGTGCAGCGCGCCGGCCGCGGCGGCACCGCCGCTGAGCTGGAGAGCGCGACGCCGGGAGATGCTCCACGAACCGGGCGCTTCGAGTTCGGTGTGGTCCACGGTCGGTCCAATCCCTCGGGGGCGGTGGCGCCACCGAATCTGCCAGTACCGTCACGACTGCACGATCCTGACCGGCGCGTCGAGCGCCGAGCGGCCCCTGTACTGCGACGAACGGCCGAACGTCTATCGTCTGCGCCATGCAATCCGTGTCGCCCCGGGTCCGGGCGCTCGCCGCCGCCGTCGCCTGCATCCTGATCGCGCTCGCCGCGGCCCTTGCGGTGGACAGTCGGCTCGATCGGCACTGGATCGTGCGTGGCCTCACGCTGTTCCTCGCGCTTTGCTGTGCTGCCTTGCTGCTCACCGACCAGAGCCGTCGGTTCCGTCAGATCATCACTGGGGTCGGTCTGCTCATGTTCGGAGTCGTCTTTCCGGTCACCTCGACCACCTGGGCCACTCCTCCGGAGATCGACTTCGCCCTCGCGGTCGCAACCGATGCGGAGAACGCCGCGACCAAGGACGCCCGCAGCGTCGTCACTGTGGAGGACGTGAAGACGGCCGCCGAAGCACGCGGCGGCGCAATCGGTTCCCTGCAAACCGAACGAAGCCCCCAGGTCCGCGGCGCCGAAGCCTTCCCCCTCATCGTCCGCCCCAAATCCACCCAGGGCCGCCCCTGGGCCTGCCTCACCTTCACCAACGGCCTAGAAGCCAAGATCCGAGCCTGCTGAACCCGAGCCCGACGGTCGGGGTGGGCTGGTTCAGTGGGGGTTGGTTGTGGCTAGTTGCTCGGCTCGGTCTAGGGGGTTCCAGGTGATTTGCTTGCCTGCTAGTTGGGCTTCGATTACTTCGAGGCCGGCCTGCCAGCCTGCGGAGGCGGGGGCGGCGGATTCGGGGTCGATGAGGACGTTGGTGAAGACGAGCCGGCTGCCTTCCGCCGTACCGGTGATCTCCCAGGTGAGGATTTCGCCGGACCATTCGTACTCGAGCACCGACGGCGGGTCGTTGCGGAGCATGCGGCCGTTCGAGGTGGCGGCTGGGTCGTCGGTCATGCCGTAGCGGCGCTGTTGTTCGGGGGTGACGCCGAAGAACAGGGCCGCGCCGGCAGGGTGGTCCAGGTCGACGATGGCGGGGAACCAGACGGACAGTTGGGTCGGGTCGGTGATGGCCTGCCAGGCCTTCTCCGGTGGGTGCGGGAGCAGCCGGCCGAAACGGATCGCCACTCGGCCGTCATCGGTCTCGAACACCGTTCCACGTCGACTGTCCATGCCGTCAACATAACCCAACTGGCATATAGGCGGGGAGTCGACCAGATCAGGGGATGGCAGTCGCCGCGTCGAACCAGGTGGTCGGGTCGCGTGGGTCACCGGCGAGCTGCAGCGGTTCGGCGACTCTCCGGAGCCTGCCGAGGTCGGGCGTGCTGGTGAGGTCCTGGATCACGACGGCCACGCCGTTGCCTTCCATGCGGATCGCGGACTTGGCCGGCTTCGGCCGGTCGACCGGCTCCCCGAAGGTCAGCTCGGCGATGTACCAGGCCTTCATGCCGTTGATGATCAAGTCGGGCTTGGGCTCGGGGAATCGCGACATCTGGTTCCAGAACTTGTCGGTGGTGACCCGGATCCGCAGGTCGTCCCCGGGCTGTGGGTCGTACGGGCGGTCGGTCTTGGCGTAGCCCTTCAGGTCCCGGAGCCGGAAGCCGGTCGCCGGATTCCCGTCACTCACATCGACGGTGAAGTTCTGCCCGGACCCTTCGATCCCGGCGTCCGGACTCCGATAAGTGACGCGGCCAGGCCGCAGCCCCTCCGGCAAGTACCCCACCTTCACCGGCGATCCGAGAGTTCGCGTCCCTGGTGAGATCGACTTCGCGATGGTCACCGCGAGCGGCACGTTCGCCTGGTACGGAGCGTCGAGCTGCGGCACCTTGAGCGTGCCGAGCTCCTGCTGCGAGCTGCAGGTCAGCAGCGCCCACAGGCCGTCGCCCGGTTGCCAGACCACCGTCTGCAGCGGGTCGCCCTGGATGGCCCCGAGGTACCCGCGAGGCGCCGCAATGAACGGGCGGCGCTGTGTCGAGCGCACGACCCGCCCCGACCGCCCGTTGAGGTCGATGCGAGGACTGCCGGCCGGGATCGTCGCCGGATCGAAGTCGCCGTTGCGATGCACGGTCAGCAGGCAGGTGGTGATCCAGGGGCGGCCGGTGAACCCGATCAGCTCGTAGTCCTGCCGATTCGCCGTGTGCACGCGAGGATTCACCCTCATCCCCTTCGGCACCGGCAGGTCGACCCACGGCGTCCATGCCGAGTTCCGAGGCTCTGCCGTCACGGCCCGATCGTTCAACTGGCTCACCACGATCGGCCCGGCGACAGCAGCCGTGGCAGTCGCCAACGCGGTGGCAACAACGAGAGGTGTACGGCGACGTCGTACCCGACCGAGCCTGGTCAGCGTCTCGTCCGGCGCCGGGGCCGAGCTCGCGAGGTGGTTGAAGGCGGCGCGGAGGTCTTCCTCAGTACGCATGGTTCACTTCCGAGGTCAGAGTCGGGGTGGTGAATTCGATCCGGAGGGTCGCGAGGGCGCGCGAGGCGTGCGCGCGAACGGTTCCGGCCGAGCAGCCGAGGGTCTCGGCGATCTCGGCGTCGCTCAGGCCGCCGTAGTACCGGAGCACCAGTACGGCGCGTTGCCGCCGGGGCAGCTTGGCCAGTTCGGCGATCAACTGATCGCGGTCGGCCGCCCGGTCGGCGTGGTCGGGTGTCTCCTCGGCCGGGAAGATCTCGGCCCGCGGCACGTACCGGGACCACTTGCGCCGCCAGGACAGGTACTCGTTGACCACCATCCGCCGCAGGTAGGCGTCCGGGCGACCGGCGGCGTCGACCCGGGACCAGTTCCGGTGCGCCTTGATCGCGACGTCCTGGACCAGGTCCTCGGCCAGATGCCCCGACCCGCACAGCGCGGTGGCGAACCGGAGCAACCCAGGCAGCCCCGAGCGGGTCCACTCGTCGAAGGTCACGTCCCCTCCCAGGGTGCCGGCGGTCTACACCAGTACAGACGACACGAGGACCCGATCTGCTGAGTCCAGTTGCTGGGCAATCGATTTCTCACAGGCCCGGCGACGACCTAAGGTCGCGGGTATGACTCTTGGGAACTTGTCCGGAATCAGCGCGATCGTGGACGTCGAGACGCGCTCCATCAGTGCGGAGAACCCCACCGGTGAGCCCGGCCAGGGCGGCCGGCGGACCGAGGGGACCGGCGCCAACGCGGCCCGGGACCTCGGCCAGGGCTGGAAGGTGTCGCCGTCGATCGAGATCGGCCCGGGGGAGACCGCGACGCTGGCGGACATCGCCGGCCAGGGCTGCATCACGCACATCTGGCTCACCACGCACGTCGACCACTGGCGGCGGCTGGTGCTGCGCGCGCACTGGGACGGCGACGAGGCGCCGGCGATCGAGACACCGGTCGGCGACTTCTTCTGCTCCGGTTGGGGCAAGTTCGCCCAGGTCAACTCGCTCCCGGTCGCGGTGAACCCCAACGGCGGCTTCAACAGCTACTGGGAGATGCCGTTCCAGTCCGAAGCCAGGCTGACCCTGGAGAACACCCACGACGAAGCAGTGGTCGTGTACTTCCAGGTCGACTACTGGCTGGGCGCAGTACCGGACAACACGGCGTACCTGCACGCGCAGTGGCGGCGGAGCAACCCGCTGCCCACCAAGACCGTGCACACCCTGCTGGACGGCGTGGAGGGCCCGGGACACTACGTCGGCACGTACGTCGCGTGGGGCGTCAACAGCAGCGGCTGGTGGGGTGAGGGTGAGGTGAAGTTCTACGTCGACGGCGACGACGAGTTCCCGACCATCTGCGGTACCGGGACCGAGGACTACTTCGGTGGCGCGTGGAACTTCGACGTGCCGCACCTCGGCGGTTACACCGAGTTCAGTACGCCGTACCTCGGCATGCCGCAGGTGATCCGGCCGGACGGGCAGTACGCGAGCCAGCAGCGGTTCGGCATGTACCGCTTCCACCTGCCAGACCCCATCCGCTTCAAGGAGAAGCTGCGCGTTGACGTCCAGGCGCTCGGCTGGCGCTCCGGCGGCCGCTACCTCCCGCTCCAGGACGACATTGCCTCGACTGCCTTCTTCTACTCGGTCAAGACCAGTACGGCGCGCCCGGAAGCGCCGGTGCACGACGCGATGGAGATCTGCTAGGGGATTGGCAGCGGCCGCTCGAGTGCAGCGCCGGCGAGGACGACCAGGGCTGAGGTCCAGCCGAGGGGAGCCTCGCCGGCCGGCTGCCGGTCGCGGTTCACCTTCTCCGGCAGCGCGCCGGTGCTGGTCCGGTACTCGTTCAGCCAGGTCAGCAGCTCACCGGCCGTCGCGCGATCCCCGCGCGCTGCGGCGCTCAACGCGAACAACGCGGTCTGCGGTGTCCAGGCGACCCCGTCGGTCCGCCAGTCCTCGCCCGGCGTCACCCCGCCGTTCGGCTGCGTCAGTCCGGCGCGTGCCCGCTCGATCGCCCGGTCGACCTCGGTACGGCGGGGCGCGAACGGCGGCCCGAGGACCGTGACGATCGCATCCGCCCCGCCGCCTAGCCCGATCGCCTCGAGTCCCGGCTCCAGGAAGGCCACCGCCCGCGCGGGCGTCCGCGGATAGTCCGGCCCGAAGTGCCGATCCGTTGCCGCGGACAACTTCTCCGCCGCCGCCCGCCACCGTGCCGCGTCGTCCGGATGCCCTAAGTCCGTGGCGATCCCGACCGCGGATCGAAGCCCGGCGAGCAGCGGCGCCACAGTGCCGAGCGTCACCTCGGCCTCCGGGCGTTCCCAGTAGTCCGGCGACGGTCCGGGCAAGCCGTTCGGTCCGAGCTCAGCGACGATCTGGTCCGCCGACTCCCGGACCAACTCCCAGTAGCTGCCGCCGGCCTTGCAGAACCACGTTGCCCACAGCACCCATCCCGACCCGTCGAGCTGAGCTTCGCGCCCGTCCCGGACGGCCTCCCCACCCGAGGAGTAGCGGGCCTCCCACCGACCCGTCGACGGCCTGACCCCGTCGAGGAAGTCCAGCACGCGTACGGCGTCCGCCGTACGGCCGATCGCGCAGTACGCGGCAGCCACGAAGGAGGCGTCCCGCGGCCAGACGAAACGCCACGGCCCGTCCCACCCGGCAAGGGTCGCGCCGTTCGGCAGTGTGAGGGCATCGAGGTCGGCGACCGCGTGCTGCATCATGTCGTCGTACTGGCCGTCGTCGGCGGTCAGCGCGGACGAGCCCGGCACCCCCTCAGCGACCAGCTGCGGCTGGGGGTTGCGCACCAGGTTGACCGTCGTCCCGGCGGCCAGGAACGCCAGCAGGACGGCGATGACGACGGCCGGAAACCACCGGACCCGCCGCGCGCTGTCGTCCCGCATGGTTCTCCCTGCTGCTGGATCTACTGGGCCAGGTGCTGCACTTCGGCCTCGAACTTGCGCCGCGGTGCGAGTTCCACCAAGTACATGGCAGACAGCACCAGAGCGCCACCCACCAGCATCCGCCAGGTCACGCTCTCCGCCCCGAACAGGACGGCGAACGCCGACGCGAACACTGGTTCCATTGTCATCGCGATCGCCGCGCGGGTGGGAGTGAGGTGTGCCTGGGCCCAGGTCTGGACGATGAGTGCGAGCGCACCCGCGACGAGCGCCATGTAGAAGACGCTGACCCAGTCAGCGCCCGTACCCGGTACGGCGAAGCCGCCCGGAACGGCGCCGATCGCGCAGACGCAGGTGATCACGACCATCTGCAGCGCGGACAGCCCGAAGGCGTTCGAGGAGGTGGACCAGGCGCCGAGGCCGATGATGTGCAGCGCGTACAGGCCGGCCGAGGCCAGCGTGAGCAGCTCGCCGGTGCCCAGGCTGAGCCCGCGCAGCGACAGAACGCCGAGGCCGACAGTGGCGAGGATCACGGCGACCCAGGCCCAGCGGCCGATCTTGTGCCGCAGGATGACCGCGGCCAGCAGCGGCGTGAAGACGACGTACATGCCGGTGACGAAGCCGGAGACGCTCGCCGAGGTGTGCCGCAGGCCCTCGGTCTGGACCAGCTGGGCGATGCCGTAGGTGATGCCGAGGGCAACGGCCCGGCCGCGGTCGAGGCGGCTGAGCCGGGCGATCGCGGGCGGGTGCACCAGGATCAGCGCGACCGAGGCGATCAGGAACCGCAACGCCAGGTAGTCGGCGACGTCCATCCTGGTGAGCAGGTCCTTGGTCAGGAAGAACGTCGATCCCCACGCCGCCGCGACCGCGAGCAGGGCCAGTACGGCGAGACGCGGGTGATTCACGCCGGACATCTCATCAGACGCCCGGCGACCGGGGCAAAACGGCTACAGAACCGTGATGACGACCTCGCTGCCCGGCTTGACCTTCTTCTTGGCGCCCGGGTTCTGGGCCGCGACGATGTTCAGGCCCAGGCCGTAGGGCGCCTTCTCCGTCTTCACGGTGAAACCCGCCTCGGTCAGGATCCGCTGCGCGTCGGCGAGCCGCTTGCCCTTGACGTTCGGGACCTCGACCAGCGGCGGGCCCTTCGACACCACCAGCTGGACCTTGTCCTTGGCGAACAGCGTGCCGGTGCTCGGGCTCTGGCTGATCACCTTGCCCTCGGCGACCTTCTCGTCGTACTGGTCCGTCCGGCCGATCACGAAGCCGAGTCTGCGCAGTTCCCTGCTGGCGTCGCGGTACGACTTCCCGGTGGTGTCCGGGACCGTGATCGGCCGCTTGCCCTTGCTGATCGCGAGGTTGACCGCGGTCCCGGGCTTCACGACCGTGTCGAACTTCGGGCTGAACGCGATCACCCGTCCGGCCGGCACGGACTCGTTGTACTGCTCGTTGATCTGCCCGGTGATCAGCTTGATCGGGTCCAGCGCCCGCTTCGCCGCCTCCAGGTCCAGCCCGGCGAGCTGGGGGACCCGGTAGCGCTCCGGGCCCTTGGAGACGGTGAGACCGATCTCACCGTTCTTGCGGATCCGGTCGCCGGGGGCAGGGTCGGTCGCCATGACCTCGCCCGTCGGCACGTTCTCGGAGAAGTCCTGGTTCGCGAGGGTCGTCCGCAGTCCGGCCTTCTCCGCTGCGGTGGCGGCGTCTGCCGGCACCATGTTCACCAGGTTCGGTGTGGCGGTGTAGCGGTGGATGCCGTAGTACCAGGCCGCCGTACCGACGCCGATGGCGGCGGCCAGGATGGCGATCAGCGCGATCAGCCCGCGGCCCTTCCGCTGCGGCGGCGCCTGGACCCTCGCTGCACCCGTGGGCCGCCCGTTCTCCACCGGTACGACGATCGTGTCGTGCCGCAGCACCTGACCGTTCTCCTCGGGGGCGCCGCGCGTGTAGCCGTCGTCGTAACCGCTGTCCTGGCGGATCTGCTGGATCGGCACAGTGAGGTCGCCGGTGAGCTCCGGGTCGTCCGGCAGGCCCTCGTCGAGCGCACTGCGCACCCGGCGGACCTGGCGGCTCAGCACCCGGGCGTCGGCCGGCCGCAGGTCCCGGTCCCGCGCGGTCGCGCGCTGCACGAGCGCATCGACGTACGGCGGGATGCTCGGCTGCTCCGCCGACGGCGCAGGCACGTCGGCGTGCACGTGCGCGTAGGCGACCTGGATCGGGGTGTCACCGGAGTGCGGCTTGTTGCCGGTGAGCATCTCGTACAGCAGGATGCCGCACGAGTACACGTCCGAGCGGGCGTCCGCACTACCGTCAGTGACGAGCTCAGGCGCCAGGTAGGACACCGTTCCCATCAGCAGGCCTTGAGTCGCGGTGTTGCCGGTCGCAGAAACCGCACGGGCCAGGCCGAAGTCCGCGACCTTCACCACGCCGATGTCGGAGATCAGCACGTTCTCCGGCTTGATGTCGCGATGGACGATGCCGGCGTCGTGCGCTGCCGAGAGCGCGGACAGGATCGGCGCGAGCAGGTCAAGCGCTCGAGAGGGGGTGAGTGGCGCCTGCTCGCGGATCACGTCCCGGAGCGTGCGGCCGGGGACGTACTCCATCGCCAGGAACAGCGTGCCGTCGTCGTCACCCTGGTCGAAGACGGCGACCACGTTCGGGTGCGAGAGCCGGGCGGCGGCGCGGGCCTCGGCCACGAACCGGCGGGTGAACTGGGCGTCGTCGCCGAGCCCGTCGTGCATCACCTTGAGCGCGACCACCCGGTCCAGCCGCATGTCGAGGGCCTGGTAGACAGTGGCCATGCCGCCCTTGGCGACGCGCGCGCCGACGCGATACCGTCCGTCGAGCACTCGCCCGACGAGGCGGTCGCTGACCTGCGTGTCCACGTCGTCCGTCACTTGCGGTGAGCCGCCTCTCCAAGCCGTTCTGCTCTGAGAGTGTAGATAACGGCTCAGCGTCACCGCGCCAGGCGCACCGCAGTGGGTCCTACCTCACCGTAACGGGTCCCAGCCGCGCTCCAGCTGCGCCTCGATCCGGAGGACGTTCTTCACGTAGGCCTTCGTGTCCGGGTACATGCCATTCCGGGTCACCCCGCCCAGGCCCTGGTAGTACGCCGCGACGGCGATGTCCAGCCGCGCCGCGCTGGTCAGCCGGTCCAGCAGCACCACCCCGGCGGTGACGTTGTCCTGCGGTCGGAGCAGGTCCAGCTTCCGCCCGACGATCGAGGAGGCGAACTGCCCGGTCGAGGGGATCACCTGCATCGCGCCGATGGCGTTCGCGGGGGAGACCACCCGCTGCTTCCAGCCCGACTCCTGCCAGCTGATTGCGAGCGCCAGCTCCGGGTCGACACCGTGCCGCGTGGCGGTGCTGACGATGAGCGTCCGCATCTGGGCCCGGGTGGGCAGCTTGCGGCTCTTCAGGATCGCCCGGTTGCGATCGGCCCGGGCGACGATGTGATCGGGGTAGGTGCGGCCGGCGAAGGTGTTGTTCTTCTTCTTGACCGGAGCCTTGGCCTTCGGGCGGATCTTGACCGGGATCTGCAGCGGCTTGCCGGCGTAGATGTGGTCGCCGGCGCGCAGCCCGTTGGCGGCCAGCAGGTTCGCCTGGGAGCACTTGAAGCGCTTGGCGATCTTGGAGACGGTGTCGCCCGGCTTGACGACGTACGTCACCCGGCCGAGCTGGGACCGCTTGGACGGGTGCGCCGTCGCGGCGCCTTGCGAGCCGGGCACCTTGAGCACCTCGCCGGCGTAGATCGCGTTGCCGTTGCCGGGCAGGTTGTTCAAGGCAACCAAGTTCTGGACTGTGGTGCCGTAGCGGCCGGCGATGTGGCTGAGCGTGTCGCCGTCCTTCACCTTGTACGAGCCGAAGCCCGGCGAGCCGGCGGTGATCACGGCCGCGGTCAGCAACGGTACGGCGATGCCCGTCAGTACACGTACGACGTTACGCATGTTCGATCTCCCCGTGTGAACGTCACTTGACCGTAAGTGCTGATACGGATGTGACAACAGGGGCGAATGGGGTGCTTGTTACGCCTGTAATCCAATGTTTACAATTCAAGGCTGAACTACATGCGTGTAGTTCACAAGCTGTCCTTGCTCGGAGCAACCGAACGGGTCAGAACCTGCTGCCGAGGAACGGCTTCCCGAGCTCCGGGACCACGCCGCTGCGGACCGTGTCCGCGATGATCTGCGCGGTGATCGGCGTCAGCAGCACGCCGTTGCGGTAGTGGCCCGTTGCCCACAGCAACCCATCCAGTCCGGACGGCCCGAGCACGGGCGCGTTGTCCGGAGTGGCCGGCCGCAGCCCGGCGATCGTCTCCACCAGCTCCAGTTCGTCCGTGATCGGCAGGACGGTCCGCGCGTCCCGCAGCAACGCGAACACTCCGCCTGCGAGTACCCGAGTGTCGTAGCCGAGCTCGGAGGAGGTCGCACCCACCACGAGCTCACCGCCGGGCCGCGGGACGAGATACACCGAGAAGCCTCTGGCGGTGGCCCGTACGACGTGACTCAGCGCCGGCCGATACGCCTCCGGCACCCGCAGCCGCAGTACCTCACCCTTCACCGGCCGCACTGGTGGCCGCAGCTCCTGCGGTACGCCGTCCAGCTGCCCGGACCACGGTCCTGCCGCAGCAATGACGTGCCCGGCGTGCACGGTGTCCCCGCTGTCCAGTTGTACGCCGACAGCCCTCGTACCGGACGTGATGACGTGGGACACGCGCTCACGGATCAGGGTGACGCCGGCGACCTCCACTGCGCGGAGGAGCGCGGTCACTGCCTGCCTGTTGTCGACCGAGTGGTCGCCGGGGACCCACACGCCGCCGGAGACGCCGGTGGCCAGCATGGGCTCGCGTTTGCGGGCGTCACGGCCGGACAGCTCCTCGACCTCGAGGCCGAGCCGTCGCTGGTAGTCGGCCAGCCTCCGGAGGGCTGCTGCGTCGTCGACGTCGTACGCGACCGACAGCGTCCCGGTCTGGTGCAGGCCGGCGGACAGGCCGGTGGCGGCTTCCAGCTCGGCGGCGAACGTCGGCCACGCGGCCACGCTGGCCAGATTGAGGGCCAGCAGGTCGTCCTCGCCGTACTCGACCTCGGTGACCGGGGCGAGCATGCCGGCGGCGACGTTGGAGGTCTGGGTGCCGGGTGTCGGGTCACATACCGTCACCTGGATACCGTCTGCAGCCAGCCGCCAGGCCGTGGCCAAACCGATCAGCCCGGCCCCGACCACCACCACATCGGATGTGAGCCCGGTCATGGGGCCTCCCGGTCTGGACTGAGGAGCGGAGGGAGCGAAGCGACTGGAGCGACGAGGGAAGACCGGGAGTTACAGCCCCATGACCCGCCGCGCGGCAGCGCGGCAATCAGTACAGGCATGCCAACACCCTACGACGGTTGGGGCATGGCAGGCTTGGCGGTGTGACTGAGCGCACCGACAGACTCCAACACGCCCGGCTCTACCTGTGCACGGATGCGCGGGAGAAGCAGGGCGACCTCGAACAGTTCCTGGACGCCGCGCTGAGCGGCGGTGTGGACATCGTGCAGCTGCGCCAGAAGGAGATGGAAGCGGCGGACGAGCTGGCCGCGCTCGAGGTCTTCGCGGACGCCTGCAAGCGGCACGGCAAGCTGCTGGCCGTCAACGATCGTGCGGACATCGCGTTCGCCGCTGGGGCCGACGTACTGCACCTTGGCCAGCGGGACCTCCCGGTGCACGCGGCGCGGGCAGTCATCGGTCCGGAGCCGATCGTCGGGCGCTCCACCCACACCTTCAGCCAGGTGAACGCCGCCGTGGCCGAGCAGGGGTCGGAGTACTTCTGCGTCGGCCCGACCTGGGAGACCCCGACCAAGCCGGGCCGCCAGGCCGCTGGGCTCGAGCTGGTCTCCTACGCGGCCAGCAGGCAGCAGTCCAAGCCGTGGTTCGCGATCGGCGGGATCGACCTCGACCGGCTGGACGAGGTCATCGAGGCGGGCGCCACCCGTGTGGTCGTCGTCCGGGCGATCACCGACGCGGACGACCCGGCGGCGGCCGCAGCGGAGTTCAGCAGGCGGTTGCGGAGCGCCGGGTGATCAACAACCCGAAGGCCGCCCGGATCGTCGCGATCGTGGTGATCGCGATGCTGGTGATCACGCTGGCGGCCGCGCTGTTCGGGTGCAGTGCGCAAGAGAAGGCGAGCAGTACCGATACCGACAGCGGTCTGACCGTCGTCGCGATGGCGGACCTGCCGGACGAGGCGCGGGACACGCTGAAGCTGATCGACCAGGGCGGGCCGTTCACCTACAGCCGCGACGGCGTGGTCTTCGGGAACTTCGAGAAGCTGCTGCCCCAGCAGGACCGTGGGTACTACCGGGAGTACACCGTGAAGACGCCGGGGGAGAACGACCGCGGCGCCCGCCGGATCGTGACCGGGAAGGGTGGCGAGCGTTATTACACCGACGATCACTACAAGTCGTTCCGCCGGGTCGCGGCGGACGGGGGGACCGACGGATGACTGAGCTGCGCACGCTGCTGACCAAGGGCCTGCGGCCCGGGGTCTACCGCTGGCCCTCGGACGCCCGCCCGGACCAGGTACGGCGTGACGCGGCCGAAGCCGGCTGGGACTTCGTCCTGCTGGACACCAGCGAGATCCACGACAAGACCGGCTTCCTGGACCTCTGCGCGACCGCGTTCGATCTGCCGCGCTGGTTCGGGCGCAACTGGGACGCGCTCGCCGACTCGCTCGGTGACCGCTCCACCGGCGAGCCCGAGCTCGTCCTGTGGGCCGGCCTGCACCACCTGCTCGAGCACGACCGCGACACCGTCGACGTCGCGCTGCAGATCTTCAGCGAGGACGTCACGGCCTCCGGTCAGCTCCGGGTGCTCGTCC
>NZ_JBFAHB010000040.1:0-81353 GCF_040653975.1 Kribbella sp. NPDC050820
GACGGGCGGGGAAGCGGAGAGGCGGAGCGCGCAAGGGGCGGGGCGGGATGCGGCTGGGGCGTGGCCCGTCCGGCGGCGCCGGCTGGCGGCACCGGTGGCAGCGGGACTGGCCGTTGCTGCTGATGGTGCTGCCCGTGGTCGTGCTGCTCGCGGTCTTCCACTACCTGCCGACCCTGGGCAACGTGATCGCGTTCCAGGACTACTCGCCGTACGTCGGGATCCGGGGCAGTGAGTTCATCGGCTTCGCCAACTTCAGCCGGATGTTCTCCGAGCCGGCCTTCTGGCAGTCGGCGGCCAACACGCTGACGATCACCGCGGTCCAGCTGGTGTTCTTCTTCCCGATTCCGATCGCGCTGGCGTTGCTGCTGAACAGCCTGCTGTCGAGCAAGCTGCGCAACGTCATCCAGGGCATCGTGTACCTGCCGCACTTCTTCTCGTGGGTGCTGGTCGTGTCGCTGTTCCAGCAGATGATCGGCGGCGCCGGGCTGCTCGCGCAGTCGCTGCGGGAGAACGGGCACCAGGCCGTCGACCTGATGACCAGGCCGGACACGTTCATCCTGCTGGTCACCGCGCAGTCGGTCTGGAAGGACGCGGGCTGGGGGATGATCGTGTTTCTCGCCGCGTTGTCGACGATCAACCCGGCGCTCTACGAGGCCGCCGCGGCCGATGGCGCGAACCGCTGGCGCCGGCTCTGGCACATCACGCTGCCGGGACTGCGGCCGGTGATCGTGCTGCTGCTCATCCTGCGCCTCGGTGACGCGCTGACGGTCGGTTTCGAGCAGTTCATCCTGCAGCGCAGCGCGGTCGGTGCGGATGCCGCCGAGGTGCTCGATACGTACGTGTACTACCAGGGCCTGCTGGTCGGCGACTTCGGGTTCGGCGCCGCTGCCGGCCTCTTCAAGGGTGTCGTCGGCCTCGTCCTGGTCCTGGTGGCCAACCGATTCGCCCACCTGGTGGGCGAGCAGGGGGTGTACTCGCGCCGATGACGACAAGAGCTGTCTGGGAAGAAGAGCCGACTGTCGTCGGCCGGGTGGGCAAGCCGGTGGTGCTGGCCCTGATCGCGTTGGCGGTCGCGTTTCCGCTGTACGTCGTGGTCGTGACGAGTCTGTCAAGCACCGAGGCGGTGACGCGGGCCGGCGGGTTGGTCGTCGTACCCCGGGACCTGACGATCGCGGCGTACGTGCAACTGCTGTCGGGTGGCGTGGTCACGCGGGCGCTGGTGATCAGTGTGCTGATCACGGTGATCGGTACGGCGTTCAGCCTGTGGGTCACCGTGCTGGCGGCCTACGGACTGTCCCGGCCGGGGTCGTTGTTCCACCGGCCGTTGCTGTTCGTCGTGTTGCTGACGTTCCTGTTCGGGCCCGGGATCATTCCGAGCTACCTGCTGGTGAACTCGCTCGGGCTGATCGACAGCTACGCGTCGCTGATCCTGCCGACCGCGGTGTCGGCGTTCAACCTGATCGTGATGCGGGCGTTCTTCATGGCGATCCCGGCCGAGCTGATCGACAGTGCGCGCATCGACGGAGCGGGTGAGTTCGCGATCCTGCGCCGGATCGTGATGCCGCTGTCGAAGGCGGTGGTGGCAGTGGTCGGGCTGTTCTACGCCGTCGGCTACTGGAACGCGTTCTTCAACGCGCTGCTGTACCTCAACGACAACAACAAGTGGCCGTTGCAGATGGTGCTGCGGACCTACATCGTCGAGCAGCAGGCACTGCCCACCGGCGCCGGCGGAGTGGCCAGTGGCGTCGGCCTCGGCCTGGCGCCGGCGCCAGGCCTGGCGATCAAGATGGCGATCGTGGTGATCGCGATCGTCCCGGTCCTGCTGGTCTACCCCTTCATCCAACGCCACTTCACCAAGGGCGTCATCATCGGCGCGGTGAAAGGCTAGGGGCATGACGCGACTGTGGTACGGCGGCGACTACAACCCGGAGCAGTGGGACGAGACGGTGTGGAAGGAGGACGTCGACCTGATGCGTCAGGCCGGCGTCAACCTCGTCACCGTCGGCGTCTTCGCCTGGTCGAGTCTGGAGCCGACGCCCGGGGCGTACGAGTTCGGCTGGCTGGACCGGGTGCTCGACCGGCTGTACGACGCCGGCGTGAGCGTCGACCTGGCCACGCCGACCGCGTCACCACCGCCGTGGTTCAGCCGGTTGCACCCGGAGGCGTTGCCGGTGACGGCCGACGGCGTACGGCTGATGCATGGCAGTCGGGACACGTACTGCGCTTGTGCACCGGCGTATCGCTCAGCGGCCGCCGGGATCGCGCGGGCGTTGGCTGAGCGGTATCACGACCATCCTGCGCTGGCGATGTGGCACGTCCACAACGAGTACGGGACTACGTGCTACTGCTCGTTGGCGGCCGAGCGGTTCCGGTCATGGCTGCGTGAGCGGTACGGGTCGCTCGAGCGGTTGAACGGTGCCTGGACGACCGCCTTCTGGAGTCAGGGGTATGCCGACTGGCAGGACGTGCAGCCGCCACGTCGTACGCAGTACCTGGTGAATCCGACGCAGTACCTGGACTACCGGCGGTTCTGGTCGGACGAGTTGCTGGCGGCGTATCTCGAGCAGAAGGCCGAGCTCCGGGCGCTGTCGTCGTTGCCGATCACCACCAACTACGTCTTCGGTGGTTGGGTGCCGGTCAACCACGCGCAGTGGGCGGCCGAGGTCGATGTCGTTGCCATCGACCACTATCCCGGCCGGACCGACCTCGGTGCCGAGGAGCAGACCGCGTTCGGCGCCGATCTCGCCCGGTCGTGGGCCGGTGGGAAGCCGTGGCTGCTGATGGAGCAGGCCGCGGGCGCGTTGAACGACGGGCAGCGACTGCACCCGAAGGAGCCGGGGCGGATGGCGCGGCACAGTTTGTCGCACATCGCGCGCGGGTCGACGGGAGCGCTGTTCTTCCAGTGGCGAGCATCGCGGGGTGGGGCGGAGATGTACCACTCGGCTCTGGTCCCGCATGCAGGTCCTTCGTCGCGGATGTTCAAGGAGGTCGCCGCGTTGGGAGGGGTGCTGCCTTCGCTCGCCGAGGTGGCGGATGCTCCAGTGGTTGCCGACGTCGCGATCCTGTGGGACGTCGAGTGCTGGTGGGCGATGCAGGGGACGCATCTGCCGTCGGCGTCGCTGGATTACCTCGCGGCCGTGGAAGATGCGCATCGACACTTCTGGCGTGCCGGGGTGACGGTCGACTTCGCGGCACCTTCGGCGGACCTGTCGTCGTACAAGACAGTCGTGGTGCCGTCGCTGTACTTGATCAGCGACGAGGCGGCCGCGTCACTCGCTGCGTACGTCGAGGGCGGCGGGCAGTTGGTGGTCGGGTACTTCAGCGGCATCGTCGACCCCGACGTCCAGGTCCGGCTCGGTGGGTATCCGGGCGCGTTCCGGGAGTTGCTCGGGGTGCGGGTGGAGGAGTTCCATCCGCTGCCGGCCGACGGTGAGGTGCAGTTGTCGTCGGGTGGGCGCGGGCGGTTGTGGAGCGAGGACGTGGAGGCGGTGTCGGCCGAGGTGGTCGATCGGTACGTCGGGGGAGTGCTCGACGGGAAGCCGGCGATCACCCGCCGCGAAGTCGGCGACGGGACGGCTTGGTACGTCTCGACCGCGATCGACTTCGAGACGGCCGCCGGCATCTACGGTCTCTCGCCGTCAGCCGTGGAGACGGTACGGCGACGCGCCGGCGGCACCACGTGGACCTTCTACTTCAACCACGGTGAGGCGCAGGTCGACGTACCCAGTGATGGCGTCGAGCTGATCTCCGGCGCTCGCGTGGAGGGCACGTTGTCGTTGCCGGCTGGAGGTTACGCCGTCGTGCGGTCGCCGTGAGGCGCTTCGCAGGTGCTGGCCCGGGCGATGACCTTCGGCGGGAGCAGGGTCAGCTCGGGGACGGCGCTGCCCTCGAGCTTCGCGATCAGCGACTCGACCGCCTGCTCGCCGATCCGCTCGGCCGGGATGGTGACCGACGAGAGTTGCGGCACCTGCCGCTCGGCGACGTCGTCCGCGCAGATCGCCATCAGCGACATGTCCTCGGGGACGCGGCGGCCGAGACGGCGGAGCACGTCGAGCAGCGGGCCGATGATCGGCTCGTTCTGCACCACCAGTCCGGTGATGTCCGGGTGGTCGTCGAGCAGTTGCTCGACCGTGCCGAGGATCGCGTCGAAGGTGTGCTCGCACGGTGTCTCGACCCCGAGGATGCCGCGCCGCTCGGCGGCCTCCGCGAACCCGGTGAGCGTGCGTTGCGCGAAGCCGGTCTGGCGTTCGTAGACGGCGGACGGCGTACCGAGCAGGGCGAGCGAGCGGTGCCCGAGATCGGCCAGGCGGTCGACACAATGGGCGCCTGCGGCAACGAAGTCGAGGTCGATGCAGGTCAGCCCGTCGGCGTCGGCCGGATACCCGATCAGCACCGACGGCATCGGCAGCTCCCGCAGCACCGGCACCCGCTCGTCGTGCAACTCGACGTCCATCACGACCAACGCATCCACGAGCGAGCTCTGCGCGACCCGCTCGAGCCCCTCCGGCCCTTCGTCGGCGGTCAGCAGCAGTACGTCGTGGTCGAACCGACGGGCCGCGGTCACCACAGCCGTCGCGAACTGCATCATCACCGGGACGTGCATGCCGGTGCGCAGCGGGATCACCAGCGCGAGCACGTTCGACCGCTGGCTGGCGAGCGCGCGCGCACTCGCGTTCGGCCGGTAGCCGAGCGCGCGGACGCTGCGCTGCACGCGGTCGCGGGTATCGGACGAGATCGACCGCTTCCCGCTGAGCACGTAGGACACCGTGCTGGCCGCGACCCCGGCATGCCGGGCGACGTCCGCGATCGTGACCATCGTGAGAGCTCCTTCTCCTGGTGGTGGACCCAGTCTGACCAGTCGAAGCGCTTCGACTTGAACCAACAGCGTCGAGTCGAAAACCTTGTGTGTCAAGTCTCTTACGGGGTCAGGCGGAAGATGCGGGCGCGGGGTTCGGAGAGCGCCTCGGGGCAACCGGTCGCGGGCGGGCGAGGGTGATGCCGAGCAGGACCAGCGCCATCCCGAGCCACTGGGGGAAGGCGAGCACGTCACCGGACAGCGTCAGGCCGAGCAGTGCGCCGGTGAGCGGGTTGAGCAGGCCGATGAGCCCGACCGTCGCAGTCGTGAGGTGGCGCAGGCCGACGAACCAGGCTGTGAAGGCCAGCGCGGTGGCGATCAGGCTGACGTAGGCGAAGGCGGCGTACGCCGGTCCGTCGAGGGCTGGTGGTGGACCTTCGATCACGACTGCGAACGGGATCAGCACCAGGCCGCCGGCGATGAGCTGCCAGGAGGTGGTCGCCAGCGGGCTGCCGGTGCCGCCCCACTTCTTGGCCAGCACGTAGCCGCAGGAGGACATCGTCATCGCGGCAAGCGAGGCCGCGACGCCGCGGAGGTCGACCTCGGAATCCCCGGCGCCGAGCATCAGGTAGACGCCGGCGATCCCGGCCGCTGCGCCGATGAGGACCGGCATGGTCGGGCGCTCGGCCAGTAGTGCCCACGCGAAGCCGGCCATGGCGAGCGGCGACGCGGACATGATCGTCGAGGCGAGGCTGACCGGCAGCAATTGGGCTGCGAGGTAGATGAGTGCGAAGAACGCGCCCATGTTGCAGATGCCGAGCAGGAGCGATCGCCACCACCACGCGCCGCGGGGGAGCCGGCGGGCGATGCACAGCAGGAGCAGTCCGGCGGGCAGTGCGCGGACGACACCGCCGTACAGGGGATAGCCGGCCGGCAGGTACTCGTGGGTGACGAAGTAGTTCGTGCCCCAGGCGATCGGGGCGATCGCGGTGACGAGTGCCCAGCGGAAGGTATTTTCCATGGAAACTATTGTATCTTCCCTGGAAGATATACTGCGAGTCGTGACCGAAGACCATGTGGCGCGGATCCAGGCGGAGTGGGCGATCGAGCGGCCGGACGTCGACACCGGCCCGCAGGGTGTGATCGGCCGGCTGCACCGGATCGCGAACCACCTGACCGGCGAGCTGACCCTGCTGTACGCGAAGTACGGGCTGTCCGAGGGGGAGTTCGACGTACTCGCGGCGTTGCGTCGGGCCGGCGCGCCGTACGAGCGGGCGCCCGGTGAGATCGCGCTGCACACGATGGTGACGACCGGCGCGGTCACCAAGCGGGTGGACCGGCTCGAGCAGGCCGGCCTGGTGCAGCGGCGCCGCAGCGATGACGACGGTCGAGGTCGTGTTGTCCGCCTGACACCGGCCGGGCGGCGGTTGTTCGATCGGGCGTTCACCGCCCACATGGCCAACGAGCGACGGCTGCTGGACGCGCTCGACCCGGACGACGCCAAGCAGTTGGAGCGGCTGCTCACCACCTGGCTCGCCGCCCTGGAGCCGCCGAGCGCCGGCGGGGAAAAGCATTTCCGGTAGATTCTCCGGCGGGGACCCGAGGGAGGTGCTGATGGCACGGGTGACGATTCGGGAGATCGCCCGCCGGGCAGGGGTGTCGAAGGGGGCGGTCTCGTACGCGCTGAACGGTCAGCCCGGCGTGTCCGAGGAGACCCGGGCGAGGGTGCTCAGAGTCGCCGAGGAGCTGGAGTGGGTGCCGAATCCGGTCGCCCGGCAGCTGTCCGTCGCGCGCAGTGAGACGTTCGGGCTGATCCTGGCCCGGGCGGCGCAGACGCTCAGCGAGGAGCCGTTCTACATGGCCTTCGTCGGCGGGCTGGAAGGAGTCCTCAGCGAGCGGTCGTACGCGTTGGCGCTGCGGACCGTGCCGGGCACCGAGGAAGAGCTCGCGGCCTACCGGAAGTGGTCCCGGGAGAAGCGCGTGGACGGCGTCGTCGTGGTCGACGTCAAGGCGAACGACCCGCGCATCCCGCTGCTGAAGCAGCTCGAGCTGCCGACGGTCCTGGTCGGCGACCCCGCGCTGGCCGACGGCCTGACCTGCGTCTGGACGGACAGTACGACGGCCATGACGCAAGCCGTCGACCACGTCGCCGAGCTGGGACACCAGCGCATCGCCCGAGTCGCCGGTCCGCCGGACCACGGGAACGTCTGGATCCGGGACCAGGCGTTCGCCGCGGCGACGCGCCGTACCGGGATTGCCGCCGAGGTCGTGCACACGGACTTCTCCGGCGACCAGGGCGCGGTCGCGACCCGGCAGCTGATGTCGGCGGAGACGCCGCCGACCGCGATCATCTACGACAACGACCTGATGGCGGTCGCGGGCCTGTCGACGCTCGGCAACCTCGGGGTCCGCTGCCCGGACGACGTCACGCTGATCGCCTGGGACGACTCGGCGCTCTGCCGGATCACGCACCCGACGCTGACCGCGATGAGCCACGACGTCGTCGGGTACGGCGCCGAGGTGGCGACCCGCTTGTTCGGCCTCCTCGAAGGAGCCGAGCCGGCCGCGCATCTCTACTCGACGCCCTACCTGCAGGCCCGGCAGAGCTCCGGTCCACCCCCTTGCAGGTGAATCGCAAGCTGCCCGGACGACCGTAGGAGGATGACGACTGTCCGGGTGCTTGGCTCGCTGGAGCTGGAAGCGGACGGCGTAGAGGTGGTGCTCGGGGGACGGTCGTACGACGATTCCTCGCCGCCCTCGCGCTCGCCGAAGGTGGTCCGATGCCGGACGACCAGCTAAGAGGCCGCCTGTTCTGGTGGGAGGATCCGGAGCGCGCCGCGGCGCTGCTGGCGACGGTGGGGAGGGGTGGGTAACCTTCCCTGGTCGTCGGTCGAGCGGATAGGAGATGATGCCCCCCGTGACCGGACCACGTAGCCAGGACCCCAAGGACCGGCTGAGCCCCGCGGAGGCCGACCCGTCCGTTGCGGGCCTGACCGTGGGCCTCGGTGGGCCGATGGGCCGGTTCGCCAAGCTGAGCTCGTCCTGGTGGACACCGCTGCGGATCGCGCTCGCCGTGTGTACGCTCACGTTCGCTCTCGGTGTGCTGCAGAAGGCGCCGTGCATGGAGGCGGGCTGGGACCGGCAGAGCTGGCGGCCGTTCAAGGCGCTGTGCTACTCCGACATCGGCTTCCTGTACCAGGAGCGCGGGTTCGCCGAGGGCAACCGGCCGTTCCTGGACACCGGCAACTACCCGGTGCTGGAGTACCCGGTGCTGACCGGCGGGTTCATGGAGGTCGCGGCGCAGATCACCTGGGTGATCACCGGCGACCCGAAGCAGGATCTGACCGTCGAGGAGAAGCGCGACACCGCGGGTGTCTTCTTCGTGGTCAACGTCGTGTTGCTGTTCCTGTGCGCGCTGCTCATCGTCGGCCTGACCGTCGCGACCGCGCGCGGCGTCGAGACACGCCCCGGCGCGGCCCGTGGGCAGCCGTTGGACGCCCTGTACGTCGCCGCCGCGCCGGTGCTCGCCCTGACGTCGACGATCAACTGGGACCTGTTCGCGGTCGCGCTGACGGCCGGCGCGATGTTCGCCTGGTCGCGCGGCCGGCCGATCTGGTTCGGCATCCTGCTCGGCCTGGGGACGGCGGCCAAGTTCTACCCGTTCCTGCTGCTCGGGCCGCTGCTGATCGTGTGCATCCGGGGCCGGAAGCTGTGGCCGTGGTTCCAGGCGACCGTGGCCGCGATCTTCGCGTGGGGCCTGGTGAACGCGCCGATCTACCTGCTGGCCAAGAACGAGTGGATGTCGTTCTGGACGTTCAACGACCAGCGGGAAAGCGACTACGGCTCGATCTGGTACGTGCTGAAACTGGCCAAGCACGAGGTCGCCGACGTCAACCAGCTGAACATCGTGATCTTCGCCGGGCTCTGTCTGTCGATCGCGATCCTCGGGCTGATGGCGCCGCGGCCGCCGCGATTCGCCCAGCTCGCCTTCCTGGTCGTGGCGGCGTTCCTGCTGATCAACAAGGTCTACTCACCGCAGTACGTGCTGTGGCTGCTGCCGCTGGTGGCGCTGGCCCGGCCGCGGCTGCGGGACTGGCTGATCTGGCAGGCCTGCGAATGCTTCTACTGGATGCTGGTCTGGATGCATCTGGCCCAGTTCCTCGCACCCGGGAACCCGGAGCAGCCGGACCGGATCTACTGGCTCGCGGTGATCCTGCGGATGGCCGGAACGCTCTGGCTGATGCTGGTGGTGGCGCGCGACATCCTGCTGCCGGAGAACGATCCGGTCCGCCAGGGTGACGTGATCGACGACCCGAGTGACGGGGTCAAGCCCGACGGTCTGGTGCCGGCTAGAGCCTGAGCTTCGACACGTCCAGGTTGCCGCCGCTGACGATCGATGCCGTGGTCCCCTCGAGCTGAATGCTGCCTTCCAGCAGCGCGGCGAACGGCGCGGCCGCGGCCGGCTCGAGCGCCAGCTTCGTGCGCGACATCACCAGCTGGGTGGCCTCCAGGAGCGCGTCTTCACGCACGCGGACGACGCTGTCGACGTACTGCTGGATGATCGGGAAGTTGCGCGTGCCGCAGACCGGCGCGGCCAGGCCGTCGGCGATCGAACGGGCGGTCGGCAGCTTCTGCGGCTCGCCGGCCGCGAGGCTGCGGCTGACCACGTCGGCCTGCTCGGGCTCGATGCCGATCACCTGGATCGCCGGCTTGACCAGCTTGACCGCGAGGGCGACGCCGGAGATGAGTCCACCGCCGCCGACCGGGACCAGCACGGTGTCGATGTCGGGACGGTCGGCGAGCAGTTCCAGACCGAGGCTGCCGTGGCCGGTGATCACGTCCTCGTCGTCGAACGGGTGCACACCGGTCAGCTTCCGCTCGTCGCGGATCCGCTCGTACTGCGCCATCAGGTCGCCCTCGACCAGCTCGACGGTGGCGCCGTACCCGCGCGCCGCCTCGATCTTCGCCGGTACGGCGGTCTTCGCCATCACCACCGTGGCCGGGACGCCGGCGTCCCGGGCCGCCCAGGCGAGCGCGCCGGCCGCGTTCCCGGCCGAGACCGTGATGACGCCGCGCTCGCGCTCCTCGGGGCTGAGCCGGAGCAGCTTGGTGAGCAGCCCGCGGACCTTGAAGCTGCCGGTCTTCTGGAACAACTCGGCCTTCAGCAGAATCGTCCCGCCGAACCGCTCGTCCAACGCGCTCGACGTGAGGACCGGCGTGCGGTGGATCCGCCCCTCGAGCTGATCGGCGGCCTGCTGAATATCCTCGAACGTCGGCATGCCCCGACTCTATTTCTCCACCGAGGGCGGAGACCGCCGGGGGCTGCGAGCTAGAGGTGGTTGGTGACTGCGGTGGCCAGTTTGCCGACTGCTTCGGGGGCCTGCGGGAAGAACAGGTACGGCTCGATGAGCTCGAGCTCCATCAGCAGGAACCGGCCGTTGACGACCAGTCCGTCGACCCGGGCGTAGAGCGGTCGGCCCGCTGCGGCCAAGACTGCCTGGGCGCTCTCGAGTACGGCGGCCGACGGGTCGGCGGTGGTCGCGGTCCCGCCGTACATCAGCTGCACCCGGTAGTCACCAGCCACCGGGCGCTGGACGACGGCGTGGCTGAACTCGCCGTCGATGAAGACGAGCGACCACTCGCCGTCGGTCTGGACCTCCGGCTGGAACGGCTGGACCAGGTAGACGGTGTCCGGGAGGTCCGCAAGCGCCTGGTCCAGCTCGGCCGATCCGGCGAGGCCGCGGATCGTGTGCGAGGCGCCGGCGCCGACCGTCGGCTTGATGACGACCTCCTGGCCGGCGAGCCCGGCCACCACCTCGCGCAGGCAGTCGCCAGCGGCGATCTGGGACGGGACGATCGCGACCCCGCGCTCCCGCAGTTCGAGCAGGTAGCGCTTGTCGCCGCTCCACCGGACCAGACCGGTGTCGTTCAGCATCGGCACACCGGCCTTGTCGACGACAGCGAGCCACTCGGTGAACTCGTCGTACCTCAGGTGGTAGTCCCACACCGACCGCAGCAGGACGGCGTCGTACGAGGACCAGTCGACCGAGGGGTCGGTCCAGACCTCGGCGACCGGGTCGAGCCCGGCGGCGCGGAGGGCGTCGAGGAGCGGCAGGTCGTGTTCGTGCAACTCGGGATGCTCGGCCGAGGTTGCGAGGGCGATGCGTTTCGTCACGCCGTTCAGTGTTGGCGGGCACCGGTCAACGCGTCAAACTGCTTTCCCGCAGTCACCCGGTGACGGATCGTGAGCACTGTGACAACGATGACAGCCGCGCCGAGGTAGCTCAGACCCTGCCGGGTGTCGTGCCCGAAGCTCGCGTAGGCCAGGTACGACGCGAGTGGTACGGCGAGCCACTCGGGCCGGCGGGCGAGTGCTGCGAGCGCGATCAGGGGCAGGCCGTACCAGGGGTAGGTGGGGGTCGCGATCAGCAGCGCGGCGCCGTACAGCCAGCAGCAGGTGAGTGCGATCGGCTGCCGCCGGAGCGCGAGGACGGCGAGGGCGACCACGAGCAGGCCGGCGACCAGCAGACGAGGCCCAGGAGGCAGCAGGAGCGCGAGAATCGCCGATCTCGAGCTGCCGTCGGAGAAGCCCTCCTGGGTCAGGTAGCCGGGCAGGAAACCGAGCACCAGCGCGCCGGCGGCGGCCACGTGCGGGAGGTACGAGCCGATGAAGGTGCCAGCGGCAACGATCGCCTGCGGTCTCGTGAACGCGGGCAGCAGGAGGAGTGGCAGGAGCTTCACACTCGCGGCCGCGCCGAGCAGGATTCCGGCCAGCCTCGGGCGGCGGACGGTGGCCACGACGGCAGCGACGATCAGGAAGGCCGCGAGTACGTCGACATGCGCCGCGTTCCCGGCTTCGAGTGCGATGATCGGTGACCAACCCCACAACGCAGCCCAGCGTGGATCGCGGCCCTGTACTGCGAGTAGCCAGGTGAGTGCAATCGCGAGCAGGGCAGCGGCGATCTGGAGACCGAGGGTCCCGGCAGACCACGGCGTGACGAAGGCGACGGCGGTGAAATAGGCCTGGGCGACCGGCGGATAGATGGTTGGCACCTGTGGGCGGTTGATCCGTGTCCGGGGGTCGTCGGCAGTCACTGCGCCGGAGAGCCGCGGTGGACCGGTGACACCTGACTTCTGCTCGGGCGACAGTCCCGGGAACAGCACCGGATCGCGCAACCTCGCCAACGAGTCGTCCAGCGGCACGTGCGAGTACGGCGAACTTCCGGACAGCTGGACCCGCCCGTCCCAGACATAGCGGTAGGCGTCCGTGCTGGTGATCGGCGGCTGCGTGAGCCCCGGCAGTTGGCAGAGTGCCGCAACCGCCACCACGCCGAGCACGCTGAGCCCCTTGCCAAACCGCCAGACCACAACCACCACCAGCAGACTGCCGCCCGCAAGCACCGCGTTCGGCCACCACTGCCACGCGGTGGCCGCGATCACTGCCACGCTGACCGCGACGGCGGCGACCCCACCGACCACGTGCCGGGGCGCTGACGGCTTTTGTCGCCGCTGGCGTGCTACAACCCGCCAGTGATCACGCAACCGACCACTGAGTCGGGCTGCCGGAGGACGGGGTGGGTGGGGTGGGGAGGTCGGCATCAGGCGGCTCGGAGGGTGAGGAAGGCGCGGTTGGTGGTTCGCCAGTCCTCGGTGGGGTAGAGGTCGGCGGCCAGGGCGTGGCGGAGCAGGGCGCGGCTGCCGACTCTGGCCCAGGGCAACGGCGTGGACCGGCGGCCGGTCGAGCTGCGGAGCACGATCGGCGCGGTGTCGTCGAGATCGTCGTCCGGGTCGACCTCGACCAGGACCAGGCCGCCGGGCCGGACCAGTTCGCGGCACCGGCGGAGCAGGGCGGCCGGATCACCGCCGATGCCGATGTTCCCGTCCATCAGCAAGACGCTGCCCCAGCGACCCTCGGCGGGCAGTCGCTCGTGCACCGGCCGCCGGAGCGCGAGCGCACCGCGTGAGGTGGTGAGCGAGACCGCGCGCGGCGAGATGTCGACGCCGAGCGCCGGGACGCCGCGCTCGGCCAGTGCGGTGACGATCCGGCCGGGGCCGCAGCCGATGTCGAGGACCGGGCCTTCGCAGCGGCTGAGGGCCAGCTTGTCCACCTCGTCGGCGGGTGAGCTCCAGCGCTCCAGCTCGGACAACGACGGTACGGTCAGCCCGTCGGTGCCGATGGCAACGACATTCGCCGTGCCGCCGAGGGCCTGGTCGAACAGCAACCCCGGATGGGCCGTGTGCAGCAGCCGCCGGTACAGGCGGGAGACACGCAACGACGGGTGGGCGGCCGTGATCAGCGCGGCGTCCCGCGGAGTGTCCAGGTCGCGCAGCGTCGGCAGCAGCAGGACCCGCAGGCCGAGTGTGCGCAGCCGGCGCAACTGGTCCCGCCCGGTGTGCTCGGTCGACATCGGTACGCCGATCAGCGCGCGGCGATCCGGGAGTCGCAGCCCGAGGCACCAGTACCCGCCGTCCTCAGTCGGTCCGAGGACGGCGTCGTACCCCTGCCAGTCGAAGCTGAGGTGCTCGTCGGTGAGCTGCGGTGTGTCCATCCCGACGAGGAGCATCGGCGTTCCGTCGAAGGCGTCCTCGAAGGCGGCTGCGAGCCGCTCGTCCAGGCCGGAGCCGCGTTGCGCGACGACGTCGAAGCCGTCCAGCAGCCACGGGCCCGGACTGCCGTCGAGTGCGAGCACGCGACGGCAGGCCGGGGCGGCGC
Organism: Kribbella sp. NPDC050820; assembly: GCF_040653975.1. Lineage (NCBI taxonomy): Bacteria > Bacillati > Actinomycetota > Actinomycetes > Propionibacteriales > Kribbellaceae > Kribbella > Kribbella sp. NPDC050820. Next base: position 13,509 of record NZ_JBFAHB010000040.1, read on the forward strand.
GGACCGCGTTGAGCGTGTCGGACAGCGAGGCGCGGGCGAGCGCGGCGGCCTCGCCCGGGGTGAACTCGGTCTGGAGCCGGGTCTTCACCCGCCCCGGCACCGGCTCCTTGGCGATCACGATGAGGGTCCCGGCGATCATCCGGACAGCACCTTCGACATGTCCAGGACGGCCCGGGCGGCGCCGACCGGCGTACCGGTCACCTTGGAGCGGCCGGACCGTGGCAGGTAGTCGACGTCCGCCTCCGCGATCCGCCAGCCCGCGTCGGCCGCGCGGACGACGGTCTCCAGCGGGTACCCGGACCGGCGGTCGTTCAGGTCCAGCGCGAGCAGATCGACCCGGCGCGCCGCGCGCATCGGGCCGAGGTCGCTCAGCCGGACCCCGGTACGGCGCCTGATCCGGCGGGACAACTCGGCGTTGGCCAGGCGGAGATGCCACGGCCACGCGCCTCGGGACACCGGGCGCCGACGGCCGAGCATGAGGTCGATCCGGCCGGACTGCACGGGTGCCGTGACTCGGGTGAGCTGTTGCGGATCCAGCGACGCGTCGGCGTCCATGAACGCGACGACCTCGGACTCTGCGGCTTCCAGGCCGGCGTGGCAGGCGGCGCCGTACCCGCGAACCTCGCAGGTCACGACCGTCGCGCCGGACCGCCTGGCGATCTCGGGCGAGCCGTCGGTGGATCCGTTGTCGACGACAACGGCGCGGACTCCGGCGGGCAACCTGTCAAGGATCCACGGCAACGCGCCCGCCTCGTTCAGGCAGGGCAGAATCAGATCGATCGGCACTCTTCGACCGTAGGGACGATCGGCCCCCGCGGAGCGCCGGGCACGGCTACGGATCGCTTACGGCGCGACGCGGTGCGGTGCGGGCCGCGAGTTGTGACGGGGTGAAGATCTACGCTCTAACCGTGGCTACTCGTGTGCTCGTGGTGGACGACGACCCGACCGTGTCCAACGTCGTCTCGGCGTACCTGACCAAGGCCGGGTACGACACCCGCGTGGTGGCCGACGGTGTCGCGGCAGTCGAGGCGTGGCAGCAGTGGAAGCCGTCGGTCGTCGTGCTGGACGTGATGCTGCCCGGACTGTCCGGGCTGGAGGTGCTGCGCCGGATGCGCGCAGCCGACGACGGCGCCGCGGTGATCATGCTGTCCGCCCGCGGCGAGGAGGAGGACCGGCTGGTCGGGCTGGAGGTCGGCGCCGACGACTACGTGGTCAAACCGTTCAGCCCGCGCGAGCTGACCCTGCGGGTGCAGGCGATGCTGCGGCGGGAGGAGCGGTTGGCCGGGCTCGACCTGACGCCGACGAAGATCTCGGCCGGGCCGGTGACCATCGACACCGCGGCCCGGATCGCCTACCTGGACGGCACTGAGCTGTCGTTGACGCATCGAGAGTTCGACCTGCTGACATACCTGGTGTCGCATCCGGGCAAGGCCTACACCAAGGCCGAGCTGCTGCGGCGGGTCTGGGGCTGGGACTTCGGCGACTCGTCGACGGTGACGGTGCACGTCCGGCGACTGCGGGAGAAGATCGAGTCCGACCCGTCCGATCCGAAGCTGGTGCTCACCGTGCCGCGGACCGGCTACCGCTTCATGGGTGATTCGGCATGAACAGGGACATGCTCACGATCCTGGCGCTCACCACGCTGTGGACGCTCGTGGTCGCGGCAGTCGGCGCCGCGATCCTGTGGCAGTTCCGGAGCCGCTCGCTGCGGACGACGATGATCGTCGCGGCGCTGGCGCCGATGGCGGCCGCGCTGGCCGCGGTCGTGCAGAGCGTACGGGCCATGTTCATCTCCGAGCACGACTCGTGGGTGGTGCTGTGGACGCTGGCCTTCGCTGCGCTGCTCGGGCTGGCGATGTCGGTCCTGCTCGGCCACTGGGTCAGCACCGGGTCGCGTGACGTCGGACTGCGGCTCCGTCATCTCGGTACGTCGTACGAGCCGGCCGCTGCTTCGAAAACCACGGTGCCGGCCGAGCTGGCGGCGTTGACGGACGAGCTGGAGCTGACGCGTCGCAAGCTCGCGGCCTCGAACGAGCGTGAACGGGCGCTTGAGGCGAGCCGGCGGGAGCTGGTCGCGTTCATGTCCCACGACCTGCGGACGCCGCTGGCCGGGCTGCGGGCGGTGTCCGAAGGACTTGAGGACGGCGTGATCGACGACGTACCCGGAGCACTGCGGCAGATGCGGTCGACCGTCGACCGGATGACCGGGCTCGTGGACGACCTGTTCGAGCTCTCCCGGTTGTCGACGGCGCCGCCGCCCCGGCGGCGTTCGGCCGTCTCGCTGCGGGAACTGGCGGAGGACGTCGCCGGGGAGAGCGGTGAGCGGGCCCGGGCCACGGGCGTCCGGCTCGTGGTGTCGACCCCTTCGGACGAGGACCGGCTTGCCGTCCAGGGCGATCCCGACGAGCTGACCCGCGCCGTGACCAACCTGGTCGACAACGCGATCCGCCACACCAAGCCCGAGGAAGCCGTCACCCTGGCGGTCGGCCGCGAGCCGGACGGGCGGGTCCGCCTCGCCGTCAGCGACGGCTGCGGCGGCATCCCGGCCGACGACCTGGGCCGGGTCTTCGACATCGGCTGGCGCGGTGACGCCCAGCGCACCCCAGCCGACGGCGGCGGGGGTCTCGGCCTCGCGATCGCCCGCGGGGTCGTGGAGTCGCACGACGGCACCATCGCGGTCAGCAACGTCGAAGGCGGTTGCGCGTTCCAGATCGAGCTGCCGGCTAATCCCTGAGCAGCTCGGCCAGGCCTGTCGCGAGCGTGTGCGTGGGCTTCCAGCCGAGGTCGTTGCGTAGGCGGTCCGAGGACGCGGTGATGTGCCGAACGTCGCCCAGGCGGTACTGGCCGGTGGTGACGGGACCTGGGCCGTTGTAGGCGCGGGAGAGTTCGGCAGCCAGGTCGCCGATGGTGTGCACGGTGCCGCTGCCGACGTTGTACGCCGTGACGGCCGGCTGCTGGGGGAGTGCGGCCGCGGTGGTGGTGACCGCGGTGGCGATGTCGTGGACGTGGACGAAGTCGCGGCGCTGTCTGCCATCCTCGTAGACCGTCGGGGACTCGCCGCGTTCCAGCGCCGAGCGGAAGATGGCGGCAACACCGGCGTACGGCGTGTTGCGCGGCATCCCGGGGCCGTAGACGTTGTGGAAACGCAGTGAGCTGACTCGGCTCTCGGTCTCGCGGGCCCAGGACGCGGCCAGGTGCTCGCCGTTCAGCTTGCTGGCCGCGTAGGCGTTGCGAGGATCGAGTACGGCGTCCTCCTCGACCAGGCCGGGTTGCAAAGCAGCGCCACAGCTCGGGCAGGGTGGCTCGAAATGGCCGGCGTCCAGGTCCTCGGGCCGGCGTGGTCCGGGGGCGACCCGGCCGTGGCGTTCACAGTCGTAGCGGCCCTCGCCGTACACGACCATCGAGCTGGCGTAGACGAGGTTGCCGATCCTGGCGTGGGCGAGTTGTTTGAGGAGGACCGCCGTACCGAGGCTGTTGCTGGAGACGTAGTCGTCCAGGTCGTCGAGGTCGACGCCGAGCCCGACCTTCGCGGCCAGGTGGATGACGGTGTCGATGCCGTTCTCGAGTGCGCGGGCCACGGTGTCTGCGTCACGCACGTCGCCGATGATCAGGCCGGGGTGCGGGGGAGGGGTGTATGCGTGCACGTCGGGGCGGAACGAGTCCAGGACGATGACCTCGTGGCCCTCGGCAACGAGCTGGTGGTGGACGTGGCGGCCGATGAAGCCCGCGCCGCCGGTCAGCAGGACTCTCATTCGGCGGCCGTCCCGTCCAGTGCGTGGTGGCAGCTGCAGTCGGCGTCGCCCTTGGGGAGCTGGCCGATCACGTCCGTGATGAGCTGGCGGAGTCGCTCGATGCTGCGGGTGAACTGGGCGAACACCTCGGCCTGCGTCACCCCCTCGCCGGTCGCGACTCCGGCGTCGTGGTCGGTGACGACGGCGATCGAGGTGTAGCACAGCGCGAGCTCGCGGGCGATCGACGCCTCCGGGGCGCCGGTCATGCCGACGACCGACCAGCCCTGGGACGCGTGCCACTGCGACTCCGCCCGGGTCGAGAACCGCGGCCCGTTGATCACCACCATCGTGCCCTCCGGTACGACGTTGCCGTTGGCAATCACCGTGGACCGGCCGGTCGGGCAGTAGGGATCGGCGACGGACGTGTGCACGACGGGCGCCTCGTCGTACACGGTGTGAGGGCGGCCCCAGGTGCGGTCGACGTACTGGTCGGGTACGACGAACGTGCCTGGCACGAGCTCGGGTCGCAGCGAGCCGACGGCGCACGGGCCGAGCACCTGGCGGACGCCGAGCTGACGCAGCGCCCACAGGTTGGCGCGGTAGTTGACCCGGTGCGGCGGGAACCGGTGGTCGCGGCCGTGGCGCGGGATGAACGCGACCTCGCGCCCGTTCAGGTCGCCGACCACCGGCGGCTCGCTCGGCGGGCCGAACGGGGTGTCGACCGCGACGTCGTGCGCCTCGGACAGGAACTCGTAGAAGCCGGAACCACCGATCACTCCGATATCAGGCATGGTTTCGACGCTAGTGCCGCGCGCCGGTGCGGCTACCGGATTCGGCCCGACCGTCAGCGCTCCGTAAGGGGTGATCGAATGGGCCCGTGGAACTCTCCTGGGTGCTGGTGGTGGTCGCCGCGGTGTTGCTGCTGCTCGGCGCCTACGCGAGCTGGACCGCCGGGCGGCTGGATCGGCTGCACCATCGCGTCGAAAGCTCGCGGGCCGTCCTGGAGACCGAGTTGGCCCGCCGCGCAGCGTTGGTCGCCGAACTGGCCGGCGCCGGGATCCTCGACCCTGCTTCGTCACTGTTACTGCTGGACGCGGCTCACCGGGCTCGGACCGCCTCGCCCGACGACCGCGAGCAGCGGGAGTCCGCACTCACCCGCGCGATCAATGCCACCGGCACCGATGTCGAGCCGTGGGCGGGGGAGTTGAGCCTGGCGATGCGGCGGGTCCAGTTGGCGCGCCGGTTCCACAACGACATCGTGGTGTCGACGCGGGACCTCCGCCGGCGCCGGCTCGTCAGCTGGCTGCACCTGGCCGGCCACGCCCCCATGCCCTCGACCATCGAACTGGAGGACGGCAGTTGAACCTCGAGCAGTACCGGCCTGAGCTGCTGGTGCACTGCTACCGGCTCCTCGGTTCGTACGACGACGCCGAGGAGATGGTCCAGGAGACCTTCCTCCGTGCCTGGAGGGCCCGGGAGAGTTTCGAAGGCCGCTCGTCCTTACGCACTTGGCTCTACCGCATCGCGACCAACCTCTGCATCGACGACGTACGGCGCCCGCAACGAGTCCTCCCGTACCAGCTGGAACCCGCCTCCTTCCCCGCCACCGCGCTACCCGCCCGCAACGACCTGCCGTGGCTCCAGCCCTTCCCCGACGTCGTCTTGGACCGTGCTGCCGAGCCGGACGCACTCGCCGTACGACGGGAGACCATCGAGCTCGCTTTCCTGGTCGCGATCCAGCACCTTCCACCGCGTCAACGGGCCGTCCTGATCTTCCGCGACGTCCTCGGCTGGTCCGCCCGCGAAACCGCCGACGCCGTCTCTTTGACCGTCGCTGCCGTCAACTCCGCGCTTCAACGCGCCCGGCCCGTTCTCCGCGACCACCTTCCGCCACACCGCTCCTCGTGGTCGGCTTCTTCGTCTACCGCGGTCGAGCAGCAGCTTCTCCGCAAGTACATGGCCGCCTGGGACGCGGCCGATCCTTCGGCCCTGGCCGCCCTGATGCACGAAGACATCCGCATCACCATGCCGCCGTACCCTTTCTGGTTCGAAGGCGCCGACGCCCTCAACTCCCTAGCCGCCAACCTCACCCCCACCGGCGCGGCCTACCGAGGCACCTGGCGCTTCCTCCCTACTACCCTCAACCTCCAACCGGCTCTGGCCGCCTATCTCCAGCCCCCAGGCGCCTCTCGATTTCGCCCCTTCGCTGTCGACGTCTTCCGGGTCGAGGGCGACCTGATCGCCGAGATCACCGCCTTCGAAATCACCGACTTCCGCCGCTTCGGCCTCCCAACCCGCCTGGAGAAGAAGGATGGACCCTGACGACACGCTGTGGATCGACGTGGAAAACGTCCCAGCTCGGCTTCGACGCCCTTGGCGCGGGCAGCTGGGCAGCCTTCAACGACCGGCTGTGGGACCTGCAGCACGAACCCCACGAGCCACCCGTCGCGATCGTCATCGAAGGCTTCGACCGCGTGCTCCACCGCAGCCTCCACACCTTCACGCGCTGCATCCACAACCTCGTCTCGATGACCGAATCCGTAGGCCTCGCCGACCCCCACAACGACCGCCAAGTCGAATACTTCTTCGTCGGCACGTGGAACGCCCCCGGTGAACACAACCCAACGGACGCACACCACCTTCCACCAAAGGAGCGCTGAGTGACCTACGAGGTCGAGTACCCGGTTGATCTCGACGACCTCGCGTACGAGATCGAGGCAAAGGGCTGGCTGCCGAACGTCGTCGTCCGCAGCGGCACACGCCAATGGACCCTGACGATCTACGACCCAACCCGCCTCGCTCAGGACATCACCTCCGAGCTGACCACTTCGCCGTACGCCGCCCTCCCCAACGTCCTCGTCGTCCCCCACGTGACCCGCACCGCCATCACTGCAGCCCTGAACAACCTGGCCACCTCCAACTTCACCGACCTCACCTGAAAGATCACCCGATGAACATCACGCCGTACGACCCCCAACGCGGCCAGCAATCCGCCTGGGACAACGGCTTCCCCAGGAGCTCGACTCGGCAGTCGACTTGATCCTCGAGCGGCGGGACGACTGAATCGGCTCCATTGCGAGCGTTACAGGTTTCCGGGGATTTGCAGGTTGTTGCAAGTTGGTGGCGGTGTGTAGTCGGCGGGTGTTAGGGTGCGGGTCCGCGCTGGTGGGGTCGGGGGACCCCAGGGTTCTGTTTCAGGTCATCCACGCCCAGGGGGATCTTTCGCATGCCCATGTCCAGGCTGTCTTCTCGTGCTCGTCGTCGCCGGTCTCTGGTGGCGAAGTTGGTGGCGATCGGTGTTGCGCTGGCTGTTCCGTTGGCTGGGTTCGGGCCTGCGGCGCCGGTGCAGTCGGCGGCGGCGTCCGAGCCGCCGGTGCCGCAGGCGGTGATGTCGGGGAAGGGTGAGAAGTCGGCTCCGGCGCAGCGGTTGGGTTCCGGGAAGGTGCCGGCGGTGGTCCCGCCGCGGTCGACTGCTGTGCGGCCTCCGTCGTTGCGACAGATGTTCCCGATCGAGGCGGCGAAGCCGGTGGATGCCGCGTCGGAGCAGCCGACGCCGCGATCGGTGGAGGCTTTGCCGTCGACGCGTCCGGTGACGGGCTTGGACGAGCAGTCGAGCCGGGAGGAGCCGGCGAAGCGCGATAGGTTCTCGCAGACGTTCGTGAACGCTGACAACACCGAGACGACGTTCATGTCGCCGGCGCCGTTGAACTTCCAGAAGCCGGACGGGTCGTGGGCGGAGATCAATGCGGATCTGCAGCCGCGTGACGGTGGTGGTTGGGAGACGATCTCGACGGAGATCTACTCCTGGATCGCGCCACAGGCGGATGCGGATCCGGTGGCGCGGATCGAGTTGGGTGACGGCCACGACATCGGGTGGAGTGTTTCCGGCGCGACGGGCGTGGCCGGCCAGATGTCGGGCAACAAGGTGTTGTTTCCCGGGTTCGCGGCGAATGCCGACCTGGAGCTGGAGGCACTGCCCGGCGGAATCAAGGAGACCGTCGTCCTCAACTCCGCCGCGGCGGGGCGGTCGTACGTCTTCCCGCTGAGTCTGTCGAACCTGACGGCGTCGCTGGTCGGCCGTGAGGTGGTCCTGAGCGACCAGAAGGGCGTCGAGCGGGCCCGGATTCCGGCCGGCACGATGGAGGACTCCAACACCGAGACCGGTCGGGTGACCTCGGATGCGGTGACGTACGAGCTGGTGACGGTGGATGGCCGTCAGGCGTTGAAGGTGACTGCGGACAGTGCCTGGCTCGACGACCCGGCGCGAGTGTTCCCGGTGCGGATCGACCCGACAGTGATTCCGACGGATCGGTTGACGCCGAACTATGCCGTCAGTGCGGGTGTGAACGGTGCGGTAAGCGGCGCGTCTGATCTGCAGATCGGCTGCCGTCCGTCGGGGTCGAATCTGAACTGTTCGTCGACGTCGGGCTGGAACGCGTTCACGTCTCTGATGTACTTCCCGAATCTGGTCGACGCGTTCCGGTACGACACGATCACTGCGGCGCAGTTGGAGGTGTACAACTACCAGGCAGACACCTGTTCGTCGCGCGGTGTGGATGTGTACGGCGTGATGGAGGGCTGGCAGAACAAGCCGTTGGCGGACGTGAAGTACCCGGGTCCGCAGGTGACGCCGTCGGTTGTCGCGGCGAAGAGCTTCTCGCGTGGCTACGTGTCGGGCTCGACGGGTACTACGGCGTGTGCGCCGAGGTACGACGCGATTCCTTTCAACGGGGCGGGTGTGTCGTGGCTGCAGAGCCTGGTGGACGGTAAGCGGTCGAACTTCGGGTTCGCGATGTCCGCGAACCAGCGGACGGACCGGTTGTCGTGGAAGAAGTTCGCTGGGATCAACACGGCGAACCCGCCGAGGCTGGCGGTGACGCACTCGCCGTACCACGCGTCGTACGCGTTCAGGAAGCAGAACCCGGCGGACTACGTCACTCAGGACAAGGCCGGCAAGTTCCCGATGACGATCACGAATCTCGGTGGGTTCACCTGGCAGCCGGGTGACGACTACATGAGCTACCGGGTGTTCAAGAACGGTCAGTTGGTGAACACCCCGGCGATGACGACACCGGTCACGACGTCTGTGCCGCACGGCGGCGAGATCAACCTGGATGTCGCGGTCGGGGCACTTCCCGGGACTGCTGCGGGGATCGATTACCAGATCGAATTCTCGATGGTGCATCGCGACACGACGATCCATCGCTGGTACACCGACTGGGGCGTCGAACCGGCGGCGCGGTTGATCACGGTGCAGAACGTGGCTCCGGTGGTGGACCCGTCGAAGGTGTGGCCGCTGAACGGTGCCCAGACGTACACGCTGACCCCGCAGGTGTGGGCGAGCGGGATCGACCCCGATGCACCGGAGAGCTCGCTCAAGTACGCGTTCCGGGTGTGCGAGGTGGTCGGGAGCGATCCTCATGTGGGCTGCTTCTTCAGTGGCACCTACACGTCGTCGAAGACGTGGGTGGTGCCGGCCGGGAAGCTGGCCTGGAACCGTGAGTACCAGTGGGAGATCTACGTCCAGGACAACGACGGTGAGCACACGATCGGGGCGCCGATCACGATGTTCACCGATGTTCCGCAGCCGGCGATCACCTCGCACATCGCGAACAACGACGGGAAGTCGCAGGACAAGCCGTACGACCCAGCGGTCGGCAACTTCACCACGTCCGCGCTGGACATCGTCGTGCCTGTCGCCGGCCCGGAGCTGAACGTGTCGCGCACGTACAACAGCCTCGACCCGCGGCGCGACGGATTGTTCGGTGCGGGGTGGTCGAGCCGCTACGACATGCGGCTGGTTATCGAGAACGACGGCAGCGCGCTGGTCACCTATCCGGACGGCCGGCAGGTGCGGTTCGGGAAGAACGCCGACGGCACGTTCGCCTCGCCGCGCGGTTCCAAGGCGGTGCTGACTGCGGCTTCGGGGACCGGGCCGTGGACGTTGCAGATCGTGCCGGGGACGAAGTACGAGTTCGCCCTAGGGGCCGGCAAGCTGAGCAAGATCCACAGCACACTGGGCAAGCCGCTCGCGCTGACCTACCGGGCGGACGGCACGCTCGAGTCGGCGGCGAGCCAGGATGGCGCGGGTCGCAAACTGACGTTTACCTGGACGGCCGACAACAAGCATGTCGCGTCGGTCAGCACCCAGCCGGTGAACGGCAGCCCGCTGACCTGGACGTACGAATACACCGGTGACGTGTTGACCAAGTCGTGCAACGCCGAGCAGAAGTGCACGACGTACGCCGTGGCGCAGGGCTCGCACTACCGCAGTGCCGTGCTGGACAGCCGACCGGACGGCTACTTCCGCTTGTCCGACGACGGCAGCGACAACTCGGCGACCAACGAAATCGACATCACGCTGAACGACGGGTTCGGAACCTACACCGGGGTCACGTTCGACCAGGACAGCCCACTGGCCGGAGCGGGTGACGCGGACAAGTCGGTCAAGTTCACCGGCACGTCGCGCGTCGGGCTGCCGAACGGTCTCGCGACCCGCAGCCGCGACGAAGCAGTCGAGCTCTGGTTCAAGACCAGCGGCACCACGGGCCAGCCGCTGCTCGGCTACCAGAAGGCCGCCTTCGGCTCCACGACGACCGGTGGGATGCCGGTGCTGTACGTCGGCAGCGATGGCAAGCTGCGTGGTCAGTTCTGGCATGGGTCGGTCGAACCAATGACGTCGGCGGCGACTGTCAACGACAACCAGTGGCATCACGTCGTACTCACTTCGATGGGGACGCGGCAGTCGCTGTACCTGGACGGTGTCGCGATCGGCACGATCACGCAGAGCGTGGTCGACCACGCCCAGTTCCCGGTGAACCAGATCGGTGCTGCGGTCGCGGCCGCGCCCAGTGCGTGGCCGTCGTACGGCACTGAGACGGCGAAGTACTTCAACGGGCAGATCGATGAGGTCGCGCTGTACTCGCATCCGCTCACCACCAAAGACGTAGCCACCCACTGGCAGCAGGGCCGCAACCCGGCCGATCAGCTGACTTCGATCACGTCGGCCGGCGGCCGCGCCACTGCCGAGGTCGAGTACGACCCGGCCAAGGACCGGGTCCGGCGGTACGTGGATGACAACGGCGGTGACTGGACGATCGGCGACCCCCAGGTGATCGGCAACGCCGGCACGGACCAGCGCCGCCTCGTCAAGGTCACTGGTCCCGACAGCATCTCGTACATGTACGAGTACGACGCGGTTGCCGGTTGGCTGCTGCGGACCGGACGGCCGGAGGGTACCGACACCCACAAGCCGTGGACGGCCGACACCTCGCCGCAGTGGCCGGAGAGCGGCTACAGCATTCGCAGCTACACCTATGACAAGACCGGCAAGCTGACCGACGTCACCGGCGAGATGGGCGGCAAGGTCACCATGACCTACGACGCCCGCGGCAACGTCTCGTCGACGAAGACCTGTCGTGTCGCCGGTGCCGGTACGGCGCCGCCGACGGACTGCAAGACCGAGTACACGGCGTATCACGCCAACGAGGCGTGGCCGGCGCTGGATCCCCGTTGGGACAAGCTGCTGGCGTTCCGCGACGGCCGGTCGTCGAGCGCGACCGACGACACCTACAAACGCAACCAGAACCTGACCGTCAATGGTGACGTCGCCAGCGAGTTCACCCCCGATGGCGGGCTCAAGACCTATTCGTACACCGACGGCGTCCAGACCGGTCCGGACGGCAAGCCGATGCCGCCAGGGCTGCTGAAGACCTCGACGGTCAAGCTGAACGCGACGACCACGGCGCAGACGCGGTACCTGTACGACGAGCACGGCCAACTGGTGCAACTGACGGCGCCGTCGGGCCTGGTGACCAAGTACACGTACGACGAGATCGGGCGGAAGAAGACCGAGACGCAGATCTCCGACACGTACCCAGGCGGCGTCACCACGACCTACGACTACGACAAGATGTCGCGGATCACCGCCGTCACCGGCCCGGTGACAACCGACGCAGTCACCGGCGAGCAGCACCAGCAGAAGGCCGAGCTCGAGTACGACGCCGACGGCAACGTGATCAAGACGACCGCGCGGGACCTGAAGACGACGGACGAGCCACGGGTCGCGACGACGGAGTACGACGACCGCGACCGGCCGGTCCGCACGGTCGATGCCGACGGCAAGCTGACCCAGCAGGGGTACGACGCGGCCGGCAACCGGACCTGGTCCGAGGACGCGAACGGGAACCGGTTCGAGTACAGGTACTCGGATCTCAACATGTTGACCGAGGTCTGGGACATGAACCTCCCTGTGGACCCGGACAACCCGCCGTCCGGCGAGCCACGAGAAGGGGTCGACTACGCCATACGGTCCAAGACCACCTACGACGAGGCCGGGCGCAAGGCTGCCGAGGTGGACGCGATGGGTCGCGTCGTCACCTACGAGTACAACCTCGACGACAGCCTGAAGAAGCAGATCCTCCAGGACTTCCACGACCCGGACGGCTCCACGCGCGACTACGTGCTGGAGGAGAACACCTACGACGGGGCCGGGAGCCGGATCAGGTCTGTCACCGACAACGGCATCTCCGTCACGGACTACACCTTCGACAAGGTGGGTCGGGTTGCGACCGAGACCGCGGATCCGGACGGTATGAAGCGCCGGATGACGTACACCCACGACTTGGCCGGGAACATCACGCGCGAGGAGAGCTCGGGGGCGGGCTCGAGCGCCGGGCAGGCGGTTCCGAGCACGGTAACCGATGTCACCAGCTATCTGTACGACGTGGCCGGTCGGCGGATCTCGCAGACCGTCGAGAACACAGGTGGTGCGTTGCTGACAACCTCCTGGACCTTCGACCAACGCGGCCTGGAGACGTCGATGACCACGCCGCGCGGGAACGTGGCCGGCGCGGTCAAGGCCGACTTCACGACGACCTTCACCAACGACGAGCTCGGGCGGAAGGTGAAGACGGTCGCTCCCAAGGTGCAGGCCGAGTCCAGCGGCGACGCTCCGGCCGATGTGCAGCCGACCGTGCTGACGGGATATGGCGCGTTCGGTCAGGCGACGTCATCGAAGGATGCCCTGGGCAACATCGTCAAGTCGACGTTCGACAAGCTCGGCCGGGCGGTCGAGGTGACGGCGCCGTCGTACACACCGCCGGGAGGCGCGGCGATCACGCCGAAGTCGACCTTCGAGTACGACGCGGTCGGCAACCTGCTCGCGCAGATCGACGAGCGTGGGAACACGAGCCGCTTCACCTACGACCACTTGAACCGGCAGGTCCAGGTCGACGTACCTGGCAAGACCAACGACGAGCGTGCGGTCACCAAGCTCACCTACACCCCGAACGGTCAGATCGCGTCGACGACGGACCCGCTGGGTGCGGTGAAGAAGTTCACCTACGACGACCTCGACCGGATGGTCACCTCCACCGAGGTGGAGCGGAAGCCGACTGCGGGGAACTTCGTGACCCGAATGACGTACGACGACATGGACAACCTCGTGAAGGTGCAGTCGCCTTCTGGGGCTGGCTCGATCACCATTCACGACATCCTGGGTCAGCCGCTCTCAGTCAGCGACCCGAACGGCGTGCTGACCAAGTTCGCCTACGACTACGCCGGCCGGCAGGTGCAGACCACCGACAACATGGGCCGTACCAGCGTCGCGACCTATGACCGAGCAGGGCAGTTGGTCGCGTCCAAGCTGCTGAACTCGTCCGGCGTGGCGCTCGGCACGACCGTGCTCGGCTACGACGCCGACGGAAACCTCACGTCGTCCACACCCGCATCGGGCAACCGGGCGACGACGTACACCTATGACGCGCTCGGCCGGATGAAGTCGCAGGTCGACCCGGTGAACGCAACCGAGTCCATCACCATCGGGTACGGGTACGACGCGGCCGGGAACCGGACCCGCTACACCGACGGCCGCGGCAACTCGACCGTCTACACGGTCAACACGCTCGGGCTGCCGGAGAAGGTGATCGAACCCTCGACCACCGCCCACCCAGCTGTGGCCGACCGGACCTGGACCGCGTCCTACGACGCAGCCGGAAACCCGGTGTCGCTGCTGTCACCTGGTGGGGTCCAGCGGACCCGCACCTTCGATGCGGCCGGGCGCCTCGCGAAGGAAGAGGGCACCGGCGCGGAAGGCTCGACTGCGACCCGTGACCTGACCTATGACCTCGTCGGACGCGTGGCGACAACCAGTTCTCTGGACGGCGTCAACACCTACACCTACAACGACCGCGGCATGCTGCTGCGCGCTGACGGCCCCTCCGGTACGTCGACGCACGGCTACGACGCCGACGGACTGCTGACCCAGCGGATCGACGCCGCCGGGACCGCCGACTTCACCTACATCCAGGGCCGCGCGGCCACCGTCACCGATCCTGTAACTCGGGCACTGCAAACCCTGGGATACAACCCTGATGGACAACTGACAACGATCGACTACGGCTCTGGTCGGGTGCGGACGCTCGGCTATGACGCCTACGGGCGGTTGAACTCCGACGTGCTGAAGGCGGGATCGACGTCGGTGTCGTCGATCACCTACGGGTACGACGCCGACAACAACATCACCTCGAAGAACACCACCGGCGTAGCCGGCGCCGGCAACAACACCTACGCCTACGACCAACTCGGCCGCCTCACGTCCTGGACGAAGGGATCAACCACCACCGAATACGGGTGGGACGCCGCCTCCAACCGGATCAAGGCCGGCACGAAGCTTGCGTCGTACGACGAACGCAACCGGCTCCTGAACGACGGCACCTCGACCTACACCTACTCGCCGCGCGGCGCGTTGCTGTCCAAGGTCACCGGGACGACGACGGAGGCGTTCACCTTCGACGCGTTCGACCGGATGATCCGCACCGCCGACCGCGACTTCACCTACGATGCCCTCGACCGTCCCGTCCAGGCAGGCACGGCGCGGATGCGGTACGACGGCTTCAGCGACGAGGTCGTCTCCGACGGCACCCAGTTCTTGGGCCGCTCGGCGACCGACGGGCTCCTGTCGGTCGGCTACGAGACGACCAAGCGCCTGGTCCTGTCCGACCGCCACGGCGACGTCATCGCCGGCTTCGACCCCGCCGACACCGCCCTCGCGGCAGGCCTGCCCGACACCCGCACCTACGACCCCTTCGGCAACTCCACCAACGCCACCGGCCTCAAGTACCGAGTCGGCTACCAAGGCGACTGGACCGACCCCCGCTCCGGCGACGTCAACCAAGGCGCCCGCTGGTACAACCCCACCTCCGGCACCTTCAACTCCCGAGACAGCATCAGCCACACCCCCGGCACAGCCTCCTCCGTCCTCAACCTCTACGCCTACGGCGCCGGCAACCCCATCACCCGCTTCGACCCCGACGGCCACCGATCCGTCGACCCGGAGACCGGCGGCACGCTCAAGAAGCGCTGCTACTGGAAGGAGATGGACGGACTGGTATGGGTCTGTGAAGTCACCGGCGAGGTCTCGGGTGGCGACTGCAAGGCTCTTGGAACCTGCCAACCTGACGACGGGTGCAAGAAGAACTGCGGCACCGGCACCGGCACCGGCACCGGTGACGGTGGTGGCGGGTGCAAGAAGAAAGGCGGCTGCGGCGGTGATGGCGGCAGCGGCGATGGCGGCGATGGCGGTGGTGGCTGCAAGACCACCAAGTGCGGCAAGCCGAAGCCTCCGGTGGTCTGCGATCCGGAATGCCAACTCAAGAAAAAGACCATCGAGGAACGCGAGGAGATCGAGCGCGACGCCAAGACCGTCCCCCAGCCCCCACCAGGCGACCCGGTCTGCACCAACGGCAACCCATCCCTGTGCCCCGTCGAACCCATCCAGCCAGCCACCGTCGTAGGCGCCCAAGACGACCTAACCGACGAAACCAGCAACTGGTCCGACCAACAACACCAAAACGCCCTCAACCAAACCGGCTCCGTCGTAGCCAGCATCGGCACCACCAGCAGTTACAGCTGGCTCAGCTCCTTTCAACTGCCAGACCTCATTCCCCCCTGCCGATGCGGTGGAGGCCCGGGTGGCGGATTCGGCCGCGGCGGCGCCGGCGGCGCCGGGGCAGCCGCCGGTGCCGGAGGAATCTCGATCTCACCGCCGGTCGCTGCAATCCTCGGCGGGTTCCTGGGCCTCGCCTGGGCGCTGTCGAAGGACCAAACAGGCGACAACACATCCTCCTCCAGCGGTAGCGGCACGGGGGCGGGCGCGGCTGCGCAACCGCCGGAGGACGGTGAGAAGGATGCGAGATCGAGGGCGAACTACGACTCGAACGGTGACCCAGTCGATGGTGCGACGATCTCAACAGATGACGCACTCGGGGCTGCAGAGCGGTGGCTGGGCCCTGGCTACACTGAGCCTATTAAGGGCAGCGGCCGTTTCGTGTCAAAGGATGGCACACGCGTTGCCCGTCTCGGCGATAGCGACATCCTTGGCAGGCATGGCGGTGGTCCGCACATAAACCTCGAAAGATTAGGGCCGAATCCAGCCAAGCCAGGCAGGATGAAAGTCGTAGAGAATCGCCACGTCTATCTCAAGTGAATGCATGGTGACGGTCGGATGAAGATAGTTATGAATGTCCCGGAGTTTGATCCGCAGCGAGGGCTGCGCTTCGAATGGGAGGATGGCTTCGAGATCGGGGTCGAGGTGGTCGACGCCGAGGTTCGGCTGGTGGCCAATCGGGCCGGGCTGGTCTCGCTCGCTCGCCATCTGCTGACGTTGGCTCAGGATGGTGTGCCGAGTGGGCGCCATATGCACCTCGTTGCGGATCAAGAGCTCGAATCGTCAGTGGACTTAATTATCGAGCGCCGAGACGGCTGGTCGTAGTGCGCCGCATTCTGGTGGTCTCACTTCGCATCGGCGTAGGTTTTGACGGTGGCGGTGGTGAAGGCGAAGTGGGTGGGGGTGGGGCCGAAGGTTAGGGTGCCGGCGAGGTTGCTGGCGGATTGGATGGCTTCGGCTACGGCGGGGGCCTCTTCGGTGGGGGTGTGGACTATTACCTCGTCGTGTTGGAAGAAGACGAGTTCGGCTTTCATGGTGGCGAGGGACTGGCGGAGGGCGGCCAGGAGCAGGAGGGCCCAGTCGGCGGCGGAGCCTTGGACTACGAAGTTTCGGGTGAAGCGGCCGCGGGCTCTCGCGTGGCGGGCGTCAGTGGGTTGGTCGTCGACGCCGGGGCCTTCGAGGAGGGCTGCGTCCAGGGGTGTGCCGGCGGGTGGGCAGGTGCGGCCGAGCCAGGTGCGGACCAGGCGGCCTTCTTCGCCGGCGCGGGCGGCGTCGTCGACGTACGCGACGGCCTGCGGGAATCGCTTGCGGAGCATGGCGAGGTTCTTCAGCCCGTCGCCGGACGTCTGGCCGTAGATGGCGCCGAGTACGGCGAGTTTCGCCTTCGCGCGGTCACCGGAGAACGCGGCGTCCGACACGGATTTGTAGAGGTCGCCCGGAGAGCTCGCGACCTCCATCAGGGCCGGGTCGCGGGAGATCGCGGCGAGGATGCGCGGCTCGAGTTGGGAGGCGTCGGCGACGACTAGGCGCCAGCCGGGGTCGGCGACCACCGCGCGGCGGATGACCTTCGGGATCTGCAGACCGCCGCCGCCGTTCGTGACCCAGCGACCGGACACCGTCCCACCCGGAAGGAACCCGGGCCGGAACCGCCCGTCGTGCACCCAGTCCTGCAGCCAGGTCCAGCCGTTCGCGGTATAGATCCGGTAGAGCTTCTTGTACTCGATCAGCGGCGCGACCGCCGGATGGTCGATCGTCTCCAGCTCCCACCGCCGCGTCGACTTCAACTGATACCCGGCTGACTTGAAAGCCTTCAGTACGTCGGCCGGCAAGTCGGGCCGCACTCGCCGGCCAAAGGCAGCCGACACCTCGTCCGCGAGCTCGGTCAACCGCCGCGGCTCCCCGGTCCCGCCGAACCGTTCGCCGAGCAGCTCGGTCAGCAAGGCGCGATGCGCGTCGGCGCTCCACGGCAACCCGGCGCGGTCCATCTCGGCCGCGACCAGCATGCCGGACGATTCCGATGCCGTGAGCAACCGCATGCGGTCCGGGTGCTCGGAGTCCCCATGTCGCCGCAGCTGGTCGGCGTACACCTGCAGCAGCGCCTCGAAGGGGACCGGCTCCGCAGCGATCTCGAACAGCGACGACTGCTCACCCGGTACGACGGGGCGCAGCGGCGGATCGGGTGGGACGGGCCGACCGGACAACCGCGCCCACGCCGCGGCCGCTGATCGCGGTTCGCCCAGGCGGCCCTCGTGGCCGAGGAGGAGGCCTTCGCTGTTCTCGATGTCGTAGCAGCGTTCCACTCGTACGCCGGCCGAGAGCAGGCGTGGATAGATGTCTGAGGTGGCCCGCCACACCCATCGCGTCACTTGCGGACGGGAGGCGACGGCCGCCACGAGGTCGGGCTCGTGGTGGACGGGGTCGACGGGGTGGCCGTCGGGGCGCAGGGCGACGAGGACTGCCCCGCCACCCTCCTCCGGCGCAATCGCCCACCGCTCGTCCACCCGCAAATCATCACACTCACCGCCGACAGTTCTGCCCACCGCACCTTGAGAAGCCACCAACCACAATGTGGTCCCGGAAGCGGTCGGTGGCTTCTCAAGGTGGACTACGCGGGGGTCAGAGCCGGCGGCACTGGTCTTCCTTGTTGCCGCCGACGATGTTGCCGGAGCCGGTTGGGGCAGGGACGTTGGACTTGCACTGCAGGTTGCCGTTGATGCGGTTGGTGTTGATGTACTGCGCGCCGCGGTTGGTGAACGACTGGACGTCGCCCTTCACGGAGTTGGACCGCAGTGACGCCGTCCCGCCCTGCTTGAGCTGCACGCTGCCGCCGATGGTGCTGGAGCTCAGGCCCACGTGAGCGTGCCCCTCGGCCTGGACGTTGCCGACGATGCGGGCCAGCGACGTGGCCAGCCGGGCGTTCCGCTCGACCTTGACGGTGCCCTTGACCGTGGTCCGGAGCAGCGTGCAACTGGCGCCCGCCGGCACCCGCAGGTTGTCCACGGTGATCGCGCCCAGCGTGCCGCGGCAGACACGTTCCTCGGCGTGGGCGGCGGGGGCGGCGAGCAGGCCGCCGGCCAGTGCGAGCGTGCCCGCGCCGGCCACGATGATGGAGCGTTTCATGGTGTCCTCCGGTGTCTGGCCGGCCCGTCCGGCCGGCTCCAGACCACTGTCTTCAGCCCGGATGAGAGCCGGGTGAAGAACAGGTGAGAGTCGGCTCATCAGGCCAGTTGTGTGACACTGGACTTATGTGGCGGGAGAGCGATCTCGACCCGGTGGACGGGACCAAGACCGAGCAGGTCGAGGCCCTGGTACTGCGACGGATCGAGCGGGGCGACCTGTCGATCGGCTCACGGCTGCCGTCGGAGCGTGTTCTGGCGGACCGGCTGGGGCTCAGCCGCGTGACCGTCGTACGCGCGTTGGATCAGCTGCGCCAGGACGGCGTACTGGAGACAAAGCGTGGTTCCGGGACGGTAGTGCGGCCGCTGGACCGCCTGCTGGACCCGATCGCGCCGGCGTCGACCGTGACTGCGGGGGACCAGCCCGTGCTGGACCTGCGCTTCGCCACGACTGCCGCACCACACGACGTGGCGGAAGTGGCCGCCCAGATCGTCGAGGACGGCCTGCCCCACGCCATGGGTGGCGATGGCCCGCCTCCGGGGGGCTCGCTTGAGCTGCGTACTGCGCTTGCCGCTCGACTCACCCATGAGGGCGTACCGACCGAGCCTGATCAGCTCACGTTGACCGTCGGAGCCGCAGCCGGACTCAACGCCGCTCTGGCCGGCCTGGACCTCGGACCAGGCGTAGCGATCACCGAGACACCGACGTACCCGGCCGCCTTCGATCTGCTTCGCAAACACCGCTTGGACGTCGCCGGCTGGCCTGCAGGCGTGTGGGACACCGACCAGCTCACCCACCTCTGCAGACGGCACCGCCCCAAGGTCATCTACCTGCAGGCCGACAACCACAACCCGACCGGGCTCAGCCTGCCGCCAGACCGTCGTACGGCGGTCGTCGAGATCGCCCGGCGTTATGGCGCCGCCCTGATCAGCGACGAGACGATGAGGCCACTGTGGTTGGCCAGTGGCGAGCAGGCCGAGCCGCTGAGCCGCTACTCGCGCACTGTGAGTGTGGGGTCGCTGTCGAAGACCGTGTGGGGCGGACTGCGCGTCGGCTGGGTCCGCACCGGCAAGCAGCTCCGCAGGCGCATTAACACCGCCGCACAGCTCAGCGTGGCGTCGCCCAGCGCTCTGGACGACCTGCTGGCCCAGGCGATCGTCGGCCGCCTCGACCGTGTGATCAGCCGGCGCCGCACCCGCCTTAGGGCGAATCTCCAAGCCCTGGAGAGTGGTTTGAGGACACTCGACGGTGTGGCGTGGCCCACGCCGACCGGTGGCATGACGCTGTGGCTGGAGCTGACCGAGACCAGAGCGCGGCGAGTGCTCGACAAGGCCCGCGAACAGGGCTTGCTGCTGGGCGCAGGCGACCTGTTCACGCCGGACGGGACTGACCGGCGGCACATCCGGATCCCGTTCACCGCGCCGCCCGCCACGCTGCGGCTCGTGGTGGCCCGGCTCGGTCAGGCGCTGGCTCAGTCCACTTGATCCGAGGTGGACTGAGGATAGGTGCCGCGCGGCCCCTAACCTGGAGACGTGCCCCAGGACCAGGAGGAAGCAGTGACGGAGAACCAGACCCCCCAGACCGGTACCGCGAAGGTCAAGCGCGGGATGGCGGAGATGCTCAAGGGCGGTGTGATCATGGACGTGGTCACCGCCGAGCAGGCCAAGATCGCCGAGGACGCCGGCGCGGTCGCGGTGATGGCGCTGGAGCGGGTCCCGGCCGACATCCGCGCGCAGGGCGGCGTCTCCCGGATGAGTGACCCGGACATGATCGACAGCATCGTCAACGCCGTCTCGATCCCGGTGATGGCCAAGGCCCGGATCGGTCACTTCGTCGAGGCCCAGGTACTGCAGAGCCTCGGGGTCGACTACATCGACGAGTCCGAGGTGCTGACCCCGGCCGACTACGCCAACCACATCGACAAGTGGGCCTTCACGGTTCCGTTCGTGTGCGGCGCGACCAACCTGGGCGAGGCGCTGCGCCGGATCACCGAGGGCGCGGCGATGATCCGCTCCAAGGGCGAGGCCGGTACCGGCGACGTGTCCAACGCGACCACCCACATGCGCCAGATCCGCCAGGAGCTCCGCCGGCTGCAGAACCTGCCGGAGGACGAGCTGTACGTCGCGGCCAAGGAGCTGCAGGCGCCGTACGAGCTGGTCAAGGAGGTCGCGCAGGCCGGCAAGCTCCCGGTCGTGCTGTTCACCGCCGGCGGTATCGCCACCCCGGCCGACGCCGCGATGATGATGCAGCTCGGCGCCGAGGGCGTGTTCGTCGGCTCCGGCATCTTCAAGTCCGGCAACCCGGCCCAGCGCGCCGAGGCGATCGTGAAGGCGACCACCTTCCACGACGACCCGGACGTGATCGCCAAGGTCTCCCGCGGCCTGGGTGAGGCGATGGTCGGCATCAACGTCGACGAGATCCCGCAGCCGCACCGCCTGGCCGAGCGCGGCTGGTGACGAACAGCCTGCAGTCCGTGGACGAGCGGACAGCCCGCGAGCTTCGCGGGCTGGCCCGCGTCCTGGTGCGGTCCGGGTACGCCGACCACGCGGCGATCACGGCCGCGCTGACGGAGGCCGTGCAGGAGGACGCACCGTCGATGGACGCGGCGGCGCTCGTGCCGCTGCTTATCGGTGAAGCGGTGATCGACCTCGACGCCGAGGCGGCAGGCTGGCCTGCGACGACGGATCCCGACCGGCTGGACGCCGTACTGGCCGAGCTGGAGTCCCGAGGACTGGTGGTGGTCCGCTACACGTCGGACCACCACGCGGCCAGGCAGGCGCTGGAGGCGGCCGCGGATCCGAAGGGTCTGGTGTTCTTCACCGACACCGACGTCTGGCACGCCGTGGACTTCGGGATGCTGGAGCTGAAGGTCTGGCATCCCGACACCGCCAACGTCGCGCCGGGCGAACCGCTCCTGGAGGACGTGCTGGCCCTGCTGAACCAGTACGACCTGCCCGCAGTTTTCGACGAAGGCCGCATCGAGGTGGCCCTCGACTGGCAACGAAGGGTGGCGCTTTGAGCGTGATTGGCGTGTTCGCGCTGCAGGGCAACGTGCGGGAGCACGTGGCCATGCTGAACCAGGTCGGTGCCGAGGCGGTGCCGGTCCGCCGGCCCGCCGAGCTCGAGCGGGTCGACGCGATGGTGCTGCCGGGTGGCGAGTCGACCACGATGGACAAGCTGGCCCGGGCGTTCGAGCTGTTCGAGCCGCTGCAGAAGCGGATCGCGGACGGGATGCCGGTGTTCGGCACCTGCGCCGGGATGATCATGCTGGCGAACGAGATCACCGGCGGCATCGAGGGTCAGGAGACCCTCGGCGGGCTCGACGTGACGGTTCGGCGGAACGCGTTCGGCCGGCAGGTGGACTCGTTCGAGGCGGACCTCGAGTTCGCGGCGTTCGACACGCCGTACCACGCGGTGTTCATCCGGGCACCGTGGGTGGAGCGGGTCGGACGGGACGTGGAGGTACTCTCGACCGTGAGGTCGGGCCCGGCCGCGGGTAGGATCGTCGCGGTTCGTCACGATCGGCTGCTGGCCACGTCGTTCCATCCGGAGATGACCGGGGACGCCAGGCTGCACGGCTACTTCGCCGAGCTGGTCCGCAGCCTCTGAGTCAGTTGCAGGAGCACGAAGGGTTGGGTTCGCCATGTCAGGCCACTCCAAGTGGGCCACCACGAAGCACAAGAAGGCCGTCATCGACGCGAAGCGCGGCAAGCTCTTCGCGAAGCTGATCAAGAACATCGAGGTGGCCGCCCGGATGGGCGGTGGCGACCCTGGCGGGAACCCGACCCTGTACGACGCCATCCAGAAGGCGAAGAAGTCGTCGGTCCCGAACGACAACATCGACCGCGCGGTCAAGCGCGGCTCCGGCGCCGAGGCCGGTGGCGCGGAGTACCAGACGATCATGTACGAGGGCTACGGCCCGAACGGCGTCGCGATGCTGGTCGAGTGCCTGACCGACAACCGCAACCGCGCGGCCGCGGACGTCCGGACGGCGATGTCCCGAAACGGCGGCTCGCTGGCCGACCCGAACTCGGTCGCCTACCTGTTCAACCGCAAGGGCGTCATCGTGCTCGCCAAGGACCAGGACGGGAAGTCGCTGTCCGAGGACGACGTGATGGAGGCCGTGCTGGAGGCCGGCGCCGAGGAGGTGAACGACCTCGGCGAGTCCTGGGAGGTCGTCACCGAGGCCACCGACGTGGTCGGGGCCCGGACCGCGCTGCAGGACGCCGGCATCGACTACGAGTCGGCCGAGGTGCAGTTCGTCCCGTCGATGACGGTCGAGCTCGACGCCGACGGCGCCGGCAAGATCTTCCGCCTGATCGACGCGCTCGAGGACAGCGACGACGTCCAGAACGTCTACGCGAACTTCGACGTCTCCGACGAGATCATGGCGTCAGTGAGCTGAAATTCGCGTTTGACGCGCTGTATTTGATTCCCGTCTCCGACGGGGGCTCGACGTCTCCGACGAGATCATGGCGTCAGTGAGCTGAAGTTCGCGTTTGACGCGCTGTACTTGATTTCCCGTCTCCGACGGGGGCTCGACGTCTCGGACGAGATCATGGAAGCCGCCAACGCCTGAGGTGAAGGGCTGGGGTGTTCCCCAGCCCTTCCTTCTTGCTTGAAGTGTGTCAAAATCTTGACGAGCGTCAGAGCTGATGGCACGATTCCAGCAATCCGTCGTACGGCCCGTCGTAAGGAGTGCGCCATGGCTGGAACGTTCGTCCTCATCACCGGTGCCTGGCATGGCGGGTGGGCCTGGCGGCCGGTCGCCGAGCAGCTGCGGGCCGCGGGTCAACGGGTGCTCACGCCGACCTTGCCCGGACTGGCCGACGGCGACGACCCCACGTCGTACACGCTGGGCGATGTCGTCGACGCGGTCGTCGAGCTGGTCGAGGGGGAGGACCTGCGCGACGTCACGCTGGTCGGGCACAGCTGGGGCGGATACGTGATCGCCGGTGCGGCCCCGCGGCTCGCGTCGCGGCTGCGCAAGCTCGTGTTCTGGAGCGCGTTCGTGCCGGCCGAGGGCAGGAGCCTGTACGACGAGGTGCCGCCGAACTACCAGGCTTTGTTCGACGGACAAGCCGCTGCCTCCGGCAACAACTCGGTCGCGATGCCGTTCGAGGTGTGGCAGGCCGCCTTCATGCCGGATGCCCCCGAGGACGTCCAGCGCATGGTCCACGGCCTGCTGCTGCCGCAGCCAATGCAGTACTTCACCGAACCGGTAGCCCCGCTGGAGCTCGACGTTCTAGGCGTGCCTGTGGCCTTTCTCCTCGGCGAGAACGACATCGCGCTGCCGCCCGGCGAGTTCGGCTGGCACCGATTCGCTGAGCGTCTCGGTGTCTCCCCGATGCCGGCACCGGGCAGCCACGAGGCCTGTTTCACGCGTCCGGCCGAACTCGCCGAGGCCTTCCTCAAGGCCTGACCGATGAGAGGCCTGGAAGGCCTTGCTCAGTCACTGCTCCACCTGGGGTCGAACCGAAGCTCGGGCCCGTGGGCTGATGTGGAACTGTTCGGGCGGTGGCAGCGTCTGCGGCATGGCGAGAGCAATCGAGGTCCGGGTCGTCGTGGCCCGAGGTAGTGATTGCTGAAAGGGGTTCGCGATGATCACTGGAGTCGCCAAGGTCGTCGTGCCGGTCGATGATCAGGAGCGGGCAAAGCAGTTTTGGAGCGGCGCAATCGGATTCGACGTCGTCAGGGACGAGTTCTACGGTGACGAACGCTGGATTGAGGTCGAGGCGCCCGATCACTCGGTCGTCCTCGTGCTGAGCCGCCGTCCCAGTGACGAGCCGAGGCGTCGGGTGTCCGACGCGCTCCCGCACTCGAATGTGTTCCTGACGTGCGAGGACATCGAGCAGACCTACGCCGAACTGACTGGGCGAGGCGTGCGCTTCCCTGCACCGCCCGCGGAGATGCACTTCGGCTTGTGGTCGATGTTCGAGGACTGGGAGGGGACGCGGTTCGCGCTCGGACAGTGGGGATCGCGGCCGGCGAAAGGCGCGACGACCGCGCCCGCCGATCCGCCATGATGGGGCGGCGGGCTCCGGTGCGCGGATGATGTAGATGTCCAGAGTCGCGCAGTACAGTCTGCTTGTGGTGCAAGGTTCGGCTCGAGGGTGGTTCGAAGCCGAGGGCCTTCGGCGCGTTGTGCCGTTCTTCTCTCTGGCGTTCGGCCTCGTTGCGGCGATCACGCAGCCGTCGTCGGCCGGCGACATCGTCCTGGCGGCGGTGCCGATCGCCGCTTTCGGCCTGTGGGCCTTCGCCCCCAACGTGCCACTCGCCGCCGTTTCCGTCGGCCTGGTCATCCCGGTGGTCGTGGTACAGCGCTCCGGGCAGCTCGAGCCGGTCATGTTCAATGTCGTTCTGCTCGCTTTCGCAGCCGCGCGTTGGTCTCGGCCACTCGCGGCGGCGTTGCTCGGTGTGCTCGCGGCGGCCACACCGGTGCTGGTGGCCCTGGTCC
Source organism: Kribbella sp. NPDC050820 (assembly GCF_040653975.1). Classification (NCBI taxonomy): domain Bacteria; kingdom Bacillati; phylum Actinomycetota; class Actinomycetes; order Propionibacteriales; family Kribbellaceae; genus Kribbella; species Kribbella sp. NPDC050820. The sequence goes on from NZ_JBFAHB010000040.1 coordinate 38,761, forward strand.
AGGATCCGATGGAGGTCGCCGTCGGTATCTGGATGGTCGCCACGGTCTTCATCTGGATCGTCGGCCGCGCGGTCGCGCGCCAGGATCGACTCGTGGTCGAGCTCGAGAGCACCCGCCGTCAGCTCGCCGAGCAGGCGCTGCTGACTGAACGCCGTCGGATCGCTCGTGACGTCCACGACTTCGTGGGGCATGGGTTGGCCGCCGTGATGCTTCAGGTAACGAGCGCCCGGCACGTACTGCACCGCGACCTGGCGTCCGCCGAGGAAGCGCTGCGATCGGCCGAGGAGGTCGGCCGCCTGAGCATGGAGGAACTGCGGCGTACGGTGACGCTGCTCCGTCACGACGACGAGGCGGGAGTCGCACCGCCACTCCCGTCCACCAGAGAGATTCCCGCGCTCGTCGACCAGGCCCGGGCCGGAGGTCTGGCTGTCGAACTGCGAATGCGCGGAGACTTCACCCGGATCTCACCGGGGACGGGCGTCGCGCTCTACCGGATCGCTCAGGAGGCGCTGGCGAATGCTGCCCGGCACGCGCCGCGCGCGCACACCGTCCTCGGGCTCGAGCTGTCAGCTGAGGACGTTCGGCTCGTGGCCGAGACCTCGGGACCCGTCGCCACCGCACTGGCGACTGATCCCGAGCGGCCTCATTACGGCTTGATCGGCATGGGAGAACGGGCGAGTGCGCTCGGCGGCGACCTCGTGGCCGGCCCGACGCCCGACGGTTGGCAGCTGAACTGCCGGCTTCCGCTGACGGTCGACAACCAGCTACCACCAGGACCGTGAACGCCATGATCCGCGTTGCTCTCGTCGACGACCAGGCGATCGTGCGTGGTGGCTTGGCACGGATCCTCTCGCCCGCGGACGGTTTCGAGGTCGTGGCCGAGTGCGCCGACGGCAGGCAGGCGGTGGAGCAGTTGCCCGCCGTACGGCCGGACGTCGTCCTGATGGACATCCGCATGCCGGCTCTCGACGGCATCGCCGCGACGAAACGTTTGTGCGCCACCGAGAACCCCCTCGTGGTCCTCGTGCTGACGACCTTCGGTGAGGACGAAGTGCTGTGGGGCGCGATCGAGGCCGGCGCGGCGGGGTTCGTGCTCAAGTCCTCGTCCGCCGAGGATCTGATCGCGGCGGTTCGTGCGGTCGCCGGCGGCGGAGCCTGGTTCGATCCGGCGGTCGCGCCGCGGCTGCTCGAGCGGTACCGGCGGGTGGTCGCCCCGGCGGCACGGGATGCGGCGCGGCTCGACCTGCTCACCAACCGCGAGCACGACGTCCTGCGGTTGATGGCGCGCGGTGCCACGAATGCCGAGATCGCCGCGGCCCTGCACATCGCCGAGGCGACGGTGAAGACGCGTGTGGGCAGCATCTTCACCAAGCTTCGGGTGCGGGACCGAGCTGCCGCGATCGTGTTCGCCTACGACCACGGTGTCGTCACCCCGGGCCGTACGCCGTAGGACGGCCTCCACCCCTGGTCGTGGCGCGGTTCGGGCCCGCAGGGCGATGCCTGAACCACCCAGGCGTGATTAGCGTCGGCGTGTGACCGAAAAGCTCGCGCTGGTGTGTAGCCGTCGACCGTGGCTCGTCGTCGGAGTATGGCTCGTCCTCATCATCAGCGCCTTCACGCTGGTGGCGACGCTCCTCGCGTTCGAGGGCGAGGCCGAGATCACGAGGACGACCGAGTCCAAGCAGGCCGATCGGGTCCTCGCCGAAGGCTTTCCCCAAGAGGTGAGGAGCGGCGACGCTGTCAGCGAGGTCGTCGTCGTGAGGGCCGAGGCCGGCAAGATCGCATCGGCTGCGTCGCGTTCGCGAGTCGTCGCGCTCGCGGATGAGCTGCGCGCGGCCGGGGCGGTCCGCGTCGTCACGTACGACGAGAACCAGCGCCTCGTGTCGCAGGACGGGGACTCGACGGTGCTCCAGGTCGCGCTCGGCCGCGACGGGGAGGACAAGGTCGAGGACATGGTCGACGCGGTTCAGCGCCTCGATGACGAGCCTGGCTACGCAGCGGCGGTGACCGGCGGCTGGATCGCGGACGCCGACGAGGACGCCGCGTCGCTGGAGGATCTGAAGAAGGGCGAGCTCTTCTTCGGCGTTCCACTCGCGCTCGTCATCCTCCTGCTCGTCTTCGGCGCGGTCGTCGCGGGCCTCGTTCCGGTCATGGTCGCGCTCGCATCGATCGTGGTCTCCCTCGCGCTCGTCGCACTCCTCGCGCAGGCATACGACCTGTCCGTCTTCACCCAGAACATGCTGATCGGCATGGGCCTCGCCCTCGGAATCGACTACTCGCTCTTCACCCTCTCCCGCTATCGGGAGGAGCGGCTGCGCGGGCAGGAGAAGCTCGAGGCCATCGCCACCGCCGGCGCCACCGCCGGCCGGGCCGTCCTCTTCAGCGGCATCGCCTTCGCGCTCGCGATGCTCGGGCTCCTGCTGGTGCCCAGCACGATCTTCCGCAGCCTTGCCGCCGGCGCGATCCTGGTCGGGATCGTCTCCGTGATCGCCGCGCTGACGCTACTCCCCGCGGTCCTCGCGCTGCTCGGCGACCGGGTGAATGCGCTTCGCATCCCCTTCTTCGGCCGCGCAGCCGAGCAGGCAGGCCGTGAGGGCCGCTTCTGGGGCGCCATCGTCCACCGGGTCATGCGCCGCCCCGCCATCAGCCTGGTGCTGAGCGCCGGCCTGTTGCTCGCGCTGGCGGCCCCGGTGCTCGCGCTCGACACAGGTACGTCGGGGGCGGCGACCCTGCCTGACCGCTTCGAGTCGAAGCAGGGCTACCTCCTCCTCCGCGAGGAGTTTCCGAAGGAGTCGACCGAGCCGGTCGACATCGCGATCGCCGGAGACGTCCGCGGTCCCGCCGTCCAAGGCGCTGTGACTCGGCTCGAGCAGGAGATCGCGCGCCGCCCGATCTTCGGGGAACCTGTCGTCGAAGCGAACCAGGCGGGCACGGTCGCCCGCGTCACGGTTGCGATCGCGGCCAATCCGGACAGCGAGGGAGCGATCGAGGCGGTCCGTGGGCTGCGCGACGAGGTCGTCCCCAGCGCGTTCGCCGGTGTTGACGCCGAGGTGTACGTCGGCGGCGATACCGCCGAGGAACTCGACTACCAGGACACCGTCAACTTCTGGCTCCCACTCGTGCTGCTGTTCGTGCTCGGACTCAGCTTCCTCCTGCTCACGCTGGCGTTCCGCTCGATCGTCGTTCCCGCGACCGCGATCGCCATGAACCTGCTGTCGGTCGGAGCGGCGTACGGACTGCTCGTGCTCGTCTTCCAGGAAGGCATCGGCAACGAGCTCCTCGGGCTGAGTCAGGCCGAGACGATCGACGCCTGGGTCCCGCTCTTCTTGTTCGCCGTCCTCTTCGGTCTCTCGATGGACTACCAGGTCTTCCTGCTCAGCCGCATCCGTGAGCGCTACACCGAGACCGGCGACACCGACGCCGCCATCTCCTTCGGCATCGGCTCGACGGCCCGCCTGATCACCGGCGCCGCACTCATCATCATCGCCGTCTTCTGGGGCTTCGCGATGGGCGACACCATCGCCTTCCAGCAAATGGGCTTCGGCATCGCTGTCGCACTCCTGATCGACGCGACGATCGTCCGCTCCGTCCTCGTCCCGGCAACGATGAAGCTGCTCGGCGAGCGCAACTGGTACCTGCCCTCCTGGCTCACCTGGCTCCCCGACGTACGCGTCGAGGGCCCCAACCCGCCAACGAAGGCCACGGTCGCGCCGACGCCTGGCAGATACCACTGACGGCATGATTGCCGTGTCCCGGCCGGTAACGCTCGTCGACCTCCTCAAGGCACGAGTGATGAGCTGATGCGCGCGATGATTTCGGGGTGGTTGTCGAGGAGGTAGTAGTGGTCTCCGGGCAGGACGCCGGTTTGCACGGGTGCGCTGGTGTGCCGGCTCCAGCCTGGTGAGTCCGCGGCTGGTACGTGCGGGTCCTGCCCGCCTACCAGGGCGGTGATCTCGGCGGTTGAGGCGCACGGCGGATTGCTGTCGTCGGCCGGCAGCGTCCGCCCGTCGAGGGCAAGCGCCTCGACAGCGTCGAGCCGTTCGGCGAGCTGCTCCGGCCGGTCGCTGAGCACCACCGTGCATCCGGCATCCTTGACGACGTGGCGGAAACGTTCGTCCGGCCAGTCGCCGTCAAGCGGTACGAATGTCGCCCCGCACTTCAGGATGCCCAGCAGGGCCACCAGCATCTCGGGCGAACGCGGCACGCACACCCCGACGCTCGCTCCCGGCCCGGCGACCTCGGCACCCAGGATGCCGTCAACGAGGACTCCAGCAGCGATGTCTTGCCGATGCCCGGCTCGCCAGACACGACCGGAGGATGACCACCATCCCCGCGCAGGCACCGCCACCCAGCTTGCGCGGGGATCTCCTCGATGTGCTCAGGCCACGACTTTGAAGCCGTGGCGGAGGCCGAGTTTGGTCAGCGACTCCTTGCCGGGGATGCCGTCGGCGTCGGCGCCGGTGAAGCCGAGCTTGCGCTGCCACTGCGCATAGGCCTTGATGGTCACCGTGCCGAACGATCCGTCCTTGGCGAACGCCGGGGACAGCAGTCCCTCGGCCACCAGCGCCGCCTCGACGATCCGTACCGCGGCCGGATGCGAGGTCGCGCCTTGCGGACCCGGCGCGTCCTTGCGGGCAGCGCTCGCGACCGCGGCCGCCGACACCGTCGGCAGTCCCGCACTACCGGCGCCGCCACGCGCTGAAACGGTCTTGTAGTTCGGCCGGCCGAAGCCGCGGATCATCGTCGCGCCGCCGGCTCAGCGCCGGCTGTGCCGGAACACCCCGATGCCGGTCCTGCTGCCGTCCAGGTTGGTGTTGCCCTCGATCGTCTTCACGAAGTCGCCCTCGACCCGCTCGACGAAGAAGACGTGCGCGATCCGGCCCAGATCCCGGTCGAACAGGAAACCGACGTCGCCGGCTCGCGGACTGTTGAACAACCGGCCCGCGTTCTTGAAGCCGCTCTGCATGGTCGGGGTGAACGCGCTGTTCGTGCCCGGCACCAGCGGCACCTTGTTGACCTTCCACCCCGCGACCAGGAACGTCGCGCACCAGGCCTGCCCGTTCGCGTGCCCGGCCTTGGCGGCGTACGGGTTCTTGTTCGACCCGAGCGGCTGCTCCATCGTCCGCACCTGCGCTGCCGCCCAGGTGAGCAGGTCCCGCACGGTGCCGCTCATGACTCCGACTCCAGCGTCGCCCCGTCCACCAGGTCCTCGTCGTACTGCGGGAGCCGGGTCTGCTCGACCTGGTCCTGCGCTCCGTCCTCCGGCAGCGGGTAGTTCCCCGTCTCGACCGGCGTCTCGTCGTCCATCCTGCTCTCCCCCTCGGTTCCAAGCCCGGCCCAGGCGGACCGGCCCCTCACCGACACCATCCGCAGCGGCCTTCAGACAGACTTAAAGCGTCCTTAAGGAGCTACCTGGCGAAGTCGGCGAACGGGCTGGTGCGGAACCAGGTCCGGAACTGCCGGGTCAGCCCGGGCGGCCCGATCAGTTCGACCCGGCCGGTCCGGATCGCGGCGCGGTAGCTCAGCCGCTTGAGATGCAGATCGACGAGAGCCGCCGAATCACTCCGGCACACCAGATCCTCGTCGTACCCACTGGGCCGCGTGCAGAGCTCGGGCTGCGGCCGGCGCAGGATCATCCAGTGGGTGTCCGCGGGCCGGTCGCGCAGGTCGAACCGCACCGTTGTCGTACCTGCTGGGATCCGGTCCAGGTCGACCAGCTTCATGGTGGCCCAGAGCACGTACGCCGGGTCCAGGTGGTGCGGCTCGATCTCCAGCCAGTGGGCGCCCCACTGACCCATCGCGTCGAGCACCGCCCGGAGGGCCTGGCCCATCTCGGTCAGCTCGTACGTCACCCCGCGCCCTTCGACCGTACGACGAAGTACGCCGTGCCGCTCCAGCAGGTCGAGGCGCTGGGTCAGCAAGGCGGTGGAGATACCGGGCGCGCCCTGCCGGATCTCGTTGAACGTCCGGCAGCCGTTGAGCAGATTGCGCACGATGATCGGCGTCCAGCGCTCGGCCAGCAGTTCGGAACTCCTGGCGATCGGGCAGAACTGGCCGTATGCACGCACCCCTTCAGCGTCGTCCTCGCCAGGGCCGATGGCAACTTCAGAATCTGATATTGCGAGTGCGCCCCGATGTGCCGACCGTGAAGGAGTGGGCCGGTGTCTTGCCGGTCCGGCCGAAGGGTGGTGGGGACGATGACAAGTCGAGCGCATGTGGTCCAGCCGGCACAGGGGCGCTCAGTCGACCTCGGGGTGGCGCGGATGAGGGTGCTGGCCGACAGCACGGTCAGTGCGGCGTTCTCGTTGACGGAGTTCGCAGGCACTACCGAGGGTGCCTGGACGGTGCCGCATCTGCATCGCGGTTTCGAGGAGTCGTTCTTCGTGCTGGACGGCGAGTTCACCTTCACCGTCGGCGGCGAGGCGATCGTCGCGGGGCCGGGGACCTACGTCCTGGTCGGGAGGGATACCGCGCACACGATCACCGCGGGGCCCGGTGGCGGCCGATTCCTGACCCTGATGGTGCCCGGTGGCCTTGAGGAGATGTTCATCGAACTCGGTGAGCTCCCGCCCAACGCGATCACGGACCCGGTCGCCCGCAAGGCGGTCTCGGCGCGCTACGACTCGATTCCGACCACTGCGCGACCGTGGACGTCACGCTGACGTCCACGGTCACGTGAGGTCAGGGATTGACGATCTGGTCGCCGACCAGGGCCAGGGTCTGGATGGCGGCGAGGCCGTAGAGGGCGGTGGTGTTGGTGGAGACCCACTTGGCCGACTGGGTCGGGTTGAGGGTGGACGTGACGTCCTCAGCCGTCCACGGGAGGTTCGGACCGTAGCCGTCGCCGGTGTAGAACTCCTTCCAGGCCCGGGCGGCCAGGTCGTCCCGATCCAGGCGTACGGCGGCGTACGCGGTCAGGCGGGCGTGCCCCTGACGGAGGATGAGGTTGCCGAAGTACGCACCGCACTCTGCCGTCTGCTCGGCCCGGCTGGCGTTGTAGAGCCGGCAGTACTGCAGCCACGCGGCCTCGAACGCCGGCATGTCGACCAGGTCGATGATCTCGGCGCAGATCTCCACCTGGCCGAACATCGCGCTCAGGTGCGACACACTGACGGTCTTCGCGGCGACCGGAGCGAACCGCCCGGTGTCGAGGTCGTAGAGCCCACCGCCGGTGACGAAGCCGTTCGGCATTGCCGCGATCGTCTCCATCGTGCCGAGCAGCTTGGTGCGCGCCGTCTCGGCCTTGGGTCCTTGCCGCTCCCACTCGGTCAGCCAGGCAGCAGCCAGACCACTCCAGTCCGTGCCGAGGCCGATGGCGAGTGCATGCGGGTCCGGCTCGTACGGCTCGGTCCTGATCTTCCGCAGCGGGTCCAGCACGATGAACGTGCGGTCGGAGTCGACCAGCTCGGACAGCAGGTCCCCAGTGCGCTCGTCAGCGGTCAGGTAGTAGTAGAAGCGGCGGTAGATCGCCGTACTGATCCGCTGCTGCTTCGCGCTGTCCGCCCAGTGCTGTACGCCGTGCCGCGTGCCCAGACCGGCCCACTGGCCGAGGTGGTAGACGTCGACCTCACCGGTGTGCCGGGTCATCGCCTCCGCGAACCGGAAGATGTCGGCCCGGCCGGACCGCAGGAACGCGTACCAGAGCCACAGGTCCGGCGAGAGCTCCGAGTTGTCCCACGCGTACCCGCCCACGTCGTACCGCCAGACCCGGCGGTCCTCGTCGTACGTGTGCATGATGTCGCCGTAGTCCCAGAACCCGTACCAGTGCCGGGACTCGACCTGACCGCGGTAGAAGTCGAACAGGAAGTCCAGGTGGTCCTCGATCGCCTTCTTGGCCGGCACCGAGCGGTCGACCGGTGAGACGAGCCCGCCGAACACTCGCGTGCTGACCAGCTGATCCACCGGGTTGATCAGCTGCGGGGGAGTCCGCACCTGGTCGGCCAGGTCGCCGAGCCAGGCGGCCGACGGCGTTGCAGCCAGCGCCCAGAACGTCAGCTCACTGGTCCGTGCGATCCCGTATGGCGTCCCGAAGGCGGGCTCGTAGTCCTCGTAGGTGATGTTGAGACCCTCGAGCTGCTCCGGGTACGTGTCCTGGCCCATGCCGTCGTGGTAGAACCGCGTGTCCATCGGCCCGGCCTCCGGCGACCACAGCCACACCGTGACCTCGGCCTCCTCGGTCGCCGCGCCCCGGATGTCCAGCTGGGTCGGATGCCGCTGCCAGAAATCCCTTAGTCCAAAGGCGAATCCGCCGGTCACGCCGCCGACGTACCCGAGACCGGACGCGCGCTTGCCCTGGTCGACCGGGATCCAGCCGTACCCCTTCTTGGTCCGCTTCTTCACGGTGAAGCCGTCCGCGTTCAGCTGGCTCAGCGTGTAGTCGCCCCACTCGGGGATGTACTGCAGCCGGGTCGTCACCCGCTGGTCCCACGTCGACGGGTCGGGCAGCTTGGTCCCGGCCACCTGCGCGGCCCGTACGACGGCGCCCGGGTCCCGCCGCAGTCCCGTGATTCCCTTCACCGCCTCGGCCATCATGCCGTGGCCCTCGCCCACGAACCGGACATGACGGTCGTACGCCGCATCGCGCAGCGGCACCCGGAACCGCACACCGAGGCCGGCGATGTAGTCCTGCTGCCCGTCGCGGTCGTAGACGAACGTGTGCACCATCCGCACGTTCTCGGCGCCCGCGGTGAAGTACAGCCGGACCGAGAACGGCAGCCAGGTCTTGCCCTTGCGGGACTTGTGCCGGCCGTCGATCTTGACCACCGCCCGCACCGGGCCGGCCTGCTCGACGGTGACCTTCTGGATGTCGCTGTCGTAGCGCTCCCGGACGCGGCCGCCTTCCTCGTCCTCGGCGATCTTGTCCTGCTTGAGGTTGACGAGCTGGCCCTTCCGGGCGATCACCACGTCACCACGCCAGATCTGGCTGATCAGCTCGGACCCGCTCGTCCGGATCCGTGCCTTGATCACGCCGGTGTCGACGTCGACGTAGCTCTTCTCCTGCTTGACCGTCACGGCCTGCGCCGGCGCGGCCGCCGTACCAGGACCGAGAGTGTAGGACTCGGCTGGTGAGTCCACTGCTATGGCGTGTGCGCTCCACTTGAGTGAGCCGTCCGGCCAGTACGCGGTCGGCCAGCTCTGGACCGGTACGTCGCTGCCGTCAGCAGCCTTGAGTGCAAACGACTGGTTCGCCGGTACGGCGCCCTTCGGCCACGGCGTGCCCCACGTCGTGACGGCCGCCGTCGTCGGCTTGCCTTCCAGCCAAGTGAGTTTCACGTCTTGTACTTCGGTCTGCTCTGCGAATGCGGCGACCGGATTGTCCAGCAAGGAGACCGCGGGGACTGCGGCCATGCCTGCTAGGACTGTCCGTCGGGAGACCGCTGAGCCGTTTTCCACGCCATTCCACCTCTGTCATTCCGGTGTTCAGGGATCAGGGACAGGTTCTGGATCGCTGCCAGCGCGTACTGGGCCGCGCCGTTGGTGCTGACGAAGGCCGCCTCGTCGACGGGCATCAGGCAGCCGTCGATCGTGGTCGTCTTCCACTCCGCCTCGCGCTGCATGGCGTTGCGGTTGAGCTGGTCGCCCTCGTCGAGGAAGAACTTGCGCCAGGCCAGCCGGGCCAGCTCCGCGTCGCCGGTCCGGGCGGCGGCGTACGCGGCGAGCCTGCTGTGGGCCTGGACGAGTGAGATGCCTTGCAAGGGCTGGCCGACCTCTGCGGCTTGCTGCTCGGGTGGCAGCAGGTACAGCCGGCAGTAGTCCAGCCATGCCTTCTCGAACCCGGGTACGTCGAGGTCCAGGTCGATGAGCTCGGAACAGATCTCGGGCAGCCCGAAGAGCGACGACAGGTGGGACACTGCGATGCCCCTGCGGCTGGTGTCGAAGCGCCCGGTGGACAGGTCCATCCGCGCGTTGCCGGTGAGGAAGCCGTAGTGCAGTGCCGCGATGTCCGACATCGTCCCGACCAGCCGTGCCCGGGCCCGGTTGTCGCCGTGCCGCTCCCAGCGCGTGAGCCAGGCGGCGGCGAGTGCACCCCAGTCCACGCCCAGCTCGATCGACAGTGCATTCGGGTCGGGGGAGTAGACGTCGGGCCGGACCTTGCGCTGCGGATCGACGACCAGGAACATCTCCTCGACGTTCGCCACCTCGTTCATCAGGTCGCCGACCCGCTCGTCGGCGGTCAGGTAGTAGTAGAAGCGCCGGTAGATCGCGTTGGAGATGCGCACCTGCTTGCAGCTGCAACCCCAGTGCTGCACGTTGTGCCGCGACCCGAGCCCCTTGAAGCGGCCCAGGTGATGTACGTCGACCTCGCTGGTGTGCCGCGTCATCGCCTCGGCGAACCGGAACACGTCGGCGCGGCCGGTCCGCAGGTACTGGTACCAGAGCCACAGGTCCGGCGAGAGCTCGGAGTTGTCCCAGGCGAAGCCGCCTACGTCGTACCGCCAGGTGTGTCGGTCGCGGTCGTAGGTGTGCATGACGTCGCCGTAGTCCCAGAACCCGTACCAACGGCGCTGCTCGCGCTGGTTGACGTAGTACTGGAAGAGGAAGTTCAGCCGGGCTTCGATGTCCTGGTCGTCGGCGGTCGGCAGACTCCAGCTGCCGAATACGCCTGCCTCCAGAAGGCGAGCGGGGGAGACGGCGAGCAGGCCGGGGGAGTTGAGCAGCACGGCGTGCTCAGCCAGCTCGTCGGCCGACGGGGTGGTGTTGTGGACTCTCAGCGTGAGCTCGTGAGTGCGGGCGATGCCGTGCGCGTTGCCGTAGCCTGGCTCGTAGTCCTCGTAGGTGATCTCGAGGCCTTCGAGCTGTTCGGCGTGGCTGTCCTGGTCCATGCCGTCGTGCCAGTAGCGCACGTCCATGGCCGGTGCACTTGGCGACCACATCCACACCGTGGCGGTGGCGAGGTCAGTGGCCGCGTTGCGGATGTCGAGGCGGGTCGGGTGCAGCTTCCAGAAGTCGCGGAGGCCGAACCCCAGTCCGCCGGCGGCGCCACCGACGTACCCGTAGCCGGGTGACCGCGTGCCGGCCGGGATGGTCACCCAGGCGTGGCCGGGACCGGTGCGTTTGCGCAGGGTGAAGCCGTCCGCGCTGGTCTGGTCGAGGGTGTAGTCGTTCCACTGCGGGATCAGGTGCAGCCGGTTCGACACCTCGGGGTTGGGGATCTCCTCGACGGCGCGGCCGGCTACCTGCGCTTCACGTGCTTCGTCACCTGGATCGCGTCGCAGACCGGTCAGGCCGCGGACCGCCTCGGTGAGGAAGCCGGACGGACCGGCCAGCCGGACGTGCCGGTTGTGCGGCTCGTCGTGCATCACCACGTCGGCGCTCAGGCCGAGCCCGGCCAGGAAGTCCCGGTCCGGATCGCCGTCCCAGACGAAGCTGTGCACGATCCGGACGTCGATCGCGCCGGCGTAGAAGTACAGCCGGACGCTGAACGGCAGCCAGTCGCCGTGCTTGCCCTCGAGCCGTACCACGGCCCGTACCGGACCGTCCTGTTCGACAATGAGATTGTCGACAATCGCCGTCGTCTGCTGCCGGGTGCCGCCGAGGTCCTCGTCGGGCGCATCCTGCCGCAGGCTGACCAGCCGGACATCCCGTACGACGGTCTGGTCGCTGTGCTGGATGGATGCGATCAGGTGTGGCGCCTTCAGCAACCAGGTGACATCGCCTGACGCGACGCGAACCTCGTCGCCGTCGCGCTCGACGCACACCGGCTGAGCCGGAGCGGACGGCTCTCCGGTGACCAGCTCGTACGACGACTCCGGCTGGTCCGACCGGCCGATCGCGTGGGCGGACCACTTGATCGAGCCGTCCGGCCAGGTCGCGGTCGTCCAGCTCTGCACCGCCGTACCGTCGGCCAGTGCGAAGCTGGTGCCTTCGGCAACCGTGCCGCGGGGCCAGGGGACGCCCCACGTGGTGCCTTGTCTACAAGGTGTTTCGAGCCACTGTAAGGTCGTCATTCCTTCACCGATCCGATCAGGACGCCCTTGGCGAAGTGCTTCTGCAGGAACGGGTAGAAGAACAGGATCGGCAGCGTCGCCACCACCACGACCGCGAACTTCAAGCCCTGCTCCGGGAACGTCACCGTCTCCAGCTGCTGCAGTACATTCGCCGAGTCGGCGTTCGCCGCGGTCAGCTGGCGGACGATCATCTGCAGCGTCCACTTCTTGCTGTCGTCGATGTAGAGCAAAGGAGACATGTAGTCGTTCCAGATCCCGACCGCGTAGAACAGCGAGAACGTCGCGATGATCGGCTTCGACAACGGCAGCACGATCCGCAGGAACACGTTCAGCTCGTTGCAGCCGTCGATCCGGGCGGCCTCCTCGAGCGCCTCCGGGAGCTCCTGGAAGAAGCTCTTCACCACGATCAGGTAGAACGGGTTGATCGCCAGCGGCAGGATCAGCGCCCAGTAGCTGTCCAGCAGCCCGAGGTCCCGCACCACCAGGTAGGTCGGGATCATGCCGCCGCTGAAGACCAGCGTGAACACCACCAGGTTCAGCACCAGCGCCCGGCCCGGCAGGAACCGTTTGGCCAGCGGGTAGGCCATCGTCAGCGTGAGCAGCAGCTGTACGACGGTGCCGACCGCGGTCACGCAGATCGTGGTCAGCAGCGCGCGGACGAACGTGTCGGTGGAGAAGATGTACTGGTACGTGTCGGTGACGAACTTCTCCGGCCACAGGAAGAACGGCCGCGAGCTGATCTCCGACTCGGTCGCGAACGACCCGGCCAGCACATAGACCAGCGGCAGCACCGTGACCAGGGCCAGCCCGGTCAGCAGCACGACATTCAGTACGTCGAACACCTTGCTGCCGGCCGAGTCGTAGTACCGGACCGACGGCTTGCGAGGCTTCGTCAGTGTCATCGCCATGTCGATCCCTCTCAGAACAGGCCGCGCTGGCCGAGGCGCTTGGCCAGCCAGTTCGAGCCGAAGATCAGCAGGACACCGACCAGGCCCTTGAACAGGCCGACCGCGGTCGCGTAGCTGAACGCGCCCTGCGTGATGCCGATGTAGTAGACGAACGTGTCGAACACGTCCGCGACGTCGCGGTTCAGCGAGGTGGTCATCAGCCAGATCTGCTCGAACCCGGAGTCCATCAGGTTGCCCGACGTCAGGATCGCCATCACCACGATGGTCGGCCGGATCGCCGGCAGCGTGATGTGCCAGAACTGCCGCCACCGGCCCGCGCCGTCCACCCGGGCCGCCTCGTACAGCTGCGAGTCGACCCCGGCCAGCGCGGCCAGGTAGATGATCGTGCCCCAGCCGGTCTGCTTCCACAGCAGCTGCAGGACGATCAGCGGCCGGAACCAGTCGGCCTGCGCGACGTAGTCGGTCTTCTGCCCGCCGACCAGGCCGTGGATCCAGTTCGCGATCACCCCGAAGTCGACCGAGAACAGCAGGTAGGTCAACGATGCGACGATGGTCCACGACAGGAAGTGCGGGATGTAGATCAGCGACTGCACCGACCGCTTCAGCACGTTGACCCGCAGCTCGTTCAGCATCAGCGCGACGATGATGGGCGCCGGGAAGACGAACACGATCGTGAGCAGCGCGAGCAGCAGCGTGTTGAACATCAGCCGGCCGAAGTCCGGCCCGGCGAACAGCTCCTGGAAGTGCTTGAGACCGACCCACTCGCTGCCCGAGTAGCCGAGGAACGGCACGTAGTCCTTGAACGCGATGGTCAGGCCGTACATCGGCAGGTACTTGAAGACGATGAAGTACGCGAGGCCGGGCAGCAGCAGCAAGTACAGCCAGCGGTAGCGGAGCAGGTCGCGCCACAGCGGCACCGCGCGGGCGCGGCGTTTGCGTTGCGGGGGTGGGGCCTGCCGCGAAACCTCCGCGGCAGGCTGAGCCACACCCGGCACCAGATCAGTGGCCACAGGTCAGCCGCCGTTCTTGGCGACCAGGTCGTTGACCTCCTGGGCGATCTGCGTGCCGCCGCCGTCGTACCAGCGCTTGATCTGCGCCTTCAGCTGGTCCTCGGTGATCGCGCCGGACAGGTACTTGATCCGGGCGTCCGGGACGATCGTGTCGAGCGTCTGGCCCTTCGACACCGCGGTCGGGGCGATCACGCCGAGGGCCGGGTTGAACACCGCGGTCTTCAGGTCCTCGTTCATCAGCACGTCGAACTTCTCCCGCATCGCCCGGCTGGCTGCGTCGGCCGGCCGCAGCTGGTAGGCGCCGAGACCGACGCTGGCCCGGGTGCCGAGCTGGATGAAGGCCTTGTCGACGTCGTTCTGGATCGCCTTGACCTTCGGGTCGTCGGAGTTGATCGGTACGGCGTACTTCCCGTCGGCCTTGAAGTTGCGGCCCTCGATGCCGTTGGTCAGCAGGATCGAGCCCTCCTTGGACTCCAGCTTGTCCAGCGTCTGCAGCACCTGGTCGAGCTGCTCCTCGGTGCGGACGTGCTGCTTGGAGATCGCCATCACCATGTTGTAGCCGGTGAACGGGTAGGAGTGCTTCTCACCGTCCGGGCCCTTCAGGTTCCCGACCAGGGTGACCTTGTCGAAGTCCTTCGGGTTCTTCTCCTTGAACAGGTCGAGCAGCTGGGTCGCCCGCACGTTCACGTCGATGATCATGCCGCCCTTGCCCTGCACGAACGGGTCGTTCCAGTTGCCGCTGTCCAAGGTGGCGAAGTCCGGGTTGATCAGGCCCTCGGTGACCCACTTGCGCAGCCAGCGGTTGGCCTCCAGGAACTCCGGGGTGTCGAAGCCCGGCACCAGCTTGCCGTCGCGCTCACCCCAGCCGTTCGGGGCGCCGAACCAGGTCTCGACCACGTCGTACGGGCTGGCGCTGGCGTAGTTGCCCGGCCACTTCGGGATGATCAGGCCGTAGGTGTCCTTCTTGCCGTTGCCGTCCGGGTCCCGCTCGGTGAACGCCTTCGCGATCGTGTAGAGCTCCTCGACGGTCTGCGGCTCCTTCAGCCCGAGCTTGGCCAGCCAGTCCTTGCGGATCACGATGCCGGAGCGCAGCAGCGGCCGGACCCGGTAGATGCCGTAGGTCTTGCCGTTGGTCATCGTGTTCTTGGCGGTCTGCTCGTTGGCCGGCTTCAGGTTCGGGTACTTGTCCAGCTTGCCGGTCAGGTCCCAGAACGCGCCGGCCTCGGCCGCCTTCACGAACGACGGGCCCTTCTCGTTCACCACCATCACGTCGGGGATGTTGTCCGAGGCAAGCGTGACGTTGGACTTGTCGCCGTACTCGGCGTTCGGTACCCAGGTGATCTTGAGCTTCTTGCCGATGAGCTTCTCGACGGCCTGCTGCAGCTCGCCGCTGGGGTCCGGCGCGGTGCCGAACAACGGCGCCATCACCGTCAGCTCGTTACTGGCCGCCTGGCCTTCGTCGCTGTCGCCGCCGCCGGAACACGCAGAGGCGAGCAGTGCCGTCGAGGCTGCGACGGCGACGGCGATACGCCGTCGGGAGAAGATGGTCATGAGTTCCCTTTCAGGTGCAGGCGCGCCTCGTTCTCGGCGAAGAAGCGCAGGCAGAGCCAGGTGTCGATCTGAATCCAGCCGCCACCGGCCAGCACGATCCCGAGCACCGGGAACTTGCCGGACAGGTAGCCGATGGACACCGCGACGAAGAGCAGGACAAGGGACGACGCCGGCCGCGCCAGCGCGACCAACGATGCCTTGGGCAACAACTCGCGGACCCGGAGGTCGTAGTGCACGGCCATCGGGAGCAGGTAGGCGGCGATCACCCCGAGCGCGACCAGCGCGAGCAGGCTGGCCAGCCGGGGGACCGACGCAGTCGCGCCGAGTGACGCGAAGTACAGGTAGTTGCCGACCAGAACCACCGCGGCCGCCACCAGCGGCAGCACGACCAGCTGGCCGCGGCGGAACTCGCGCCGGAACGCGACCCGGAAGGCAGGCAAAGCATGAAACGATTCACCGGAAGACCTGCGTCTGGCCAGCGAATACGCTGCGAGCGTGGCCGGGCCGATACCCAGCGCAACCCCGCCGAGGAGCGTGAAGGCGATCCACAGCGCGTTGAGCTTGATCGCCCAGACGACTTCGTCCGCGGCGTCGTACAGCTTGATCGACCAACCTGGGCTGCTCATCGGGAGCCTTCAGCCGGCCGGCGGTCGGGGATGTGGCGGCAGTGTTTCACGGGTGTCCCTGCCTTGTTTCGGGCGAAAAGTGATGTGACCGTATGGTTGAATCGTCTCAATGTCAAGGCTTCGGAAAGCGTTTGTCAGAGACTGGTCACGAAGACCTGGGGGACTGCTTGAAGTAGCGTCTAGAGCTGGGAAACCCGCAGGTTCGCGTACTCGCCGATCAGCGGCGCCATCTGGCGGAAGCCGAGCTTTCCGCCGGCGAGGGGCTGGTCGTCGTACCACTCGAAGCTTGTGACGTCGTTGATCGCGAAGGAGATGTGGCCGCGGTCGACGGTCAGCCTGAGTTTGTAAGGACCTTCGGCGTCCAGGACCGACGGGAGCGGGTCCGGTCCCTGCGCGACGAGGTGGAAGCCGTAGCTCTTGCGCAGGTTGCAGGTGTGGAACGCGCGCTCGGCCGGCCAGCGGCGGCGGAAGTACGAGACGTGGTAGGTGTCCAGGTCGCCGTGGTGGTACTGCTCGTACGGCCCGGTCCGCGGCCGGAGGTCGAAGAGGTCCTCGCCGGCGCGGCCCTTCGCGTGGAAGAACAGGATGCACAGGCCGGGCTCGCGGATCGGCCAGAAGTCCCACTCCACGGCGATGTCGGGCGGGAAGTCCTCCGGGCACCACAGCACCACGTTGGCGTCCTGCCCGTCCTCCGGCGGCCGCACACTCTCCAGCCGCAGCCGCCCGAGCGGGAACGAGACGGCGCCCTCGCCTTCTAGGCGGAAGGTTGTTAGGTCTTCGGCTGAGGCCAGCGGGTTTTCGTAGAGTGTTTCAGCGGCGTTTGAAATCACTCGACTCCCTCACGATCAGATCCGGTTGGAAGATCACCTGCCGATGGCGATGCCGCTCGGCCGCCTCGACCTCCTCCTGCAGCAACTCCATCGCCGACCGCCCGAGCAACTCGGCCGGCTGCCGCACGGACGACAGCGGTACGGCGGCCGCGCGGGCGAAGTCGATGTCGTCGTACCCCACAATCGCCATATCGCGCGGGACCCGCAGTCCGGCAACGGCCATCGCCTGCAGGAATCCCAGCGCCAGCAGGTCGTTCGCGAGGAACGCCGCGGTCGGCCTGCTTTTGGCCGGCATCGCGGCGACCTTCTCGCCGATCGCGCGGCCCTCGACGACGCCCGTCACGTCGACCTCGAACTCCTGCAGGTCGACGTGATCGGCCTGCCCGACCACAGTCTTGATGCCGGCCATCCGGTCCGCGACCTGTTGCATGCTGAACGGCCCACCGATGAAGGCGATCCGGCGATGCCCCGACTCGATCAGGTGATTGCCCGCCAGCCGCCCACCCAGCTGGTCGTCGACCGACACCGAGCAGAGGCCGCGGTCCGCCGTACGGTCGACGAGGACGACCGGCGTACCGCGATCGACCAACGCTGTCAGCCGGGGATCGTTGCTGTCGAACGGGGTGATGAGAATGCCGAGGACGCGCTGCTGCTCGAGCTGGTCGAGGTGATGCCCCTCGCGCACCGGGTCGGTCTTGCTGTTGCACAACATCACCACGGTGTCGTGCTCGTACGCCAGCGCCTCGGCGCCTTCGGCGAGATCGGTGAAGAACGGGTTCGCCACGTCGAGCACAACCAGCCCGACGGTCCGGCTCTTGCCCGCGCGCAGGTGCCTGGCCGCCTCGTTGCGCACGAACCCGAGCGCGCTGATGCTGTCCTGCACACGTTGCCTGGTCGCGGGCGCCACGATCCACGGCCGGTTCAGCACGTTGCTCACCGTGCCCACCGAAACTCCCGCGCGGTGCGCGACCTCTTTGATGCTGGGCGTCGCCATCGTCCCTCGAAACCGGTCACACTCCGTCAGAACCCCCAGTCTACCGGCGCCCAATTGAATCGTCTAAATCACCAAGAGGACACCACCTTCGCTGCGAGCGGACACCGCGCCGCAGCACCTGCCCTGTCAGCCGCCTCCAGCGGCGCGCCCACCGACGTCCCGCACACCACACCGCGCTCGGCGCCCGCACCCGCCGCCACGCAGCTCGGTCACCGCTCCGCGGAGGCTGCTCTCCTAGCCGCCTTCGGCGGCGCGCCCACCGCTTTCCCGCGCACCGCGATCGGCGACCGCGCCGCCTCGCGGGGTTGCGTCGGCGCCTCACGGAGGCGGATATCCCCTGGTGTTGTGGCTTCTCCCTTCGTACTCAAGGGGAGAAGCCAGCGTTCGAGGGGACATCCCCGTCAATTGACGGCGGTGGGTTCCGTCAACTGCTTGTGGCGGGCACAACCTGGTGCCACGGGCAACCTGCTCGGCGGATCCAACCTCCGGCGAGCACGCGGTCACCGCTGCGCGGCGGCTGTCTTGTTGGCCGCCTTCGGCGGGCGCCCGCCGCTGTCCCGCGCACCGCGATCGGCGAGGGGCTGCTCGCGGGGTTGCGTCGGCGCTTCGCGGGGCGGATATCCCCTGGTGTTGCGG
Source organism: Kribbella sp. NPDC050820 (assembly GCF_040653975.1). NCBI lineage: Bacteria > Bacillati > Actinomycetota > Actinomycetes > Propionibacteriales > Kribbellaceae > Kribbella > Kribbella sp. NPDC050820. The sequence continues at coordinate 57,264 of NZ_JBFAHB010000040.1, forward strand.
CTTCTCCCCTCGCACTCAAGTGGAGAAGCCACCGTTCGAGGGGAAATCCCCGTCAATCGACGACGGCGGGTTCCGTCAGTTGCCCGTGGCAGGCCCAACCTGGTGCCACGGGCAACGTGATCGGCGGACCCAACGTCCGTCAGGCAGAGCGGTCACCGCTGCGCGGCGGCTGATTTGCCGGCCGCCTTCGGCGGCGCGCCCACTGGTGTCCTGCGCACCGCGATCGGCGAGCGCGCCGCCTCGCGGGTTGCGTCGGCGATTCACGGAGGCGGATATCACCTGGCGTTGCGGCTTCTCCCTTCGCACTCAAGGGGAGAAGCCACCCTCCAAGGGGACATCCCCGCCAATTGAGGGCGGCACCTACGTGCTGCTGGCCCCGCACCTCCCGTCCGGCTGAGCTTGCCTACTCACATTGGGGGTTGCCCACTCGAATTTCCAGTGGGCAACCCCTTAGCTCAGGGGGCATCCGGCTGTTGTGGCGGATCTGTGGGTGGGTTGGCATGGCGGGCGAGCGGTGCGGCGGTCTGGCGGGGCCGTGGGTGAGGCTGCGGTGGCGGCGAGACGGGAGGGCGTGCAGTTCGACAGGTGGTGCCGGGCCGCCGGTAGTGCGGTTGAGCGCGGTCGGGTCGGTGTGTACGGCGTCTCGCTGGTGCACTACCTGTCCGTATGTCCCCGGCTCCATGCAACCGGCTGTTCGTATGTCCCCGGCTCCATGCAATTGGTTGGGGGTCGACGGGGATGTGACTGGTGGGTAACATTGGGGGATGAGCGAGGTGCTGGGGTTGTGGGAGCGGTTGCGGGGGGTGCCTGGTGGGGATCGGGTGTTCTCGTGGGGGTTCGCCTGGAAGGCGCCGTACTTTCGGTCGGTTCGGCCTCGGTTCGTGCAGGTGAGTCCTAATTACGCGGCGTTGAGGTTGCCCAAGCGGCGGGCGGTGCAGAACCACATCGGGACCGTGCATGCGATTGCCGTGTGCAACGGGTTGGAGGCGGCGATGGGGGCGTTGGCGGAGGCGACTGTTCCGGGTGGGAAGCGGTGGCTGCCCAAGGGGATGGAGGTTGCGTACCTGGCCAAGTCCACGTCCGATCTCACGTGCTCGGCCGAGACCGATCCGCAGGACTGGACGGCTGGGCCGGACGTGCCCGTGCGGGTCAAGGCGACGCGGGACGACGGCACGGTCGTGGTCGAGGGGACCATCCACCTCTGGGTGACCGACCGGAAGTAGCACGGGCGGGCCAGTGGTCGCGGGGTGGTATTGCTGTCGCTCGGGGGAGCGGTAGGACATAGGGTCGGCGGCGTGAGTGACGCGTTGCGGTTTGTGGACATCGCCGAGGACCAGTTGGACGCGGTGTTGCGGGTGCGGGCCCGGTCGTTCGGGGTGATGGCGGCCGGTGATCGGGAGCAGTGGCTCAAGGACGCGCGGGCGTTCATCAAGGACGGCCGGTACGTCGGTGTGGCCGACGGCGACGAGGTCGTCGCGGCGGCGCGGTTCTGGGACTTCGAGCAGTGGTGGAGCGGTCGGCGCGTGCCCGTGGCGGGTGTTGCGGGAGTCGTCGTGTCGCCGGAGTACCGGGGGCGTGGCGTTGGCAGCAAGCTGATGCGCGGGCTGCTGCAGCGGGCGGCTGACAAGGGGTTCCCGCTGACTGCGCTGTACCCGGCGACCACAGTCATCTACAGGCACCTGGGGTACGAGTTCGGTGGCGGGCGCTACCGGTTCTCGTTCCCCGCGGCCGATCTGCGCGAGCTGGGTGGCAAGGAGGTCGCCGTACGGCGGGCTGGGCCGCAGGACGCGGAGCGGGTCCTGGAGTTGGTGGGGCAGTCGCACGAGCGGCGTCGTACCAGCGGTCCGCTCGTGTGGCCGCTCAACGAGGTCACCGAGTGGCTGGCGGACGAGGACAACTTCGCGTACCTCGCTGAGGACGGGTTCGTGGTCTACAGCTGGTCCGGCTCGGACCTGTGCGTGGACGAGCTCGTGGCCGGCTCCGAGGCGACCGCCCGCGCGCTGTGGGCGACGGTCGGCTCCGGCTCCTCGATTGCGCGGACTGTGCAGGCCTACATCTCGCCGAACGACCCTGTGCATCTCCTGGTCGAGCATGAGGCGGAGAAGGAGGTGCAGCACCAGCGCTGGATGGTGCGGCTCCTCGACGCGCCCGCTGCGATCGCTGCGCGTGGGTACGCGCCCGGTGCGGTTCTGGAGGTCGACCTGCGGGTCGAGGATCCCGACGTACCGGCGAACAGCGGTGACTGGCACCTGTCTATTGCTGACGGTGCCGGTGAGCTCACGTCGACCCAGGCGTCCGGTGACGTGCTGCAGCTCGGCCCGCGCGGGCTGGCTGCCCTCTATGCCGGTACGCCGCTGGCCACGCTGCGCGGGTCTGGTCTCGCCAGAGGTGGAGCCACGACGGCGGATGCGGCGCTCGACGCGGCCTTCGCAAGCGCCACGCCGTACATGCTCGACTACTTCTGATCGCGGTGCGGTTAGGGTTGTCGAACAAACGTTCGGAGGTGGTCCATGCGGGTGCTCGGCGTCGACCCGGGGTTGACTCGCTGCGGCCTCGGCATCGTCGAGGGCTCACCCGGCAAGCCGCCGGCGCTGGTCGCCGTCGGGGTGATCCGGACGCCGGCCGACCTGGACGTGGCCAAGCGGCTGGTCCGGATCGATGCCGAGCTGGAGGAGTGGATCACCGAGCACCGGCCGGACGCGGTCGCGGTGGAGCGGGTGTTCGCGCAGCACAACGTGCGGACGGTGATGGGTACGGCGCAAGCGTCCGGAGTCGCCATGGTCGTGGCGGCACGGCGGGGTCTGCCGGTCGCGTTGCACACGCCGAGTGAGGTGAAGGCGGCGGTCACCGGCTCCGGCCGGGCAGGTAAGGAGCAGGTCACCACGATGGTCACCCGGATCCTCAAGCTGGCCGAGCGCCCGACCCCTGCCGACGCGGCGGACGCGCTGGCGCTGGCGATCTGCCAGGTCTGGCGCGGCGGTACGGCGTCCCGGCTGCAGGAGGCGGCCGGGAGCCGGTCGAACCTCGAAGCGCTGGCCCAGGCACAATCCCGCCTGCAGGTAGCTCGGCTGCGAGCAGCGGTGGCAGCCCAGGAGAGTAAGAGATGAGTACTGCGGTGCCGGGAGGCTGGACATGATCGCGTTTGTGCGGGGGCCGGTGGCGGCGATCGGGGTGGACAGCGCCGTGATCGAGGTCGGGGGCGTGGGGCTGCAGGTGTTCTGTCATCCGGGCACGCTCGCCGGGCTTCGGCCGGGGCAGGAGGCCCGGGTGTCGACCTCGATGGTCGTACGTGAGGACTCGCTGACGTTGTACGGGTTCGCCGACGACGACGAGAAGAGCCTGTTCGAGCTGCTGCAGACCGCGTCCGGTGTCGGACCGAAGCTGGCGCAGGCGGCACTCGCCGTACTGAGTCCTGATCAGTTGCGGCAGGCGGTCGCCACCGAGGATCTGAACATGCTGGTGAAGGTGCCGGGCATCGGGAAGAAGGGCGCCCAGCGGATCGTGCTCGAGCTGAAGGACAAGATCGGTGCGCCGAGCCGGACGGTGACCGGCCGGCCGCTGCAGACCACGGAAGCGTGGCGCGAGCAGGTGCATGCGGGCCTCGTCGGCCTCGGCTGGTCTGCCCGCGACGCGGACGACGCCGTCACCGCTGTGTCGCCGCTTGCCGCCGACAGCCCGAACCCGTCCGTGCCCGACCTGCTCCGCGCCGCGCTGCGCGTGCTCTCCAAGGCATAAGACCTCTCCAAGGCATAAGACATCTCCAAGGCATAAGACCTCTCTAAGGCATAGGTATGGAAGACAACGTCCGGCCGCTCGTCTCCGCGGACGCGGTGGATCTCGAGGAACGCAAGATCGAGTCCGCCCTGCGCCCGCGCACCCTGGCCGAGTTCGGCGGCCAGCGCCGCGTGAGCGAGCAACTCGAGCTGGTGCTGCACGCTGCCCGCGGCCGCAACCGCGCTCCGGATCACGTGCTGCTGTCCGGCCCGCCCGGCCTGGGCAAGACCACGCTGGCGATGATCATCGCCAGCGAACTGTCAGCGCCGCTGCGAGTGACCAGCGGCCCAGCGATTCAGCACGCGGGCGACCTGGCTGCGATCCTGTCCGGGCTCAGCGAGGGCGAGGTGCTGTTCCTCGACGAGATCCACCGGATGTCCCGGCCGGCCGAGGAACTGCTCTACATGGCGATGGAGGACTTCCGGGTCGACGTGATCGTCGGCAAGGGGCCGGGCGCGACTGCGATCCCGCTGGAGATCCCGCCGTTCACGCTGGTCGGCGCGACCACCCGGGCCGGGCTGCTGCCGGGGCCGCTGCGGGACCGGTTCGGGTTCACCGGGCACCTGGAGTTCTACGAGGCCTCCGAGCTCGAGAAGATCGTCAACCGGTCGGCCGCGCTGCTCGAGGTCGACATCACCCCCGAGGGTGCGGCCGAGATCGCCTCCAGGTCCCGCGGTACGCCGCGGATCGCCAACCGCCTGCTACGCCGCGTGCGCGACTACGCCGAGGTGCGCGCCGACGGGATCATCACGCTCGCACTGGCGAAGGCGGCGCTGGAGCTGTACGAGGTGGACAAGATGGGCCTGGACCGGCTGGACCGGTCCGTGCTGGACGCTTTGTGCCGCCGCTTCGGCGGCGGTCCGGTGGGCCTGTCGACGCTGGCGGTCGCAGTCGGTGAGGAGCGCGAGACCGTGGAAGAGGTGGCCGAGCCGTTCCTGGTTCGCTCCGGATACCTCGCCCGTACGCCGCGCGGCCGGGTCGCAACACCCGCGGCCTGGCGCCACATCGGCCTCAAGGTCCCCAAGGGCGCAACCTTCGCCGACACCCTTTTCGACACCGACGAGGACTGATCGGGCACGCTCCGGCGGCAGCTTTGACATCACGGGGCTGCGGGGGAGACTGGAGTGGAGTCCTGGTGCTGAGTAACACAAACGTGACCACGTGTCATGACGTAGTTCTTGGTGCTCGGCGTTAGACTCCCCGATGGCCTGTCCTCAGGTCGATCCGCTGCGACCTGCACGCTTGGGCAGAGCGTGCCGGACGCCCCGTACTCCCGATGACGAAGGATTCTGAGTCCCGATGCAACTGATCGCCGTACCAATGGCCTCTTCCGGGGGCGGCTCCGGCTTCACGCTGCTGCTGCCGCTGATCCTGATCGTCGGGATGATCTGGTTCATGAGCCGCACGCAGCGCAAGCAGCGCCAGCGGCAGGCCGACACCGTCGCCGCCCTCACCCCGGGCACCAAGGTGATCACCACCAGCGGCCTGGTCGGCCTCGTCGAGGAGGTCGACGACGAGTACGTGACGCTGGAGATCTCCGAAGGCGTCCTGGTGCAGGTCGTCAAGCCGTCGATCGGCCGGGTCATCCCGGACGAGGACGGCACCGCGGCACAGGCCGAGGCGCCGGCCGCCGAGAAGGCCGATGACAAGGACGAGGCTGCGGACGACGCCGCCGACGAGGCTGTCGAGGAGCCCGCGAAGGACCCGGTCGACGTCCCGGACGCGGGCCGTGACAAGGCCGACAAGGCCGACGGCAAGGTGCAGGACACGCCGAAGCTGCCGCCGACGCACACCGAGAACTGACGCCCCCTGTTCTAACGGCCTGCGGCGCGCCGACCGGCGTCCACCAGACGATTCGGCGCGCCCAGAAGTACAAAGGTTGAATCTGACGTGGCAACGACGACGACATCCCGCCCCGGGCGGCTACTGATCGTCCTGGGGGTGATCGTGGTCCTGCTGTTCGGGATCATGGGGCTGACCAAGACCTGGAAGCCCAAGCTGGGCCTGGACCTGCGCGGTGGCACCACCATCACGCTGACCGCGAAGTCCCTGGCCGGCGGCGGTTCGGTGACCGCCGACCAGCTGAACGAGGCGAAGAACATCATCTCCCAGCGGGTCAACGGAGCGGGTGTCGCCGAGGCCGACATCACCACCTCCGGGCGGGACCACATCAACGTCGCCGTGCCCGGCGCGAACCAGGACAGCCTGGTGAAGCAGGTCGGCCAGACCGCGTTGCTGTACTTCCGGATCGTGTACGACGCCCAGGCCGCGGCTCCGGTCGCGGCCCCGTCGCCGACGCCGACGACCAAGCCCAGTACGACGCCGAAGCCGAGCACCACGGTCAAGCCGAGCACCACCGTCAAGCCGAGTACGACGGTCAAGCCGAGCGCGACGCCGAACGGCCGGGCCTGGAGCAGCGTCCTGGGTCAGGCCGACCCGACGCCCACACCGACGCCGAAGCCCAGCACCCCGGCTCCCAGCACTCCGGCGGCGAGCACTCCGGTCGCGACCCCGTCGACGCCGGCCGCCTCGACCGACCCGCTGCAGTACGTGCCGGACGCGGCCACGCAGACCGCGTTCGCGGCGTACAAGTGCGGTGACGAAGGGCAGACCGACGACCCGAACAAGCCGCTGTTCGCCTGCGACCGCGAGGGCACGTACAAGTACCTGCTCGGTCCGGCGATCCTGAAGGGCACCGACTTGTCGGACGCCAGCGCGGGTATCCCGCAGGGCGGCTTCCAGTGGCAGGTGAACCTGGAGTTCACCGGCGAGGGCGGCGACAAGTTCCTCAAGGCGACGCAGAACATCTCGGCCCGCGGCCAGGGCCAGAACCTGTTCGCGATCGTGCTGGACAGCGAGGTCATCTCCACGCCGAGCGTCGAGAACCCGATCCCGGGTGGCCAGGCGCAGATCACCGGCACCTTCACCGAGGCCGAGGCGCGCGACCTGGCGAACGTCCTGAAGTACGGCGCGCTGCCGGTCTCGTTCGACATCTCCTCGGTCGAGACGGTGTCGCCGCAGCTCGGTGGCGACCAGCTGTCCGCGGGCATCTGGGCCGGTATCGCCGGTCTGGGCCTGGTCGTGCTGTTCTCGTTCCTGTACTACCGGGGCCTGGGCATCGTCGTGGTGGCGTCGCTGGGCGTGGCCGCCGTACTGACGTACGCGTCGGTCGTGCTGCTGGGGAGGGCGATCGGGTTCACGCTGACCCTGGCCGGTATCGCCGGTCTGATCGTGGCCATCGGTATCACCGCGGACTCATTCGTCATCTACTTCGAACGACTACGTGACGAAGTCCGCGAGGGCCGCAGTCTGAGGTCGTCGGTCGAGACCGGCTGGGCGCGGGCCAAGCACACGATCATCGCGGCCGACTCGATCTCGCTGCTCGCCGCGGTGGTGCTGTACATCCTGGCGATCGGCAGCGTGCGTGGCTTCGCGTTCACGCTCGGCCTGACCACGCTGATCGACCTGCTCGTGGTGTTCATCTTCACCAAGCCGCTCGTGACGCTGCTGGCCCGGACCGACTTCTTCGGCCACGGTCACAAGCTGTCCGGCCTGGATCCGGAGCATCTCGGCGTGGAGCGGTTGCCCGGCCAGATGAAGCCGTCGGCGCGTCCGGCCAAGCGGCCGTCGACGCCGAAGCCGCTGGGAGGGGAGGTCTGATGTCGAAGCTCGGACAGCTCGGCGCCAAGCTGCACCGCGGTGAGGTCTCCTACGACTTCATCGGCAAGCGCAAGCTCTGGTTCGGTGTCTCCCTGGTGCTGATCGCGATCTCGCTGATCGGCCTGTTCACCCGCGGCCTCGCGCTCGGCATCGAGTTCAAGGGCGGTGTCGAGTACCAGACCAACGTCAAGGTCACCGACAACACGGTCCAGGACTTCACCGACGCGGTGAAGGCGACCAACGCCCAGGACCTCGGCGACCCGGTGGTCACCACCATCGGCGCCGACAAGGTGCGGGTGCAGACCAAGCCGCTGGCGCAGGACGACATCACCAAGGTCCGGGCGGCGATCGCCGCCGAGGCCGGGGTCGCGGTCGAGCAGGTGACGTCGCAGCAGATCGGCGCCTCCTGGGGCCAGCAGATCGCGAACAAGGCGATCATCGCGCTGATCGTGTTCATCGGCCTGGTGTTCCTGGTGATCTGGGCCTACTTCCGAGAACCCAAGGCCTCGATGGCCGCGATCATCGCGTTGCTGCACGACGTGCTGATCACGGTCGGCGTGTACGCGCTGATCGGGTTCGACGTCACGCCGGCCACGGTGATCGGCGTCCTGACGATCCTCGGGTACTCGCTCTACGACACCGTCGTGGTGTTCGACAAGGTGCGCGAGAACACCCGCGGGATCACCGGCTCGAACCGGTACACCTACTCCGACGCGACCAACCTGGCCGTCAACCAGACCGTCGTACGGTCGATCAACACGACGCTGATCGCGTTGCTGCCGGTCGGGTCGATCCTCGTGGTCGGCACCGTCGTACTGGGGACCGGGCCGCTGAAGGACCTGTCGCTGGCGCTGTTCGTCGGTATCGCCGTCGGCGCGTACTCCTCGGTGTTCATCGCGCCGGCGCTGCTGGCGGCCTTCAAGGAGCGCGAGCCGGGCATGCAGGCGCTGAACCGCCGGGTCACCGCCAAGCGGGCCTCGGCCGCCGCGACGCCGGCCCCGGCCCCGGCCACCGCCGGTGCGGCGGTGGCGGTGGGAGCCGGGAGTGCTGCCAAGCCTTCCAGGCCGCAGGACAAGCCTTCGGGTACGGCGCCGGTGGCGTCGCCCCGGCCGATGAAGGCGTCCGGGCACAACCGGCCGCAGCCGTCGCGCAAGCCGCGATCGAAGCGCGGTAAGTGATGCGGTCGCTCGAGCAGGTGCTGAAAGACGGGATCCGGGACATCCTGGACTACCCGCAGCCGGGGGTGGTGTTCAAGGACATCACCCCGCTGCTGGCCGACCACAGCGGCTTCGCCCAGGTGGTCGAGGCGCTGGCTGCGTCCGGCAAGGACGACGACGGCAACCCGATCGTCGACAAGGTGGTCGGGATCGAGGCGCGCGGGTTCATCCTCGCCGCCCCGGTCGCGCTAGCCCTCGGCGCCGGGTTCGTGCCCGTGCGCAAGAAGGGGAAGCTGCCGGCCGCGACGTACGAGGAGTCGTACGCCCTGGAGTACGGCGAGGCGACCATCGAGGTCCACCAGGACGCCTTCCGGCCCGGTGACCGGGTGCTCGTCATCGACGACGTCCTGGCCACCGGCGGGACGGTCGAGGCGTGCCTGCGGCTGATCCGCCGCTGCGAGGCCGAGGTGACCGGTACGACGGTCCTGCTGGAGCTCTCCTTCCTGCCCGGACGCGAGCGGCTGGCCGGTGAGCAGCTCAGCGCGCTCGTCACGGTCTGACCCGAATTCGGGCAAACTCTCCGCCACGACACGCTCACCCGGCGTGTTGTCCACAGGGCGTTTCAACGAGCCTGGGGCGTTCCCCCTAGACTGGTGGTCTGTCGGCGGAGGGACACAAACGTGGGCGAAGACCCGGCGATGACGTCAGCGGTACCGAACGTAGTACCGCAGGAGCCCCCGCGCGCCCCGGTGCGCCCGGCTCCGTCACCGCCGCCTGTCGCCCAGCCGCCCCGGATCGCTCCCGCCCGGGTCCGCGCCCGGCTGGCCCGCCTGGGCGGCACCCGGCACCCAAACCGGGCGCCGATGCTCGAGCCGCTGTTCCGGGTGGTCCGGGCCACCCACCCGAAGGCCGACCTCGGCATGATCGAGCGCGCCTACCGGACCGCGGAGAAGTACCACACCGGCCAGCTCCGCAAGAGCGGTGACGCCTACATCACGCACCCGCTCGCGGTCGCCACCATCCTGGCCGAGCTCGGTATGACCGCGCCGACCCTGTGCGCCGCGCTGCTCCACGACACCGTCGAGGACACGCCGTACACGGTCGAGGAGCTGACCCGCGACTTCGGCGAAGAGATCGCCATGCTGGTCGACGGCGTCACCAAGCTGGACAAGGTCAAGTACGGCGAGTCCGCGCAGGCCGAGACGATCCGCAAGATGGTCGTCGCGATGGCCAAGGACATCCGGGTGCTGGTGATCAAGCTCGCCGACCGGCTGCACAACATGCGCACCCTGGGCTTCCTGCGGCAGGAGAAGCAGGAGCGGATCGCCCGCGAGACGCTGGAGATCTACGCCCCGCTGGCGCACCGGCTCGGTATGAACACGATCAAGTGGGAGCTCGAGGACCTGTCCTTCTCGACCCTGCACCCGAAGGTGTACGACGAGATCGTCCGGCTGGTCGCCGAGCGCGCGCCGTCGCGGGACGAGTACCTCGCCTCGGTGATCGACCAGGTGCACGAGGACCTGCGCGCGGCCAAGGTGAAGGCCACCGTCACCGGCCGGCCGAAGCACTACTACTCGATCTACCAGAAGATGATCGTCCGCGGCCGCGAGTTCGGCGACATCTACGACCTGGTCGGCATCCGGGTCCTGGTCGAGTCGGTCCGGGACTGTTACGCCGCCCTCGGCATCCTGCACGCGCGCTGGAACCCGGTCCCCGGCCGGTTCAAGGACTACATCGCGATGCCGAAGTTCAACATGTACCAGTCGCTGCACACCACCGTGATCGGCCCGCAGGGCAAGCCGGTGGAGCTGCAGATCCGGTCCTTCTCGATGCACCGCCGCGCGGAGTACGGCATCGCCGCGCACTGGAAGTACAAGGAGGACCCGACCACCGCCGCGCCGGAGGCCGCCGGTCCGCCCACCACCGAGATCGGTGGGCCGAACGAGATGCCCTGGGTCCGGCAGCTGGTCGACTGGCAGCGGGAGACCTCCGACCCGTCGGAGTTCCTGGACTCGCTGCGGTTCGAGATCAACAACTCCGAGGTGTACGTCTTCACCCCGCGCGGTGACGTGATGTCGCTGCCGGCCGGGTCGTCACCGGTCGACTTCGCGTACGCGATCCACACCGAGGTCGGGCACCGTTGCATCGGCGCCCGGGTGAACGGGCGGCTCGTCCCGCTGGAGAGCACGCTCGAGAACGGTGACGTCGTCGAGGTCTTCACCTCGAAGGCGCAGGGCGCGGGACCGTCGCGCGACTGGCTCTCGTTCGTGAAGAGCCCGCGGGCGCGGAACAAGATCAAGCACTGGTTCTCCAAGGAGCGCCGCGACGAGGCGATCGAGCACGGCAAGGACGCGATCGCCAAGCAGCTCCGCAAGGAGGGCCTGCCGCTGCAGCGCCTGCTGTCGCACGAAACCCTGACCGCGGTCGCGAACTCGCTGCGCTACCCGGACGTGACCGGTCTGTACGCCGCCGTCGGCGAGAGCCACGTGAGCGCGCAAGCCGTCGTACGGCGCCTCATCGAGACGTACGGCGGAGAGGAAGGCGCGGCCGAGGACCTCTCCGAGGGCGTGCGGCTGCCGGCCTCGAAGGAGCGGCGGAAGCGGTCGGCCCGCGGCGACGCCGGTGTCATCGTCAAGGGTGCGACGGACGTGCTGTCGAAGCTGGCCCGGTGCTGCACGCCGGTGCCGGGTGACGAGATCATCGGCTGGATCACGCGCGGCGCTGGTGTCTCCGTACACCGCGCCGACTGTGCGAACGTCGAGAACCTGCAGACCCAGCCGGAGCGCATCGTCGAGGTCGAGTGGGCCCCGACGGCGCAGTCGGTGTTCCTGGTCGCGATCCAGGTCGAGGCATTGGATCGGGCGCGGCTGTTGTCGGACATCACCCGGGTGCTGTCCGACTACCACGTGAACATCCTGTCGGCGGCGTTGACCACGACCCGCGACCGGATCGCCAAGTCCCGCTTCACCTTCGAGATGGGCGACCCGACGCACCTCGGTCACGTGCTCAAGGCGGTCCGCTCGGTCGAGGGCGTCTTCGACGTCTACCGCGTCACGCAGTAGATGCCGTAGGCAACCGGCTTACCCGAGGCTCTTGCGGCGGATGCGGAGTGTGTAGTTGAGGCCTTGGCGTTCGCCGTCGGCTCCGAAGCGGACCGACGTACTCACGCCGCCGGTGGTCGCGACGTCCCACCCGAGTTGCTCACGGGCCTGCCGTGCGAAGGCCTTCAGGTCCTTGATCTCGCATCCGCAGTCCAACGCCGTGTCCACGAACACGTACGACGCCGCCGGGTGCTGCTCGTGCGGACTCAACTGCCAGCTGATCCGGTGCTCGTGGTCTGCGAGGCCCGTGCGGACCGGGTCGTGCTGGATACCGAGCGCCTTCTCGTAGTCGTCGATGTCGTCGATCAGGAACAGGTCGCTGCGGTACTTGCCGGGCCAGACGGCGTACAACCGGCTCTCACCCGCACGCACCCGCCCCGCGACCCCATCCGCCGGCGGCGACTGCACCGACCCATCGGCTGCGACCTCCAGGTAGCACATGGTCGACAGCTCGTACGGGAAGTCCGGCGAGTGACTGGCGTAGCGCACGCCGCCAGCCTATTCACCACCGCCGCGGCAACCGCGGATGCTGGCACAAGAAACTCCCCACCGCGAGCTCCAGTGCCGGATAGGCCCCCACAAATCAGTCCGCCGAACCGAGATGATGTGCCACCCAAGCGCCTCGAGCTCACCCCGCCGCCGCTCGTCCCGCACGTCAGCCCTCCGCCCGGAGTGCCACGCATCGCTGTCGTACTCAAGCCCCAACCGACGCCCGTCGACCGGGCGCTTCGGGTAGCCCAGGTCCAGTCGGTAGGTGCTGCTAGGTCCGGTGACGCGGACTTGGAGATCTGGTACGCCGAAGCCGGCATCGATCAACCGGAGTCGCAGCCAGGACTCACCGGGGGAGGCTGCGCGACGGTCGGCGTACCGGAGGATGTCCTGGCTCTGTGAGTAGCCCGGTCGTCCCTCATAGGCAGCCGACGCGGCGCGGAGCGCCCAGCGATCGGCCTTGCCGGCGTGCAGGAACGCGTCGACCGCGGAGAGCGCGAACGGCCGGGGGAGACGCATCGCCAACTGCACCGCCGTGGCCAGCGGGCTGGTCAGCCGCAGATCGCCGATCTCGACGGTGTCGACAGGCTCCCGCGTCCAGTGCGCGCCGACGAGCTCGTCAGGTCCGAGCGCGGTCGTGTCGAGGCCGTGCACCCAAGCAGCCGTCTTCCCACAGGCCACCGCGTCCTGCGGGATCGCCAGGCTCGCCGCCGCGACCCGCAGGTCGTACGAGTCAGGCACCCGGACGTCGACGTACACGCCTTTCATCACCTGGCGGATCTCGCCGCGCGCCAACAGCCACGCCCTGCTGCGCGTTATCCACAGCCCTTGGGGTCAGCTGAAGTCGGAGAGGGCGTTTTGGGCTTGGGTTAGCCATTCTCGGCGGGCGGCTATGGCTTCGCGGGCTTCGGTGGCTTTGCGGGTGTTGCCTTGGGACTCGGCCTTCGCGGCCTGCTTCTCCAGGTCGGCGATGAGGGACTGGAGTTGCTTGACCGTGGCTTCGGCGCGGGCGCGGGCTTCGGGGTTGCTGCGGTTCCAGACCTCGTCCTCGGCGGCCTTGACGGCTTGCTCGACGGCGCGCAGGCGGGAGTCGATCGCCCGCATCGAGTCGCGCGGGACCTTGCCTATCTGGTCCCAGCGGTCGAGCAGTTCGCGGAGTTGCTCGCGGGCCGCCTTGGCGTCCTCGACCGGCAGGATCGCCTCGATCTCGACGAGCAGGGCTTCCTTGGCCTGCAGGTTCTCGACCTGCTCGGCGTTCTCCTCGGCCTGTACGGCGTCCCGCGCGCCGAAGAACGTGTCCTGGGCGGCCCGGAAGCGCGCCCACAGCTTGTCGTCGACCTCGCGCGGCGCCGGGCCGGCGGCCTTCCACTGCCGCATCAGGTCGCGGAAGCGCCCGGACGTCGGGCCCCAGTCGGTGGACGAGGCAAGCGTCTCCGCCTCGGCCGCCAGCCGCTCCTTCACCACAGCCGCTTCCTCACGCTTGGAGGACAGCTCGGCGAAGTGCTGCTTGCGATGCCGGGTGTACGTCGTGCGCGCGGAGGAGAACCGGTGCCACAGTTCGTCGTCGCTGGACTTGTCCAGCCGCGGTAGCGCCTTCCACTCCTCCAGCAGCTCGCGCAGCCGGGTGACGCCGTGCCGCCAGTCGGTGCCGGCGGCGATCGTCTCGGCCTCGGTGGCGATCTTGGTCTTGGCGGAGCGTGCCTCCTCGACCTTGGCGGCGCGCTCGGCCTTGCGCTTCTCGCGCTGCTGGGCGACCAGCGGGGTGAGTGCGTCGAGCCGGGCCCGGAGCCCGTCGAGGTCGCCGACCGCCTGGGCCTCCTCGAGCGTGCCGGCCACCTTCTTCACCGCGGCGCGGGCGTCGTCGGGTGACACGGTGCCGGCCTGGACGCGCTTCTCCAGCAGGTCCACCTCGAAGGCCAGTGCGTCGTACCGCCGGGTGTAGAAGGCGAGGGCCTCCTCCGGGTTCGCGTCCGGCCACTGGCCGACCGCCCGTTCACCGTCCTTGGTCCGTACGAAGACCGTTCCGTCCTCGGCTACCCGGCCCCAGCTCTCTCCGGCCACAACTCGCCCCTTCCGGCGGTATGCACTGCGCTCGTGCCCATTCTGGTCAGTCCCTGGTCCAACCGCGCGAACAGGGCCTGCGTGGGCGCGTCGAGCCGCTGTCTCGACGCTTATCCCTGAACAATCACAAACTCCACGCTGGGACGCAACGGTGTTGAGTCACAATCCGGTTCGTTCTCCGCGTGCCGGCACCGGTAGCCTTGGGTGGTCCCGAACCGTTCCAGGAAGGTCAGTCGTGCTCATCGCCGGGTTCCCCGCGGGGTCGTGGGGTACGAACTGCTACGTCGTCGCCACCGGCCAGGGCGCGGAATGTCTCGTCATCGACCCGGGTCAGGACGCGACCGCCGGGGTCGAGCAGGTGGTCCGGGAGAACAAGCTGAAGCCGGTCGCCGTGCTGCTCACCCACGGTCACGTCGACCACATGTTTTCCGTACTCCCGGTCTGCGGGGCGTACGACGCGACCGCCTGGATCCACCCGGACGACCGGTACCTGCTGAGCGACCCGCTGGCCGGGATCAGCCCGGAGTCCGCCCGGATGCTGCTGGGCGGCAACCACGAGTTCGCCGAGCCGGACGACGTCGCCGAACTCAAGGACGGCCTGAGCCTGGAGCTGGCCGGCCTGAACTTCACCGTCGACCACACCCCGGGCCACACCCGGGGCTCGGTCACGTTCACCACGCCGTACGACGGGCCGGAAGAGGTGCCCGCGGTTCTGTTCTCCGGTGACGTGTTGTTCGCCGGGTCGATCGGCCGGACGGATCTGCCTGGGGGCGACCATCCGGCGATGCTGCATACGTTGGCCACCAAGATCCTGCCGATGCGCGACGAGATCGTCGTCCTGCCGGGTCATGGTGGCCAGACAACGATCGGCCGGGAGAAGGCGACCAACCCCTACTTGCAGGACCTGGAGATACCCGAATCATGAGCAAGGCCAAATCGTGAGCAAACTCAGCCCGCTGAGTGGGTTCCCCGAATTCCTTCCGCAGGACCGGATCGTCGAGCAGAAGTTCCTCGACGTGATCCGGGAGACCTTCGAGCTGCACGGCTTCGCGTCGATCGAGACCCGCGCGGTCGAGCCGGTCGAGCGGCTGTCCAACCAGGGCGAGGACGCCGACAAGGAGATCTACGGCGTCCGGCGGCTGGCCGCGGACAGCGACGAGGACGCGGCGCTCGGCCTGCACTTCGACCTGACCGTGCCGTTCGCCCGCTACGTGCTGGAGCACAGCGGCAAGCTGGTGTTCCCGTTCCGCCGCTACCAGATCCAGAAGGTGTGGCGGGGCGAGCGCCCGCAGGAGGGCCGCTACCGCGAGTTCACCCAGGCCGACATCGACATCGTCGACGCCGCCGAGCTGCCGACGCACTACGAGGTCGAGCTGCCGCTGGTGATCGCGGACGCACTGCGCAAGCTGCCGGTGCCGGAGTTCGTGATCAAGGTGAACAACCGCAAGATCCCGGAGGGGTTCTACCGCGGGCTCGGCCTGGACGACGTCACCACGGTGCTGCGGATCGTCGACAAGATCGACAAGATCGGCCCGGACAAGGTCGTCGAGCGGCTGGTCGAGGCGGGCGCGACCGACAAGCAGGCCCGGCTGGCGGTACAGCTGGCGGACATCTCCAGCACGGACACGTCGTTCGTGGAGAAGGTCCGGGCGCTCGGCGTGGAGCACGAGATCCTCGACGAGGGGCTCGAGCAGCTCAGCCAGGTGATGGCTGCGGCCGGTGAGCACGCTCCCGGCCTGCTGATGGCCGACCTGCGGATCGCCCGGGGCCTGGATTACTACACCGGTGCGGTCTACGAGATCTACCTGGTCGGCCAGGAGTCGTTCGGGTCGGTCGGTGGCGGCGGCCGGTACGACTCGCTCGCGTCCGACGGCAAGACGACGTACCCCGGTGTGGGCATCTCCATCGGGGTCTCGCGGCTCGTGCACCGGCTGATCAGCCAGGGGCTGCTGGCCGGCTCGCGTCGTACGCCGACTGCCGTGCTGGTCGCGCTGAACGCCGAGGAGGACCGGGCCGAGGCCATGCGGACGGCGGCGCAGCTGCGCGGCCGGGGGATTCCGGTGGAGGTGGCGCCGGCGGCGGCGAAGTTCGGGAAGCAGATCCGGTTCGCGGACCGGCGCGGCATCCCGTTCGTGTGGTTCAGCACCGAGAACGGCCCCGAGGTGAAGGACATCCGCAGCGGCGAGCAGGTGCCCGCCGATCCCGCCTCCTGGACGCCGCCCGCCACAGACTTGCTACCCCGTATCGAGACATCTCAGGAGAACCAGTGATCCGTACCCATTCCGCAGGCTCGTTGCGCGCCGAGCACACCGGGCAGACCGTCACCCTGGCCGGCTGGGTGGCGCGGCGGCGTGATCACGGCGGCGTGGCGTTCATCGACCTGCGCGACTCCAGCGGCACCGTCCAGGTGGTCATCCGGGACGAGGAGGTCGCGCACCCGCTGCGGGCCGAGTTCTGCCTGAAGATCACCGGCGAGGTGAACGCGCGGCCGGAGGGCAACGCGAACCCGAACCTGCCGACCGGCGAGATCGAGGTGATCGCCTCCGACGTCGAGGTGCTGAGCTCGGCCGACCCGCTGCCGTTCCCGGTCGAGGAGCACCACGCGACGCCGGTGAACGAAGAGGTCCGGCTGAAGTACCGGTACCTCGACCTGCGCCGGCAGGGCCCGGGATCCGCGCTGCGGCTGCGCAGCCAGGTGAACAAGGCGGCGCGCGACGTACTGGCGAACCATGACTTCGTCGAGATCGAGACGCCGACGCTGACCAAGTCGACGCCGGAAGGCGCGCGGGACTTCCTGGTCCCGGCCCGCCTGCAGCCGGGCTCGTGGTACGCGCTGCCGCAGTCGCCGCAGCTGTTCAAGCAGCTGCTGATGGTGGCCGGGATGGAGCGCTACTACCAGATCGCCCGCTGCTACCGCGACGAGGACTTCCGCGCCGACCGGCAGCCGGAGTTCACCCAGCTCGACATCGAGATGAGCTTCGTCGACCAGGACGACGTGATCGCGCTGTCCGAGGAGATCCTGGCCGCGCTCTGGAAGCTCGTCGGGTACGACGTCCAGACGCCGATCCCCCGGATGACGTATGCCGAGGCGATGGCGCGGTTCGGCAGCGACAAGCCGGATCTGCGGATGGGCCTCGAGTTGGTCGAGTGCACCGAGTACTTCAAGGACACCCCGTTCCGCGTGTTCCAGGCGCCGTACGTCGGTGCCGTCGTGATGCCCGGTGGTGCGGACCAGCCGCGCAAGCAGCTGGATGCGTGGCAGGACTGGGCGAAGCAGCGTGGTGCGCGCGGGCTGGCGTACGTGCTGGTCGGCCAGGACGGCGAGCTCGGCGGTCCGGTCGCGAAGAACCTCTCCGAGGAGGAGCGCGCCGGGATCGCCGACCACGTCGGCGCGAAGCCGGGCGACTGCATCTTCTTCGCCGCCGGCCCGGTGAAGTCGTCGCGGGCGCTGCTCGGCGCGGCCCGGCTGGAGATCGGCCGCCGCGGCGGGCTGATCGACGAGTCGGCCTGGTCGTTCGTGTGGGTCGTCGACGCGCCGCTGTTCGAGCCGGCCGACGAGGCGACCGCCGCGGGTGACGTCGCGGTCGGTTCCGGCGCCTGGACCGCCGTACACCACGCTTTCACGTCGCCGAAGCCGGACTCGCTGGACACGTTCGACACCGACCCGGGGTCGGCGCTGGCCTACGCGTACGACATCGTCTGCAACGGCAACGAGATCGGCGGCGGGTCGATCCGTATCCACCGCGAGGACGTGCAGAAGCGCGTGTTCGCGGTGATGGGCCTGACCGACGAGGAGGCGAGCGAGAAGTTCGGCTTCCTGCTCGACGCGTTCAAGTTCGGCGCGCCGCCGCACGGCGGGATCGCGTTCGGGTGGGACCGGATCACCGCGCTGCTGGCCGGGACCGAGTCGATCCGCGACGTGATCGCGTTCCCGAAGTCCGGTGGCGGGTTCGACCCGCTGACGGCCGCGCCGGCGCCGATCACCGCGGCCCAGCGCAAGGAGGCCGGTGTCGACGCGAAGCCGGAGAAGAAGGCCGACGCCGCGCAGTAGGCAAGCCGATGTCCCCTTGAGCAACGGCGCCTGACGCTGGGAAAGTGACGATGCCGTTCGCGCCGCACCGGATTTCGGTTCACACCGAGAGGTCCGGCGCGGTCCGCGTGGTGGTCAGCTCCTCCAGGACCCGGTCGGCGTGCTCGCGGACGGCGACGAAGTCGGCGGGCTGGAAGATGGCGGCCTGGGCGTCCTTCATCAGCAGGTTCACGTGACCGACGACGAGGCGCCGGCCGGTGTCGTCGACGCAGAACTGACCGGTGCTGTGCAGGACCCGGAGCTGTGCCCGGACGACACGCGGTTCGGCTTTGCCATAACGCCGTACCTGACCACACGCGAGGTCGAGGTAGTACGCGAGATCTCGCCCGGGTACGACGACCCGCAGTACGCCGGCCTGGTCGCGAAGGAACTGGCTGCCGAGCTCACGCTTGGCCAGCGCGGCGAGCACGACGGACAGGTGCTCGATCGCCTGGATCGAGGTGTAGGGGTCGTTGATCGCGGCCGACAGCGCCTTGACCGCGATGTCGGCCAGCTGCCGGACCCCGAACGCGACGTCCTGCTCGGCGGTCCGCTCGAAGCCGATCCGAATGGAATCCCGCGCCGCCGCAGCGAGCCGGTCGACGGCAGGTGGCGGCCCGGGCCGGTCCGTCCACACCTGCACGAGCGCTGCGCCGGCGAGCAGCGACTCGGGGTGGATGGTCTGCAGGTAGCCGGAGCTATGCGCGGGGATGTCGATCGCCCACTCGGGCGGTGCCGGGCGCGGCTCGGTGGTGACTCCCACCGTCGGCAGGTCCCGGTCGATGACGTTCAGTGTCGTGCGCTCGACCTTGCGCATGACCTCGTCGATCTGGATCGAATGGGTCAGGTGGTGCAGGAAGAACACCAGCATCAGCAGGCTGATGAACAGCAGCACCAGTGCAACGGTGACCGCGAGCCGTGGGTACTCGTCCGTCCGTTCGCCGGCCTGGACGCCGACCGTGTAGAGGCCGGCGCTGGCGTAGGTGAAGGTCGCGACGAAGACGCTCAGCACGAACTGGTTGGCCCGGTCGCGCAGGAAGTTGCGCAGCAGCCGGGGCGAGAACTGGGTCGAGGCGAGCTGGAGCGCCACCACGGTGAGGCCGAGGACCAGCGCGATCACGGTCGCCATCGTGCTGGCGATCGCGATCAGCAGGGTCCGGGCGTCGTCCGCCGTACCCTGGAACAGGAAGCGGTCCCGCCACGAACCGGGCTCGATCTCGACGAAGGTCAGGGCCGAGCCGGTGACGAGGGCGAGCACGACGGCCACCGACGGCATCGCCCAGAGGGCTCCGCGCAGGTACTCACTCGCCGCATCCCGCCGCACACCGGCCACCCCCTCCCTGTGGTCAGGGTCGCGCCACCCGCGGGCGTCGGTCAACGGTCGGCGTGCAGATCGTCGTACCGTCGACGGTCTAGGCTCGGGGTGTGGCAGGCGGCGTACCGGTGGAGTTGCTGGCGCATCTGCGGCGTGCGCGGGATGTTGCTGACCGCAACTATGCGGAGCCGCTCGACCTGGCCGGGCTGGCGGCCGCGGCCGGGGTGTCGAAGTACCACTTCCTGCGCTGCTTCGCGGCCGAGTACGGCGAGACGCCGATGCAGTACGTGACCCGGCGGCGGATCGAGCGGGCCAGCGACCTGCTCCGGGCCACCAACCTGACCGTGACCGAGGTGTGCGGCCTGGTCGGGTACAGCAGTCTGGGGTCGTTCTCGCAGCGGTTCACCGAGTTGCTCGGGATGAACCCGTCGGAGTACCAGCGGACCCAGTCCGGCGCCCGGATCCCCGGCTGCTTCGTGTTCATGCTCGGGCTGAAGTCCGCAATTCCGGAGAAGCCAGAGGCGGGCGCCGCGCCCTACCGTCGTACCGAGAGCAACGACGAGGAGGAACCATGATCACCAACATCAGCCTGATGAGCGTGTTCGTCACCGACATCGACGAGGCGAAGGAGTTCTACACCGAGAAGCTCGGGTTCGCGGCCGGGAGCGACGTCAAGCTGCCCGACTACCGCTGGTGCACCGTCTACCACCCGGATCACCCGGAACTGCACCTGCAACTCGCGCTGCCCGGACCACCCCTGGACGAGGAGGCCGTCGCGGCCGTCCGGCGCATGATGGCGAAGGGCACGATGCACGGGTTCGGCATCGCGACCGACGACTGCCGCAAGACGTTCCAGGAACTCGTCGCCAAGGGCGTCGAGTACATCCAGGAGCCGAGCGAACGCCCGTACGGCGTGGAGGCGGTGCTGAGGGACAACTCCGGCAACTGGCTGGTCCTGGTCGAGCAGAAGCTGTACACCGCGGAGGACTTCGCCTGATCCGGCTCGTCAGGAGCGGCCTCGGCGAGGTCGGTTTGCGTAGCGGATCAGGTTGTCCTGCAGTAGCCGTCCCGACCTTGGTCAGGCCGAGTACCAACTGTGGGGAGTGGAGGGTCACGGTCGGTTGTGGTGTCCGGTTGTTCGCGGCGCAAGTGGTCGGGCATGGTGACCGGATGGACATCACGGTGGATCCGGTCGGGATCACCCCGCCGTACGAACAGGTGCGGTCGCAGATCGAAGGTCTCATCCGGGCAGGCGAGCTGGCGAAGGGGACCCGGCTGCCTACGGTGCGGCAGCTGTCACTGGACCTCGGGCTGGCGGTGAACACGGTGGCGCGGGCGTACAAGGAGCTCGAGGCGGATCGCCTGGTGGAAACCCGCGGACGGAACGGGACCTTCGTCCTCGCCGAACGCAGCCAGGTAGACGACGCGGCCACCCACCAGGCCGCCGTCGCCCTCGCGCTAGCCGCCCGCCGGGCGGGTCTATCCTTCGCCGAGACAACCGAAATCCTTCACCAGGCCTGGTAGTCCCCCCACGCGTGCTACGCAGCCGCACCTACGTCGCGGCCGCTCCGCGCGCTCCCACCCGCCCTCCCGCTTATCGCCGGTGCATCCCTTGCCTGGCTGTCGCCGGCGGTCGTGCGGGCTGCCGCCCGCGGTACGGTGCTGTCGCTCCGCGGGGGTGCGCGCTGTCGCCCGGGGTGCGGTGTTGTCGCCCGGAGTGCCGTGCTGTCGCCCGGGGGTGTGGTGCTGTCGCGCCGCGGGTGTGCGGGCTGTCGCCCGGGGTTCACGCACGTAGAGCGCGTGGGTTGATGTCCGGGCGGGCGTTGTGGGCAGCCGGTGGGTGTCATCCCAGGGTGACTGTTCAGATGCGCGAGTTGAATCGAGGGCTTGGACAGGTACTGGTGGGCTGGTACCTGATATCTCCTGTCCGCACCCACCAGTGGGTGTCCCACGCCCCGAGCGCCACCACGGATCACGGCGAGTACGACAGGCGACAGCCGAACGACCGTGGGCCAACAGACCGAAGGCGGGCGGTAGCCCGCAGGTGGACGGCGGCAGCCGTCACACCCGCGGGGCGACAGCACCGCATACACGCGGAGCGGCAGCACCGCGAACCGCCGGCGGTAGCCAGGCAAGGGATGCACCGGCGGTAGCCGGGGGGCGGGTGGGAGCGCGCGGAGCGGACGCGACGGAGGAGCGGCTGCGTAGCACGCGTGGGGTGGACCACGCGTCGGACGGACCCCCTGCATCGGAAACGATTCCAGATTGGTTGGGGCAACGTTGTAATGAGCTATGTACAGGGAGTCCTGACGTTGCTACTGTCCGGCTGATTTGACATCGATGTCAGCGACAGGGGAGTGGTCACGATGGTCTCGAGACGAACGTTCCTGGCGGGTAGCGGCGCGGTGGCGGCGGGTGGGTTCGGGGTGGTTCAGCCCCTTTCCGCCGCCGCGGCCGACAACGCTGCCAATGCTTCGGCCCAAGCGGCGGCAGACCGCTGGTTGCCTGCCTTCGCCAAGCCGGGGCGGTTGCACTACGGCGACGTCAGCAAGCTCAGCGGGGGCGACCAGACCCTGCTGACCACCTTGCAGGGCGTCGTCAACCGCACGAAGCCTGAGCTGTACTTCCTGTTCAACCCGGGCGGCCCGGACGGTCCCGATGCCAAGTGGCTCGCGGACATGAAGCTGCCGACCACCCGGTACGACGATCCGCTCGACCTGGTGGCGAAGTACCGGAGCCGGATCAAGGGCGCGATCGTTCACGATCCCGCCGTAGCGGACTCGATCAACGTCGCCACGACGCTGGCCGGGCTGGAGAACGCGGTCGTGGCGACCGCGGAGCAGGCGCAGGCGCACGGGCTGCGGATCGTGAAGGACCTGCGTGGGGTCTTCGACGGCGACCGGGTGAAGACCTATCGCTGGCAGCTGGACAACCTGTTCCCGCGGTGCAACCAGAAGCTGCTCACCGGTCTGCCGCCGACGATGGTGGTGCAGGTCGAGGACGTGCAGTGGCAGGAGATCGCCCGCGAGACCCGGCAGATCCGGGACTCGTCGAACCGTGGGACGTACGACCTGGACGTCTCGGCGAAGCTCGGCCCCGACGGGGTGTTCGTCCGGTTCGGGGACTCGTTCGGCGACGACGGCTGGGGCGCCTCGGTGCTCGGGGTGACGGTGAAGGCGAACGGGACCGAGATCGCGCGGTTCCTGCCGAACACGCCGGAGGAGGCGCCGTACCTGTTCGAGGCCGCGAACTCGTCGATCGGTGGCGAGGGCAACCGGTTCGCCGACGGCGGGAACTACTGGATCTACCGCTTCGCCCCGCCGGCCGGTACGACGAGCCTCGTGGTGACGGTGGAGATGTGGAACCAGTACGTCGTGTCCGCGACCGACACCGCGCCGACCCGGATCGAGCCGTTCCCGTTCTTCCGCGACTACGTGGTGGCCACCAAGGCCCTGGTGAGCTGGCTGCCGCCGAACGGTCCGACCGGCGACCTGCTGACCGAGCACTTCGACAAGGTCGGGCCGACCGCGCCGTACGCGGGCTGGTTCTCGAACGACGTCGCGGGGGAGTGGAGCGGTGTCGACCTGGCGTCGCAGGGCGGCTCGCCGGTGATCCCTGCGGACTTCTACATGAACGGCACCGTGCACTCCGGCTTCGTCGCGCCGATCTCGGACAAGGTCCGGCCGGTACGGCGGTTGCAGCCGAAGAACAAGGTGTACGTCACGCTGACCTTCGGCGAGGGCGACAACGTGCAGTACTGCCAGCGGCGGATGCGCGACATGTGGGACGACCCGCGGCGTGGTGAGGCGATGGTCAACTGGACGATCAGCCCGCTGCTCGCCGAGATCGGCCCGGGGCTGTTCAGCTACTTCCAGCGGACCGCGACCTCCAACGACCTGCTGATCTGCGGGCCGTCCGGCGCCGGCTACAGCTACCCGGGGTCGTGGCCGGCCGACCAGCTGACGGCGTACCTCAAGTTGTCCGGGTCGTTCATGCGCCGTACCGGCATGGACCTCGTCTACGCCTACAACCACCGGGATGCGAACGGCTGGGTCGCGTTCCCGGAGGAGATCGCCCAGGGGTACAACGACCACACCCCGCTGCAGGGCATCGTCCAGTCGTGGGAGGGCGGCGACCTGCTGGTCAAGCGCGGCGGCCTGCCGATCATCGGGAACTTCGGCGCACCCGGGAAGGCCGCTGAGTACAAGGCGGCCCTGGACGCGAAGATCGCCGACTGGGACGGCGCGAGCCCGGCCTTCATCGCCTGCGGTATCAACGCGTGGGGCTGGACGCCGTCGGACATCGCCGACCTGGCTCCGCTGCTGACGGACCCGTACGAGCTGGTGCTCGGCAACACCTTCTTCGACCTGCTCAACCAGGTTCTGTAGGGAGCCACGCTCCGGCGGGCGGTCCGCCAGCGCCCGCCGGTGCGTGGATTAACCGGAACAGGTCCGCCCAAAGGTG
>NZ_JBFAHB010000041.1:0-80718 GCF_040653975.1 Kribbella sp. NPDC050820
GGCGGTCCGCCAGCGCCCGCCGGAGCGTGGATTCACCGGAACAGGTCCGCCCAATGGAGTAGGGCGGCCGCCCGGCGGGGGAGCCGGACGGCCGCTGGGGTGGGGGTCTGGGTTACCAGCGGTGGGCGACGTCCACCACGAGGCGGGTGTTCGAGCCCGGGCCGGCGAGCGTGAAGACGCGGAACGGAAGGCGGGCGCGAACGCCGAGACCGATGGTGGTCTGGCCTTCGAAGCTGCCGCCGTACGCGACCTGGCGGAAGGTGCTGTAGCCGGCCACGTTGGTCAGCTCGCGCTTGTTCGCGGGGCGGTACGTCTGCTGGCCGGCCAGTGTGTGGGCGGGCGCGCGGACGATGATCTGGAGCTTCGCGCCGCCGCGGAGCGGTACGACGAAGCCGGAGCCGTCCTGGGTGACGTTGCTGACGTAGCGGACGTCGTACCCGGCGGCGCGGCCGCGGAGGTCGACGACCAGCCGGTCGAAGCAGGCGTGCCGGCCGGTGCGCACGTTGGTGATCGGCGCGGAGGTCATCCGGCTGTTGGTCTCGGGCAGCGAGCCCCAGCCCTTCGGGCATGCGGTGGTGGTGCTGGTCGAGGCGGCGCTGGTGGAGACGGTGCGGGGGGCGGAGGTGGAGCCGGTGACGGCCGGTGCGGCGATCGCTGCGGCGGGGATCGCCATGATGGCGAGGGCGGCGACGATCGTCTTGCGCGAGATGTGGTGGATGTTCATGATGTCCCCCCTTTCAGGACAAACGGTTAGACGCCGCTGTTCACCAGTTGGTTGACTGCGGACATGACGCCTGCCGAGTTGCTCGAGGTCTTCCATCGCCGGATCCGGTTGCCGGACGCCGACGCCATTCCCGGCTGGAAGACCGAGCATGTCGGCCTGGTGCATCGCTCGTACGTCGAAGGGCCCGACGGCGCCGGGTTCGTCGAGTCGCCGCGCGGCCTCGGCGACGACCCGGACGCGGTGATCGCGGCCGAGGTCGCGTTCTTCCGTGACCGTGGGTTGCCGTTCGAGTGGAAGACGTACGCGTACGACGAACCCGCCGACCTCGGCGACCGGCTGGTCCGGGCCGGGTTCACCCCGGACGATCCGGAGACCCTGATCCTCGGCGAGGTGGACCGGATCCTGGAGCGGCCGTCCGCGCTGCCGTCGAAGGTGCGGCTGCGGGAGGCCGACGGCCCGGCCGACTACCACCGGATCGCCGTACTGATGGACACGCTGTGGCACAACGGGCTGGAGCGGATCGAGGAGCGGCTGTCCGGCGAGGCCCGGATGTTCCCGGACCGGCTGTCGGTGTACCTGGTCGAGGACGCGCTGAAGGGGCCGGACGGGCCGGCGGTGTCGGCCGCGTGGGTCCGGTTCCACCCCGGGACGGGGTTCGCGAGCCTGTGGGGTGGCGGCACGCTGCCGGAGTGGCGGCGACAGGGTCTGTACGGCGCTCTGCTGGTCCATCGGGCCCAGTTGGCGAAGGAACGCGGGTACGAGTTCCTCCGCGTGGACGCGTCCGAGGACTCCCGTCCGATCCTCCAGAAACTGGGCCTGCACGCCGTCACCACGACCACGCCGTACAACTGGACCCCCTGATACGCCTACCTGCATTACGGAACGACACGCCGAGGCTGTACGTTGCCGAATCATGGCTCTGAAGATCGCTTCCCGCTTCCGCCGGCTGCTGCAGCGCCCCGGCTCGATCGACCTCGGCCCGTACGAGCGGCTCACCCAGCTGGTCGGCGAGGCGGAGGAGTCGGTGCAGTCCCTGACCGACGAAGAGCTCACCGAGGCGGTGGGCGAGCTGCGCACCACCGGCGGGCTGCACGAGGACGAGCAGATCGAGTTCCTCGCCCTGGGCCGGGAGGCCGGTCACCGCGCGATCGGTGAGCGGGCCTTCGACGGCCAGGTCGTCGGCGCGCTGGCGATGCTGCAGGGCCGGGTCGTGGAGATGGCGACCGGTGAGGGCAAGACGCTGGCCGGCGCGATCGCCGCGGCCGGGTACGCGATCGGCGGCCGCAAGGTCCAGGTGCTCGCCGTCAACGACTACCTGGCGCGCCGCGACGCGGAGTGGATGGGCCCGGTGTACGAGCTGCTCGGCGTGAGCGTGTCGCACGTCGGCCAGGCGTCCACACCGGAGGAGCGCCGGGAGGCGTACCAGGCGGAGGTCTGCTACGTCCCGGTCAGCGAGGTCGGGTTCGACGTACTGCGGGACCGGCTGGTGACCGACGTGGCCGACCGGGTCACGGTCGAGCCGGACGTGGCGCTGGTCGACGAGGCCGACTCGGTGCTGATCGACGAGGCCCGGGTGCCGCTGGTGCTCGCGGGTGCGACCCGGACCGAGGCGCTGGACGACGACGTCGTACAGCTGGTCCGGACGCTGCGTGCCGGGGTGGACTACGAGATCGACGGTGACGGCCGGACGGTGGCGCTGACCGACAAGGGCACGGACAAGGTCGAGGACACGCTCGGCGGGATCAACCTGTACGAGGACGACAACCTCGACCGGCTCACCCAGATCAACGTCGCGCTGCACGCCGAGGTGCTGCTGCGCAAGGACGTCGACTACCTGGTCCGCGACGGCAAGGTCAGCCTGATCAACAACAACCGCGGCCGGATAGCGAAGCTGCAGCGCTGGCCCGACGGCCTGCAGGCGGCGGTCGAGGCCAAGGAGGCCGTGCCGGTCAGCGACTCCGGCGAGGTGCTGGACAGCATCACCGTGCAGGCGCTGGTCAAGGGCTACAAGACGCTGTGCGGCATGACCGGTACGGCGGTCGTCGTCGGTGAGTCGCTGCAGGAGTTCTACGACGTCGAGGTGGCCGTCGTACCCCCGAACAAGCCGAACGTCCGCAAGGACGACCCGGACCGGCTCTACCTGACCGTCGAGCAGAAGAACACGGCGCTGGTCGAGCACATCGCCGAGGTGCACGAGACCGGGCGGCCGATCCTGATCGGGACGCACAGCGTGGAGGAGTCCGAGCAGCTGAGCGACCGGCTCGAGGCGGCCGAGATCCCGCACGTCGTGCTGAACGCGAAGAACGACGCCGAGGAGGCCGGCATCATCGCCGAGGCCGGTGTGCCGGGAACGGTGACCGTGTCGACGCAGATGGCCGGTCGCGGTACGGACATCCGGCTGGGTGGGCGCGACGAGTCGCACGACAAGGAGAAGGCGCTCGAGCTGGGCGGTCTGTACGTGATCGGGACCGGTCTGCACGCGTCGCGGCGGCTGGACGACCAGCTGCGTGGACGGGCCGGACGGCAGGGTGACCCGGGTGGGTCTCTGTTCTTCGCGAGCCTGGCCGACGAGCTGGTGACCCGGTACTCCGTTTCCTCGGGGCTGCGGCCGCATCCGGACGACTCCGGGCGGCTGACCGACCGCAAGTCGATCGGTGTGCTCGAGCACGCACAGCGGGTCGCGGACGGTGCGAACGCCGAGCTGCACCGGACGACGTGGCAGTACCACCGGCTGACCGGCCAGCAGCGGGCGATCCTGCTCGACACCCGCGAGAAGGTGCTGACCGAGGACCTCGCGGCGACCGAGCTGGCCGAGAAGGCCAAGGAGCGGTACGACGAACTCGTCGAGGAGCTCGGTGAGGACGTGGTGAAGGACGCAGTACGGCGGATCGCCCTGCACCACCTGGACCGGCGGTGGACCGACCACCTGGCGTACCTGGCCGACCTGCGGGAGGGCATCCACCTGCGGTCGCTGTCCGGCGGCATCGTGCACCTGAAGCCGATCGACGAGTTCAACAAGTCCGCGATCGCGTCGTTCGACACCCTGATCGCCGACGCCTGGGCCGACGCCGTCGAGACCTTCAAGACCGCCGAGATCACCGCCGAGGGTCTGGACGAGGAGGCGAGCGGCGTCCCCCGCCCGACCGCCACCTGGACCTACCTCGTCAACGACAACCCCTTCGGCACCGAGGCCGACCGGATCCTCGGCCGCCTCCGCAACGCCATCAAGCCGGAGTCGGTGGCCGAGTTCGAGGAGATCCTGCCCGAGGAGTTCGACGAGGACGACCTCCCGGAGGAGCTCCGCGACCTCGACGACGAAGACCTCCCCGAGGAACTCCGCGAGGCCGACGACGAGGACCTCCCCGAGGAACTCCGCGAGGCCGACGACGAGGAAGACCCGAAGGACAGCAAGAAATAACTGTCTGTAGGGCTAGGTAGGCTCTCACCTGTGAGTGAGGGCTTGTTCGAGATCCCGGGAGCTCCTGCGCCTGCTCGGGGCGGCGGGAGCTTGGCCGACATGGACCACACGGCTGCGCCGTTGGCTGTGCGGATGCGGCCTCGGAGCCTTGACGAGCTGGTGGGGCAGCAGCATCTGCTGGCGCCTGGGTCACCGCTGCGACGGCTGGTCGAGGGGGACCAGCCGATGTCGTTGCTCCTCTGGGGGCCGCCGGGAACCGGGAAGACGACGATCGCGGCGGTGGTCTCGCATCAGACCAACCGCAAGTTCGTGGAGTTGTCGGCGGTCACCGCGGGGGTGAAGGACGTCCGGCAGGTGATCGACGCCGCGCGAAGGGATCTGGCGCGGGCGGCGGGGACGGTCGAGACAGTGCTGTTCATCGACGAGGTGCACCGGTTCACGAAGGCTCAGCAGGACGCGTTGCTCCCCGGCGTGGAGAACCGCTGGGTGACCCTGGTCGCGGCCACCACCGAGAACCCGTTCTTCTCGGTGATCTCACCGCTCCTGTCCCGATCACTCCTGCTCACCCTCGAGTCGCTGACCGACGACGACATCGCCGTACTGCTGGACCGGGCGCTGGCCGACGAGCGCGGGCTGAACGGCGAGTTCGAGCTTGCGCAGGACGCCCGCGACCATTTGCTCCGGATGGCCGGGGGAGATGCCCGGCGGGCGTTGACCTACCTGGAGGCCGCGGCCGGTGGCGCGCGGGCGAAGGAAGCCGAAGTCATCGACCTGAAGACACTCGAGACGGCGGTGGACCGGGCCGCGGTGCGGTACGACCGGGCCGGCGACCAGCACTACGACGTCGCGTCGGCGTTGATCAAGTCGATCCGCGGGTCCGACGTGGACGCCGCGATGCACTACCTGGCCCGGATGATCGAGGCCGGCGAGGACCCGCGGTTCATCGCCCGCCGCCTGGTGATCTCGGCGAGCGAGGACATCGGCATGGGCGATCCGACCGCGCTCGGCGTCGCGGTCGCCGCAGCCGAGGCGGTCCAGCTGATCGGCATGCCGGAGGCCCGGATCAACCTGGCCCAGGCGGTCGTCGCCCTCGCGCTCGCCCCGAAGTCCAACGCGGTGATCATGGCCGTCGACGCCGCGATCGCCGACGTGAAGGCGGGCAAGGTCGGCCCGGTGCCGCCCCATCTGCGCGACGCGCACTACGCCGGCGCGAAGAAGATCGGCCACGGCTCGTCGTACCAGTACTCGCACAACGACCCGCGCGGCATCGTCCCGCAGCAGTACGCGCCGGACGTGATCGACGGCACCGACTACTACAACCCGACCCGCCGCGGCGGCGAGGCGGCGTACGCGGACCGGGTCGCGAACATCCGCAAGATCCTCCGGGACCGCAAATGAGCCGCACGACCGACCACGTCGACGCCTTCAACCAGGCCGTCAGCACCGGCGACTGGGACACCTTCGCCGCCCGCTTCGCCCCCGACGCCACCATGACCTTCGTGAACGTCCCAGCCGGCCCCTTCCACGGCCGGGAAGCCATTGCCGAGGCGTACCGGGCCACTCCACCCACCGAGACCATGAGTCTGGTCGAAGAGGTCGGCGACTTCGCCCGTTTCCGTTGGTCCGGAGGTGGGACCGGCACCATGCGCCTGGTTTGGACACCTAACGGGACGGTTCGGACACTCACTGTCAGCTTCGACTGACGGATGGAGGGCCCACGCTTGCGTGGTCGGCTGCGGTGGGTAGGCTGCGAGTCGGCCTGGGGGTGAAAGGTAGCGTTTTGAGGCACTTCAACCCGCCCCCTGGTTGGCCCGAACCGCCGAACGCGCGCTGGCGGCCACCGAAAAGCTGGAAACCCGATGACGACTGGCCGAAGCCTCCGGCCGGCTGGTCCTTCTGGGTCGACGAGAACGGCGTACCGGTCCGCGGCCCCGTCGGCCGGTACGGCGGCCCACCGGTGCTCAAAATGGGTGCGCTCGCAGCCGTCGTGATCACGCTGGTCGGCCTGTTGCTCGTCGTACCGTACAACGCGCGCGAGTCGGCGACCACGACGCCGAGCCTGGCAGCGCCCGAGAGCAGCACTCCGTCCGAGACGACTGATCCCGGCGACCCCGCGGGTGCCTCGCCGAGCCTGGTCGGAGTGCCGCCCCGGGAGCTCACGAGCCAGTCTCCGAGCCAGTCGCCGAGCCAGAGCACCTCACCTGCCCCCGGCCCGGCGACGAGCTGGTTCCCGCCGGCCCAGCCCGCGAATAGGCCGGCCACGCTGAGCCCACCGTGGTCGCCGACGAAGGCGGCCGCCACCCCGAACTCCCCGGCCCAGCCGTCGACGCAGCCCTCCACCGAGCCGTTCTCTCAACCCCCGTCGACACAGCCACCGTCGACGATCCAGCCGTCGACACCGCCCAGCAGCACCGTCCCGGGGCCGACCACCACAACCCAGCCGTCGACCACGCCAAGTACGACCCAGACGACTCATCCGGCCACCACACCGACGGTGGTTTACAAGAACTGCGCTGAGGTTCGCGCCGCAGGTAAGGCACCTCTGTACCGCGGGGACCCGGGCTACACCCCGGCCCTGGACCGCAACGGCGACGGCATAGCCTGCGAGCGCGGCAACCCCTGACTGTCGGCCCCTGAGCTAGAGCCGAAGGTCACTGTCATGCGTGCCCCCAGCGCGCTCCCCTGAGAACATCAGCATTCGGCGCTGGGGGAGCCCCGAAGTATTGGGGGAGTCATCATGACCATCAGTCGACGCCGCCTGTTCCAAGCCGGAGCAGGACTGGCGATTCCGGTTGCGTT
Source organism: Kribbella sp. NPDC050820 (assembly GCF_040653975.1). Classification (NCBI taxonomy): domain Bacteria; kingdom Bacillati; phylum Actinomycetota; class Actinomycetes; order Propionibacteriales; family Kribbellaceae; genus Kribbella; species Kribbella sp. NPDC050820. The sequence continues at coordinate 6,942 of NZ_JBFAHB010000041.1, forward strand.
CGGTCCGGCCGCCCGCGCGACCGCCGCCGTCCCGGCCGGACTCACGATGTTCACCGAACAACTGCCGACGCTCGCCGACCTGGGTGTCATCGACGCCACCGGGGGCGGCAGCGCGACGATCCGGATGGTGAACGCCGTCCACCGGTTCCACGGCGCGCTGGGTCCGGCGGACACCTTCGCCTACCGGACGTCGGCCGGTGCACAGTCCTATCTCGGTCCGGTGATCGTGGCCCGCCGCGACGTTCCGTTCGACCTCACCGTCCGCAACGAGCTGGGCGCTCACCCGCTCGCCTTCGCGATCGACGACGAGCTGGTCGAGCAGGCCGTCGAGGAGGGCTTGGTGGCGGCCGGCACGAACGACGCGGTGGCGCCACGGGCCGCGGTCCACCTGCACGGCGGCAACACCCGGCCGGAGTTCGACGGGGGACCGCTCGACGTGTTCCTGCCGGGCACCGAGTTCGTCTACTCGTACGAGAACAGGCAGGAGTCGGCCGGGCTCTGGTACCACGACCACGCGCTGGCGATCACCCGCCTGAACGTGTACGCCGGGCTGGCCAGTGGTTACCTCATTCGGGACGACAACGATCCGGGCGACGGCAGCCGGTTGCCGGCGCCGCCGTACGAGGTGCCGCTGGTGATCCAGGACCGGATGTTCACCCAGGAAGGGACGCTCGCGTACCCGGCGAACCAGAACCCGACCACGCCACGGCCGTGGGCGCCCGAGTTCTTCGGTGACGTCGCGACCGTCAACGGCAAGGTCTGGCCGAACCTCGACGTGGCCAAGGGCAAGTACCGCTTCCGGGTCTACAACGGTTCGAACGCCCGCTTCTACCTGCTGAAGTTCATGATCGGCGCAAACGCGCACAATTTCCATCAGATCGGTACCGACGGTGGCCTGCTGGACGCCCCGGTGCAGATGAACAAGCTGACGCTCGGTCCGGGGGAGCGAGCCGACCTGGTGGTCGACTTCGCCGGGCTGCCGACCGGCGCCGCCGTCATCCTCACGAACAACGCCCGGACGCCGTTCCCCGACGGGCCGCAGGCCACACGGCGCGGCGGGGCGCCGCTGCCGCAGATCATGCGATTCACGGTGACCGGTGCGAGCGGCTACACAGCTCCGCTGCCGGCCACGTTGCGTTCGGTCCCGATCACGAGGCTGGCGGGACAGCCGGTCGCGGCCACCCGGACGATGTCGCTGGTCGAGATCCTCGACGCGGCCGGGGCACCGCTCACCGCACTGCTCAACAACCGCTCCTTCGCCTCCGTCGACTACCGGGGCGTGCCGGTCGGCCAGGACACGCTCGAGGTCTGGGAACTGGCGAACACGACGGGTGACGCGCATCCGATCCACCTGCACTTCACCCAGTTCCAGGTGCTCAACCGGCAACGATTCGCAGTCAGCCAGTACACCGAGGCCGCGTACGGCGTGGACCCGCTCGAACCCGGGACGGGGCTCTACCTGCCGCCGTCGGTCACGCCGTACCTGGTCGGCGGCGCCGCACCGCCGCCGGCGAACGAGCGCGGCTGGAAGGACACCGTCGCGGCGATGCCCGGTGAGGTCACCCGCATCCTGGTCCCGTTCGGAGCGAACGCCGCCGGCGGTGCGCCGCTGGCGATCGGCGCGTCCTACACCGGCGAATACGTCTGGCACTGCCACATCCTCGAGCACGAGGACAACGACATGATGCAGCGCTACGTCATCGCCTGAACACGGACGAATTCCGGTCCCCGGGGCTGGCCGGCCCCGGGGACCGGCACGCGTGCGGCGACGCAGGATCGCCGGTTTGGTGGGTGACTGTGATCTGAGGGATGGTGTCCTGGAGCGGACTGAGGTATGGCCGCGCGATAAGGTCGGGCGGTCCACGAGGTCGCAACGGAAGGTGGATCGTTTCCCATGAGCGTCGGTGAAGTCGCGGGGCTGATAGCCGCCTGCGCGCTGCTCATCCTGGTGGGCCTGCTGGCCTATCCGATCCTGAAGCTGGGCAAGGTCTTCGACGAGACCCGCATCATGGTCAAGGGCGTCTCCGACTCGAGCATCCCGTTGCTCGGCGAGGTGACCACCACCGTGTCCACCACGAACGCGCAGCTGGCCAAGGTCGACACCATCACCGACAACGCGACCACGGTGACCACGAACGCGGCGGCGCTGATGTCGCTGTTCTCGGCGACCGCCGGCGGCCCGCTGGTGAAGGCCGCGGCGTTCACGTACGGCGTCCGCAAGGCGCTCGGCGACAGCCAGCGCAAGGACGTCACCCGGCGAGTGAAGGATGAGATGAAGGCCGAGCGCAAGGCACGGAAGCGAGGTGATGTCGGATGAAGCGGATCTTCTGGCTGATCGTCGGCATCGCGGTCGGCGTGTACGCCGTGACCCGGTTGAAGAAGCGCGCCCAGGTGCTCGCCCCGGAGAGCCTGCAGGAGTCCGCGGCCAAGGTGGCCGCCGCGATCCGGCACTTCGGCGACGAGGTGCGCGAGGGCATGGCCGAACGGGAGACCGAGTTGCGGGACGCGCTCGGCATCGACACAAACACAGACACGCGTGAGGACTACCGGTAACACCCATGGAAACCAGTGAGATCAGGCGGCGGTTCCTGCAGTACTTCGAGGACCGCGGCCACACCGTGGTGCCGAGTGCGCCGCTGCCGTCGCCGGACCCGAACCTGCTGTTCAACGTGGCCGGCATGGCCCAGTTCGTGCCGTACTTCGTCGGCCAGCAGACGCCGCCCTACCCGCGCGCGACCAGTGTGCAGAAGTGCGTCCGCACCCTCGACATCGACGAGGTCGGCAAGACCACCCGGCACGGCACGTTCTTCCAGATGAACGGCAACTTCTCCTTCGGCGACTACTTCAAGGAGAAGGCGATCGAGTACGCCTGGGACCTGGTCACCCGGCCCCAGCACGACGGCGGCTACGGCTTCGACGAGTCGGTGCTGTACGCGTCGGTGTACTACGAGGACGACGAGGCGATCGACCTGTGGAAGCGGGTCGCCGGCCTGCCCGACGACCGGATCGTCCGGCTCGGCATGAAGGACAACTTCTGGTCGATGGGCATCCCCGGCCCGTGCGGCCCGTGCTCGGAGATCCTGATCGACCGCGGCCCGGAGTTCGGCGCCGACCGGGACTGGGAGGCGGGCGACCGCTACCTGGAGTTCTGGAACCTGGTCTTCATGCAGAACATCCGCGGTGAGGGTGGCGGCAAGGAGGGCTACCCGATCCTCGGCGAGCTGCCGAAGAAGAACATCGACACCGGTCTCGGCCTGGAGCGGGTGGCCTACCTGCTGCAGGGCGTCGACAACATGTACGAGATCGACGAGATCTACCCGGTGATCGAGAAGGCGTCGGAGCTGAGCGGCCGCAAGTACGGCGCCGACCACACCGACGACGTGCGGTTCCGGGTGGTCGCCGACCACGTCCGCAGCGCGCTGATGCTGATCGGCGACGGCGTGAACCCGGGCAACGAGCAGGGCGGCTACGTGCTGCGCCGGCTGCTCCGCCGGGCCATCCGCTCGATGCGGCTGCTCGGCTACGAGGACCCGAGCCTGGTCGAGCTGCTCCCGGTCAGCCTGGAGCAGATGAAGAAGTCGTACCCGGAGCTGGAGCCCGACTTCGGCCGGATCAGCCAGGTCGCGTACGCCGAGGAGGAGGCGTTCCGCCGGACCCTCACCGCCGGGACCAGCATCTTCGACATCGCGGTCCGCGAGACCAAGGCCGGCGGCGCGCACCAACTGGAGGGCGCGAAGGCGTTCCAGCTGCACGACACCTACGGCTTCCCGATCGACCTGACCGTCGAGATGGCCGCCGAGCAGGGCCTGAACGTGGACACCGAGGGCTTCAAGGCGCTGATGAAGGAACAGCGCGAGCGGGCCAAGGCCGACGCGCGGGCCAAGAAGGCCGGTCACGCGGACACCTCGGGTTACCGGGAGCTGCGCGAGAAGGGCGTTACCGAGTTCACCGGTTACCAGGAGCTGGCGACCGACTCGCAGGTCCGCGGGGTGCTGCGGGAGGGCGTGGTCGCACCGGCCGCCGAGCAGGGCGAGACCGTCGAGGTGGTGCTGGAGAAGACGCCGTTCTACGCGGAGTCCGGTGGCCAGATCGCCGACGAGGGCCTGATCGTCGCCGACGGCGTGAAGCTGAAGGTGCTCGACGTACAGCGGCCGGTCAAGGGCCTGATCGTGCACAAGGTCGAGGTCGTCGAGGGCGTCCTGACGCCGGGCCTGGACGTGCACGCCGAGGTTGACCACGAGTGGCGCGTATCGGCATGCCAGGCGCACTCCGGCACGCACGTCGTGCACGCGGCGCTGCGGCAGGTGCTCGGCCCGAACGCGTTGCAGAGCGGTTCGTACAACAAGCCCGGCTACCTGCGGCTCGACTTCGCCTGGTCGTCGGCGCTGGACCAGGCGACCCGGTCCGAGATCGAAGAGGTCGCGAACCTCGCCGTCCGCCAGGACCTGCCGGTCTCGGCGCAGTACATGACGCTGCCGGAGGCCCGGGACTGGGGCGCGCTGGCGCTGTTCGGCGAGACGTACGACGAGCAGGTGCGGGTCGTGGAGATCGGCGGCCCCTGGTCGCGTGAGCTCTGTGGTGGCACGCACGTGAAGCACTCGTCCCAGGTCGGTGCGCTGACCGTCACCGGTGAGTCGTCCGTCGGCGCCGGTGTTCGCCGGCTCGAGGCGTTCGTCGGCATGGAGGCGCTCCGCTACCTCGGCAAGGAGCGCGCGCTGGTCCGGCTGCTGAGCGAGAACCTCAAGGCCCGTCCGGAGGAGCTGCCCGCGAAGGTGGCCGACTTGGCCGAGCGGCTGCGGGTCGCGGAGAAGGAGCTCGAGCGGGTCCGCGCCGGCCAGGTGCTGGCGGCCGCCGCCGAGCTGTCCGCGAACCCGAAGGACGTCTTCGGGGTCCAGTACGTCGGTCATCGCGCCCCCGACGGCGTGAACGGCGGGGACCTGCGGAAGCTGGCCCTCGACGTCCGCGGCCGGATGGCGGCCGACAAGCCGGCCGTGGTCGCCGTACTGAGCGTGAACGACGGCAAGCCCGGTGTGGTGATCGCGCTGAACGACACCGCGCGCGAGTGGCGGCTGAAGGCCGGTGACCTGGTCCGGGTCGCGGCCGAGAAGCTGGGCGGCCGCGGTGGCGGCAAGGACGACGTCGCGCAGGGTGGCGGCACCGACCCGGCCGGCGCCGACGACGCGCTGTCCGCGGTCGAGCACACCATCGGCCAGCTCGTGACGGGTTGATGCGTTCCTGATGAGATCTGGTGTGCGGCTCGCGCTCGACATCGGCGACGTCCGGATCGGCGTCGCCAGCAGCGATCCGCACGGAATCCTGGCCACCCCGGTGGAGACGATCCGCCGGGGCCCCGGCGATCTGGATAGGATCGCGGCACTCGCCGCCGAACTCGAGGCGGTCGAGATCGTGGTCGGCCTGCCGCGCTCGCTGTCCGGGGGCGAAGGCCCGGCCGCGGTGAAGATCCGGGAAACGGCGGAGCTGGTGCGGGCTAAGGTGCAGGAGGGCAACTCGGGGACGGCGGTGCGCCTGGTGGACGAGCGCTTCACCACGGTCACGGCCGAACGGATGCTGCGGGAACGGGGAAAGAAGGGCTCCAAGCGGCGGGCCGTGGTCGACCAGGCCGCGGCGGTCGTGATTCTGCAACACGCTCTCGACGTGGAGCGCGAGACTGGGAACCCACCCGGGAGGCCCCTGTGAACAGAACACCGGTGGAAGACGACGTGACGGACGGCGACGATCTGGGCGCCGGCCTCGGGCTCCGTGCCGAGAGCCGGGTCGACCGCCGCGCGAACCGCCGCAAGGCGCGGGCCCGGCGCGGGTTCGGCTGCTTCGCCGGCCTGATCTCGCTGGTGGTCGTCGGCGCGCTGGTGGCCGGGGCCGTGATCGGCTTCGGTAAGGGCCGGGACGCGCTGGAGCAGATGTTCGCCGCCCCCGACTTCCAGGGCGCCGGCACCGGCTCGGTGGTGGTCGAGATCACCCAGGGGCAGAGCGCCCAGGCGATCGCGGACACGCTGGAGAAGAAGGGCGTGGTGAAGAGCGCCAAGGCGTTCGAGCGGGCGGCCCGGGACGACCCGCGCTCGCGCCAGCTCCAGGCCGGCACCTACACGCTGCACAAGGAGATGTCGGCCAAGGCCGCGCTCGAGCTGATGCTGGACACCGGCAAGTCGATCCTGGTCACCCGGATCGGGTTCCGGGCCGGCCTGACCAAGGCCGAGGTCAGCGACACGCTGCAGAAGTCGCCGAAGCTGAAGCTGCCCGCCGGCGCCGCCGCGACCGCGCTGTCGAAGCCGGCCGCGCTGGGTCTGCCGTCGTACGCGAACAACAACGCCGAGGGCTTCCTGTACCCGGGCACGTACGACGTGTCGAAGGGCGCGACGGCGTACACGATCATCAAGATGATGACGCAGAAGTACGCGACGACCGCGGCCGAGCTGGACCTGGTGGGGACCGCGAAACGCAAGAAGCTGGACCCGTACCAGGCGGTGATCGTGGCCAGCATCATCGGCGCCGAGACCAACCGCCCGCAGGACTACGCCAAGGTGTCCCGGGTGATCTACAACCGGATGCGGATCGGCATGCGGCTGCAGATGGACTCGACGATCCACTACGTGGTCGGCCGGGACGGCGGCGTGTTCACCACGCCCGAGCAGCGCGACATGGACTCGCCGTACAACACCTACAAGGTCAAGGGCCTGCCGCCGACGCCGATCAACTCGCCGACCAAGGACACGCTGCGAGCCGCGCTCAACCCTGCCCAGGGATCCTGGCTGTACTTCACCCTGGTCAACCTGGACACCGGTGAGACGGCGTTCGCCAGTACGTCGGACGAGCACGAGGCAAACGTGAAGAAGCTGCAGGCGTGGTGCCAGTCCCACAAGGGCCGGTGCTGATGACCCGTTGCGCCGTTCTCGGGTCGCCGATCGCGCACTCGTTGTCGCCGGCGATGCATCGGGCTGCGTATGCGGCACTCGGGCTCGACTGGCAGTACGACGCTTTCGAGGTCGGCGAGGACGAGTTGCGCGGGTTCGTCGCCTCGCTCGGGGACGACGTCCGTGGGTTGTCGCTGACGATGCCGCTGAAGCGGGTCGCGCTGGACCTGGTGGACACCGTCGACCCGGTCGCGGAGCTGATCGGCGCGGCGAACACGATGCTGTTCGAGCCGGACGGATCCCGGTCGGCCCACAACACCGACGTACCCGGGCTGGTGAACGCGTTCGCCGAGCGCGGGATCACCGCCGCCGACTCGGCCGTCGTGCTGGGCGGTGGGGCGACCGCCGCGTCCACGCTGGCGGCGTTGCGTGGCCTGAAGGTCAGCGAGGTGACCGTCGTCGTCCGGGACGTCTCCAGGGCCGAGCGGCTGCTGGACCTGGCCGCCGAGCTGGGGCTGAAGACCTCGGTCGCGGACTTCTCGCAGGTCGAGCAGATCGGCGGGTTCGACCTGTGCATCTCGACACTGCCCGGCGGCGCCGTCGACCCGTGGGCCGAGCACTTCGCCGGGGTCGCGCCGGTGGTGTTCGACGTGGCGTACCACCCGTGGCCGACCGGCCTCGCGATCGCGGCGCACCGAATCGGTACAGAGCTGTTGAACGGCCTTGATCTCCTCGTGCATCAGGCGACCCTCCAGGTGGAGATGATGACCGGTAGGTCGCCGGCGCCCCTGGCGGCCATGAGGACCGCCGCCCGTGGGGAGCTCGACGATCGTGGGCCAGTTTGACCGCCGGACACTGCTGAGGGCAGGTGCTGTCGTCACCGCCAGAGCGCTGACCAGCGGAAGGCGGCGGCCGTCGTCCGCGGCTGGCAGAAGTTCGCGCAGTCGGCGCCGATCACGTCCTGGGGCAACCTGCACATCGATGCCCGCAGCAACGGAACGCTGTCGATCCACGTGCTCGGCATCTCCACCACGGGCAACGCGGCGGCCGCGGCCGCGCAGCTGGAGTCGTTCGTCGGCTCGAAGGCGTCGACCCGGTCGATCACGGTGAAGACGCACATGGAGGCGGTCCGGTCGTCGTGGGCCTGGCGGTCGGCGCTCGGGGTGATCCAGTGGTACTCGTCCGCACAGGGCCGGACCGCGCAGACCTTCATCACCAACGGCCATCGCGCGGTCCGCAAGTACTCGGCCGGCGGCTACGTGAACTACGTCGAGAACGGCCGCTCGGTCAGCACGTACTACGGCGCCGGCCTGGCCCGCCTGCGCACCGTCAAGAAGAAGTACGACCCCGGCAACTTCTTCCGCACTCCGTACACCCTTGTCTAGCTAGTCTCCCGCCATGAGGTTCTGGCGGGTCGTCGTGGGTGTGCTGGCTCTCGGGTTCGTTGCGGCCGGGGTGACGCCGGCGTGGGCGTGTGCCTGCGGCGGCTACCTGCCGGACCAGGAGTCGCGGGCCCGGGCGTACGGCGAGAACGCGCTGGTCCGCCACCAGGGCGGGACCGAGGAGATCACGCTGTCGATGGCGATCAACGGGTCGTCGAAGAAGGCGGCCTGGATCATGCCGGTGCCGTCCGAGGCCAAGGTCGAGCTCGGCGAGGAACGCCTGTTCGACCGGCTGCAGTGGACGACCCGGGAGCGGGTCGAGAGGCGAAAGACGTACTGGCCGTTCCGGGACCTCGGCATCATGGGAAGCGGCCGGGACGGCGCCGGCGCCGCGGCTCCCGGCAGCGCCAATGGGGTGAACGTGCGGCAGCAGATGCTGCTCGGCCCGTTCGAGGTCGTCCGCCTGACCGGCACGAGCGGCGGCGCGGTGACCGACTGGCTGCGCTCGAACGCGTACGTCGTACCGCCCACGCTGGCTGCGAACCTGACGCCGTACCTGGCCGAGAAGTGGGAGATCGTCGCGGTGAAGCTCGCGCCGAAGCAGCCCGGTGAGGACATGAGCGGGTCGACCCCACCGCTCAAGCTGACCTTCGCCTCTGACCGGATCGTCTACCCGATGCGGCTCAGCAAGGGCGCCACGTCCGACCAGACGGTCACGGTCTACATCGCCGCCGAGCACCGCGTCGACGCGACCCAACTGCCGGACGCAGCCGTGAAGCCGGAGCTCCTGTACGCCGGTCGCGTCGAGGACGAGGCCTTGCCGGCGCCCGCCAACTTCCTGACCGCCTACACGGCCGAGTACGACGAACCGGGCCGGATCACCTCGGACTTCGTCTTCCAGCGCGCCGCGACGGACGACGAGTTCCAGCGTGTCCGGTATGTCACGGTCAACGACGGCCTGTGGAGCACGGTCGGCATCCTGCTCGGCGGTCCGCTGCTGCTCGGCCTCGCCGCGGTAGTGATCGCCAGGATCCTGGTACGACGGTCGTCCACAGGCCGCGCGTAGCAGTCCGCGGAAATCGTCTAGGCTCCTGGATCGTGCCGGCTGAGAACGCGTTGCTCGCCGCAGGGGCCGGTGTCGCCTTCTGCGGTCCCGCGGCGTACCTGCTCGGCCCGTGGCTGATGCGGCGGATCCCCGAGCCGACGCTGGAGGAGGGCGAGACCAAGATCCCGTACGCCGACCTCGCCGGTCGGCGGGCGGCGTTCTGGTGCGGTCTGCTCGCGGGCGTATCCGGGGGACTGCTCGGCTGGATGCTAGGGACGACCCCGGTGCTGGTCGCCTGGCTGCTGCTCGCTGTGTCAGGCGCCGTGCTCGGGTACATCGACGCGCGGACCCGGTACTTGCCCTCGGCGATCATCTGGCCGTCGTACCTGGTCGTCGGGCTGGCACTGCTGGGCGCGGCGGTGGTCTCGGGGGAGTGGGGCTCGTTGCGCCGCGCGGTGATCGCCGGCGCGATCGGGTTCGTCGTTTTCTACGTGCTGTGGTTCGTGTTCCCGCGCGGCGTCGGCTTCGGCGACGTCCGGCTGTCCGGCCTGCTCGGGCTCGCGCTCGGCTGGCTCGGGTGGGGCGAGTTCATCACCGGTCTGTACGGCGGCTTCTTCCTCGGCGCGGTCGTCGGCATCGCGCTGATCGTGACCAAGGTGATGACCCGCAAACAGATGGTCCCCTTCGGCCCCTTCATGCTCATCGGCGCCCTCGGCGGCGTCCTCCTCGGCGGCCCCCTCGCGGAGTTGTACGCCGGATAGCTGATGCGGCCGGTCAGTTGTCGATCGAGGGTTACCAGCCTGGGTAGCGGGTCCGCCACCTGAGGTCGGGGTTGTAGTCGCCGTGCAGGCTGGCCGGCTTGGTGAACTCCAGGGCGAAGTCGTCGGCGAGCTCGAGGATGACGACGCGGCCCTCGACGGCGAAGACGAGCTCTGGCGGCAGAGCCGTTTCGCCGTGGAGGGCGCCCAGGATGTTCCCGCAGATTGCGCCCGTGGAGTCGCTGTCCCCGGTGTGGGTGACCGACAGTGCGAGCGCGTCCAGGAACTGCTCCGGTGCCGGGTATGCGCGAGCGGCGTACACCGCGATCGCGAGCGCCTCTTCGGCAATCCAGCCACCGCCGAGCTTCTCGACGGTCGTCGGCCCGTGCTCGGATGCAGTGGCGGCGAGTTGGCGGGCGGCCGCCAGCGCCGTACTGGTCTCCTCGTGGTTCGGCCGCTGGGCGAGCACCGCCGCGGTGGTGTCCAGCGCGGCGTTGAGGTCCGCGCCCTCACAGAGCTCGCGGATGATCACCGCCAAGGCGCCGGAGGCGAGCTTTCCGGTCGGGTGGCCGTGGGTGTAGCCGGCGGCGTCTGCGGCCGAGTCGAAGACCCAGTCCCGGTCGAACCACTTGGAAGGCAGCAGGCCGAAGGGCGCCACCCGCATCACTCCACCGCAACCCTTGGAGTCGTTCCGCGCCTGCCCGCCGAACTGCTCGATCTTGGCGTTGCCGTTGCGTGCGCCCCGCAACGCGCTGAGGCAGGTGTTGCCCGGCGCGCGGCGTGCGTACAGCCACTCCTCGCCCTGCAACCAGCCGTCGCGTTCACCACTCGGCGAGCGGAGCTCCTGCGTGTCCAGCCACCGGTCGTAGGCGTGGTGCACGACCGCCACCGTGAACCCGATGCCGCGATCGGTCCGCACGCCCGCCCGGATCAGTCCTTCGGCGGTGAACAACGTCATCTGGGTGTCGTCGGTGATCGTCCCCGGCGGCCAGCCGATCCGCCCGGACACGAACGTCCGGACTCCGTCGGGATGCGTGGCGACGATCGACGTACTGTCCTCGAACTCGACCGGAGCCCCCAGCGCGTCGCCGATCGCTCCACCCAGCAGGCAGCCGCGAATCCGCGCCCGCCACGTCTCCTCCGCAGCCCGGTCCATGCCACGACCCTATCGACGGTGGTGTCAGCGCCACCCGAACACGGGTTCCAGAGCCAGTTCCCGCGAAGCCGATCGCTCCTACCGTCGTTGATAGAGCGAAAGGATCACGTGATGACCACCGCATTCCGCCGTACCGCCGGGCGCATCGCCGCGGCCGGGCTCGCCAGTGCGGCGCTCGCGGGCGCCGCGATCGCCGGCGGTCAGGCCGCCCGGGAGTCGACGGGCTGCACGGAGTCCGTTCTCGGCAAGACCTTCGACGCCGTGTTGACCTTCCGGGACGCGCTCTCCTCCGACACCGCTCACGCGTGCATGCGCCGCCAGTAGCCACGGCCCCGAGGCATCGGTCGCGGCGAGTGCATTGGTGAATTCTGTCCAGTCTGTCTAGACTGTTTCCGAGGTGATGGGTGATGGCGATCGCTGGACAGTGGCAGGTGCAAGAAGCGAAACAGCATTTCAGTGAGCTGATCCGGGCCGTGCATGCCGACGGTCCGCAGTTCGTGACGAAGCACGGCCGCCAGGTTGCCGTCGTGCTGGACATCGTGGACTACCGGCGAATGACGGGAGAGGAACTGGTGGTTGACTTCAAGGACTTCCTGGCCTCGGCACCCGATCTGACCGTGCTCGAGATCGAGCGCTCGGATGCTCCGGTCCGGCAGGTCGAGTTCGAGTGAACTACCTGCTCGACACCAACGTGGTGTCGGAGTTCCGGAAGAAGGTTCCGCACGCCGGTGCCGCGGGCTGGATCAGGTCGGTGCGGTCGAGTGACCTGTATCTGAGTGTGCTGGTGGTCGGAGAGCTCCGGCAGGGGATCGAGCGACTCGCGGGCCGTGATCAGGTGCAGGCCATGGCGATCGAGGAATGGACCCAACGGCTGGTCAGGGGGTACGGCGACCGGATCATCCCGGTGACCGTGGAGGTCGCCGAGACGTGGGGCAGGCTCAACGCTCGCTCACCGCTGCCACTGGTGGATGGGCTGATGGCTGCGACCGCCTTGGCGTACGACTGGACTCTCGTCACCCGTAACACCGCGGATGTGGCACGGACCGGTGTCCGGCTGCTCAACCCGTTCGAGCTCGCTGCGCAGTGAGACCGGCGTCCGGGCGGTGGAATGCGCGTGGAAGAATCGGGGCATGCTGCGCTGGCTCACCGCCGGCGAGTCGCACGGACAAGCGCTCGTCGCCGTACTCGAAGGTCTTCCCGCAGGCGTCAAGGTCACCACGGACGACGTGGCCGACGCCCTGGCTCGTCGTCGGCTCGGCTATGGCCGCGGCGCCCGGATGAAGTTCGAGCGGGACGAGGTGACGTTCGTCGGCGGGTTCCGGCACGGGCTGTCGCTGGGCAGCCCGATCGCGATCCAGGTCGGCAACACCGAGTGGCCGAAGTGGGAGCAGGTGATGGCCCCCGACCCGGTCGACCCGGAGACGCTGGCCGACCTGGCCCGGAACGCGCCGCTGACCCGCCCGCGCCCCGGTCACGCGGACCTGGCCGGCATGCAGAAGTACGGCTTCGACGAGGCCCGCCCGGTGCTCGAGCGGGCCAGCGCTCGGGAGACCGCGGCCCGGGTCGCGCTCGGCGAGGTCGCGGCCCGCTTCCTGAGCCAGGCGTTCGGCGTGACCATCGTCAGCCACGTCGTCGAGCTCGGCACGGTCAAGGCGCCGTACGGCGTTATCCCGTCGTACGGCGACGTCGCGAAGCTGGACGCGGACCCGGTGCGCTGCCTGGACGCGGACGCGAGCAAGGCGATGGTGGCAGAGATCGACACCGCGCAGAAGGCCGGCGACACGCTCGGCGGCGTCGTCGAGGTGGTCGTGGACGGGCTGCCGCCCGGCCTCGGCAGCTACGTGCACTGGGACCGGCGTCTGGACTCGAAGCTGGCCGGCGCGCTGATGGGCATCCAGGCGATCAAGGGGGTCGAGCTCGGCGACGGGTTCGAGCTGGCCCGGACGCCGGGGTCGAAGGCGCACGACGAGATCGTCGCCGAGGACGGCGCGGTCCGGCGGACCGGTGGTCGCTCCGGTGGCACCGAAGGCGGCATGAGCACCGGCGAGACGCTGCGGGTGCGGGCCGCGATGAAGCCGATCGCGACCGTGCCGCGGGCGCTGCGCACGATCGACACCACGACCGGCGAGGCCGCGTCGGCACACCACCAGCGGTCCGACGTGTGCGCCGTACCGGCTGCGGGGATCGTGGCCGAGGCGATGGTGGCGCTGGTGCTGGCCGAGGTCGCGCTGGAGAAGTTCGGCGGCGATTCGGTCGAGGAGTCGTCCCGCAACCACAAGGCATACCTGGCGAACCTGCCGTCGACCATCACGCCGCGGGAGTGGGCAGAGCTGTGAGCCCGGTAGTCGTCCTGGTCGGGCCGCCCGGCTCGGGGAAGTCGACCATTGCCGAACTGCTGGCCGAGCGGCTCGGCGTGCGGCATCGCGACACCGACACCGACATCGAGGCGGAGGCCGGCAAGCCGATCTCGGACATCTTCGTCGACCACGGCGAGCCGCACTTCCGGGCGCTCGAGCGGGCCGCCATCGTCGCCGCGCTGCAGGGCGACGACGTGCTGTCGCTCGGCGGTGGCGCGATTCTGGACCCGGACACCCGCGCCGACCTGGCTGGGCACAACGTGGTCTTCCTGGACGTCAGCCTCGGCGAGGCGGCCAAGCGTGTCGGCCTCGGGGTCGCGCGCCCGCTCCTGCTCGGCAACGTCCGCACCCAGCTGCGCAACCTGATGGAAGCGCGCCGGCCGCTGTACACCGAGGTCGCCAAGCTCACCGTGCAGACCGACAACCGCACCCCCGACGAGATCGCCGACGAAATCCTGGAGCACCTCAAGTGAACCGGATTCGAGTCGCCGCGGCGGCGCCGTACGACGTGGTGATCGGCAACAACCTGCTCGGGGAGCTGCCCGGGCTGCTCGGTGACGGTGTCCAGCGGATCGCCGTCATCCACCCGCGGGCGTTGCGGACCAGCGGGGACGCGATCCGCGACGACCTGACCGCCGGCGGCTACACCGCGCACGCGATCGAGATCCCGGACGCCGAAGAGGCCAAGACTGCGGAAGTGCTCGCGTACTGCTGGTCGGTGCTCGGGCAGGCCGGGTTCACCCGGTCGGACGCGATCGTCGGCGTCGGCGGCGGGACGACGACCGACCTGGCCGGCTTCGTCGCCGCGACCTGGCTGCGCGGCGTGAAGGTCGTGCACATTCCGACCACGCTGCTCGGCATGGTCGACGCGGCGGTCGGCGGCAAGACCGGCATCAACACCGCCGAGGGCAAGAACCTGGTCGGCGCGTTCTGGGAGCCGGCCGGGGTGCTGTGCGACCTGGCCGCGCTGGAGACGCTGCCGCGCAACGACTACATCAGCGGTCTCGCCGAAGTGGTGAAGTGCGGCTTCATCGCGGACCCGGTGATCCTCGACCTGGTCGAGAAGGACCCGGCCGGCGCCTCCAGCCCGGAGTACGACGCCACCGAGGAGCTGATCGCCCGCGCGATCCAGGTGAAGGCGGACACCGTCGGCGCGGACCTGCGGGAGCGGACCACGACGGTCGGCGGCCGGATCGGCCGGGAGGCGCTGAACTACGGCCACACCCTCGGCCACGCGATCGAGCGGGTCGAGCGGTACAAGTGGCGGCACGGCGCCGCGATCAGCATCGGCATGGTGTTCGTCGCCGAACTGGCCCGTGCGGCCGGTCGCCTCGACGACGCGACCGCCGACCGGCACCGCGCCGTACTGGAGACGCTGGGGCTGCCGGTGAAGTACCGCGCCGACGCCTGGCCGCACCTGCAGGACGCGATGAAGCTGGACAAGAAGACCCGGGCCGACCGGCTCCGCTTCGTCGTCCTCGACGGCCTGGCCAAGCCCGCGATCTTCGAGGCGCCCGATCCAAGCCTGCTGGTCGCGGCCTACGCCGAAGTCAGCTGACGCCAGTTCGACCATCGGCTGACCGGATCCGGTCACCTGCTGGACTTGCCCTTGTTCATCGGTGGAAACCACTCCAGGATGTCGGAGGACACCTTGGAAAGGGCTTTCCGATGGGCAAGAGGCTGGGGCGCGCCCTGCTGGGCGCGGTGTTGCTCGGGGTAGGGCTGCTGCCGTCCAGTGCGGCCGCGGTGGAAAGCGGCGGCGGCACCAAGTACTACGTCGACGCCGTGCACGGGTCCGACCAGGCGAAGGGCACCTCGCCCGGTCGCGCCTGGCGGAGCCTGCAGAAGGTCAACGACACGACCTTCGAGCCGGGCGACCAGGTTCTGCTCCGCGCCGGCCAGAGCTGGGGCGGGCAGTTGTGGCCGAAGGGCTCCGGCGCGACTGGCCGGCCGATCGTGATCGACAAGTACGGTCCGGGCGCGAGGCCCGCGATCCACGGCGCCGGTGAGGTCGCCGAGACGGTCCGGCTGTTCAACCAGCACGACTGGGAGATCCGCAACCTCGAGGTCACCAACGCCAGGCCGCTCACCGGCGAGCCCGGGACCAATCTCCGCGACCTCCGCGGGATCGAGGTGGCCGGCGACGCCGGCGGCACCCTCAGCCACTTCGTCCTCGACGGCGTCGACGTGCACGACGTCACCGGCGAGGTGAACTGGATCGGCGGCGACCCGGCCGGCAACAAGCCCGGCGTCACCTTCCAGACCGGCTGGGACCGCTCGAAGAACACCGGCGGCATCGTCTTCCGCGGCACGGTCGCCGACGTCGCGAACCCGGGTACGGCGACCGTCCTCGACGACATCCTGGTGCAGAACTCCTCGGTCAAGCGCACGTCGTTCGCCGGCATCGTCGTCAAGCAGCACACCGGCTCGTCCGAGGGCGCGGTGCAGACCGGCTGGGGTGAGCGCGCGAACGCCACCGACCCGCGGTTCACCCCGCACACGAACGTCGTGATCCGCAACAACTTCATCCAGCAGGACGGCAACGACTACGCCTGCAACGGGATGTACCTGACCGACGTCCGCGGCGGCCTGGTCGAGGGCAACGTGGTCTACCGGGCCGGCACGTCCGGCATCGAGGCGTACTACGCCGACGACGTGGTGATCCAGCACAACGAGGTGTACGAGACCCAGCAGAAGGCCGGTGGCGCGGACTCGAACGCGATCGACCCGGACAAGGCGACGACCCGGATCGTGGTGCAGTACAACTTCGTCCACCACAACGGGGACGGGATCCTGATCTGCCAGTTCTCGTTCGGCGACACGGTCATCCGCTACAACACCATCGCCGGCAACTCGCGCTACCAGATCTACCTGCACTCCGACCGGGCCGCGACCGCGAAGGTCTACAACAACACGATCTACAGCGATCGCAGCGACCACCTGATCTACGGCTACGGCAGTTCGCTGGCCGCGACGTACGACATCCGCAACAACATCCTGTACTCGACCCGGGCGAACGCTTCGCTGACCACGAGTCCGACGATCACCTACGACAACAACCTCTACGCCGGCGCGGCGCTCGCCGTACCGTCGTCGGATCGTCGTGCGCTGCAGGGCGATCCGCTGTTCAAGGCGGCGCTGAGCGGTCCGTACGGGACTGAGGAGAGCGGCCCGCGGCTGGATCGGGCGCTGGCGCTGGTGCCGACGTCGGGATCGATCGCCGTCGGCACAGCGGCTGCGGTCGAGGACAACGGTGGGCGGGACTACGCCGGTACGGCGCTCTACCAGGGACTGCCCGACCTCGGCGCCTTCGAGTACCGGACGCCGCGGCAGCAGACGTGGGAGTCGGTCAACGGCTTCGTCCGCGACCAGTTCGGTCACCCGGTCGAGGGAGCAACCGTCGTTGCCGGGTCTCGTAGTGCCGTGACTCAGGTCGGTGGGTTTTACCGGCTCGAAGGCTTCGCATTCGGCTCGGTCGCCACGGTCACCGCGAGCAAGGACGGGTACGACGCGGGCAGCGCGACTGTCGCCGTACGCCGGGGTGACACGAGCAGGCAGGACCTGACGGTCGGGTTGCAGGACACCGATGGGTCGATCATCGGGCGCGTGCTCGACCAACGGGCTCAGGCGTTGCCGGGTGCTGCGGTCACCGTGCGGTCCGGAGGCGAGGTTGTCGGCACGGCTCAGTCGGGTGCGGACGGCGGCTTCGTCGTACCGGATGTGCCGATGGGCAGTGGCTACACAGTGGTGGCGGAGCTCAGCGGACGGCAGACCGTCGAGCGGTCCGGTGTGGCTGTGCTGCCTGCGGCAGCTGCCGACGCCGGTGCGTTCCTGCTGGCGGATCCAGTGGGCGACGAGCAGCAGGCACACGACTTCGACTCGTTGCCGCCCGGTGCACTGCCCACGGGAACCGGCGGCTGGACGGTGAACGCGACCGGCAACGCGGTCGACATCGCCGAGGTGCCCTCGGCCTCGGATCGGAGCGTCCGGCTCGCCCGCGGGACGAACACCGGCGGTACGGCGGGAACCGGGATCTCCCAGGTGTTCGCGACGCCGCTGCGTGGGCTGGTGACCGTCGAGGCGCGGGTGATGCGCGACCAGCCGTACGTGTCCGGCAGCAACTGGTTCGGCCTGCCGTACCTCTACAACGAGAGCGGCACGGCGGCAGTCAGCGTCGCCTTCGACAAGGGCAACATCATCGCGTACGAAGGTTCGACCTCGCGGACGGTCGGCAGCTACGAGCTCGGCCGCTGGTACGACGTCCGGCTGGTCGTCGACACGGTCAACCAGCGGTTCGACCTGTTCATCGACGGAGTGCGGATCAGCGACGATCAGCCGTTCCGCACCGCGATGCCCGCGCTGGGCGGGATCGCGTTCTACGCCAACAGCTCCAACTACGGCAGCGCGTACGTCGACGACGTACGCATCTCCTACGGTCTCTCCTGAAAGGGTTTGCATGTCTGACAGCAAGTACCGGATCGCGATCGTCGGCACCGGCGGGATCGCCAACGCCCACGCCGGAGCGGTAGTGGCCTGCGCAGACCGCGCCCAGCTCGTCGGCGCGGTCGACGTCGACCTCGACCGGGCGCAGGCGTTCGCGACCAAGTGGGATATCCCCACCGTGTACTCGAGCCTGACCGAGCTGCTCGCGGCCGGCGAGGTCGACCTGGTCCACCTGTGCACGCCGCCGAGCTCGCACGTGCCGTTGGCCGCGGAGTGCCTCGCGGCGGGTGTCGACGTACTGACGGAGAAGCCGCCGACGTTGTCGCTGGACGAGCTCGACGAGCTGCTGGAGGCCGAGCGGGCGTCGTCCGCGCAGGTCGTGTGCATCTTCCAGCACCGCTTCGGTTCGAGTGCGGTGCGGCTGCGCGAGCTCGCCGCCGACGGGGTGCTCGGGCGGCCGTTGGTTGCCCTGTGCAACACAGTCTGGTACCGCGACGACGAGTACTTCGCGATGCCCTGGCGGGGGACCTTCGAGGTCGAGGGCGGCGGCCCGACAATGGGGCACGGGATCCACCAGTTCGACCTGCTGCTGTCGATCCTCGGCCCGTGGGAGAAGGTCACCGCGATCGCGGCCCGGCAGGCCCGGCCGACCAAGACCGAGGACGTCTCGATGGCGCTGGTCACCTTCGAGAACGGCGCGGTGGCGTCGGTCGTGAACTCGCTGGTCTCGCCGCGGCAGACGTCCGAGCTGCGCTTCGACTACGAGAACGCGACGGTCGAGCTGGAACACCTCTACGGCTACAAGAACGAAAACTGGACCGTCACAGCCGCACCGGATCAGGACTCGGTGAGCGAGGCGTGGGCCAACGGCCTCCCCGAGGTGCCGAGCGGTCACACAGCCCAGCTCAACGCCGTCCTGGACGCCCTGCTGGCCGGCAAGGCGGCACCGGTGCCCCTGGCCGAGGCCCGAAACACGATTGAGCTCGCAGCCGCGATCTACGCCTCGGCCTTCACAGACAAGCCAGTCCGCCGCGGCGAGCTGACCAAGGGCTCCGACTACGCCCACCGAATGGGCGGCCCCGGAGCCCCCTGGTCCTGACTGGCAGGACGGTTTGGAGGCGTGGTGGGGGAGGGGCTCCACTAGGGTGGTTGTGTGAGTGGACGACGGGTGCTGGTGCTGAACGGGCCGAATCTTGGGCGGCTGGGGTCGCGGGAGCCGGAGAAGTACGGGACGACGACGTTCGCCGACCTGGTCGGGGAGTGCGAGAAGGCCGGTGCCGAGCTCGGGTTGGAGGTCGAGGTCCGGCAGACCGACGACGAGGCCGAGTTGGTCGGCTGGCTGCACGAGGCGGCCGACGGGAAGCTGCCGGTGGTGCTCAACCCGGCCGCGTTCACGCACTACTCGTACTCGCTGCGCGACGCCTGCGCGCAGCGCACCGCGCCGCTGATCGAGATCCACCTGACGAACCCCGCCACCCGCGAGGAGTTCCGGCACAACAGCGTCGTCTCCGGCGTCGCCACCGGCACCATCGCCGGCTTCGGCATCGACTCCTACCGCCTGGCCCTGCGCGCCATCAGCTCGCTGGACGCGTAACCAATCTGCCCTTTCGGGCATCTAGCAGGTGAAGGCAGGCCCGGGGAGCTGGTTTTCCGGGCCTGTTTCCGCGGTCTCGCGGCCAAGAGATCGAGGTGAGACGCCGGTGCTTCACGCTTGGCGTGGGTCGTGACCCGGTCTTAAGGCTGGCTGAAGGTTCGGGTGCACGATCGGAATCGACGATTTTGGGGGTTCGTGTGCCTACGGATTCGGTCCGTTCCGTTCATCAACGCTCTGGGGGAGTGACAAGTATGTCCATGCAGCAACGTATTCCGGTCTGGGTGAAAGCCCTCGACCCGCTGTCGCAGTTCGGGTTGGTGCACGCGCTGCGGCAGCGGCCGGAGATCGCCCTGCTCACCGACGCCGACCTGGCGTCGATCCAGGCCAAGCCGACCGATCAGCGCACTGCCCCGCCAGTGATCGCGTTGATCGCCGTCGACTCGCTGGACGCAGCCGCGGTACAGGTGCTCCGGACGGCAACTCAGCGGGGATGCCGCCGGACCGTGCTGATCGGCAGCACGATCGACGACGACGCGTTGATGACCGCGGTCGAGTTGGGGGTGTCCGGTGTGCTTCGGCGTACCGAGGCGACGGCCGACCGCATCGTGCACCTCCTGCAGGCCGCCGCCGCGGGTGACGGCAGCCTGCCGCCGGATCTGCTCGGCCGGTTGCTCGGTCAGGTGTCGCGGATGCAGCGGCACGTGCTGGCACCGCGCGGGCTGTCCCACACCGGGCTGTCCGACCGCGAGACGCAGGTCCTGCGGCTGGTGGCCGACGGCAAAGACACGCAGGAGATCGCCCGGGAGCTGTCCTACTCGGAGCGGACGGTCAAGAACGTCCTGCACGACGTGACCAGCCGCCTGCAACTGAAGAACCGCTCGCACGCCGTCGCCTACGCCCTCCGCGAGGGCCTGATCTGATATGGACTGACCTGGTGTCAAGAGGGCAGGGTCAGGCGCCGCTGGAGAGGGGCTGGTCCAGCGGCGCCTGACGTGTCAACGTGGAGCACGCGCAGCGCAGCGAGCATGAACGACGTTGATGCCGACCAGCGCCTGGACCACCATCACCAAACGAGGCAATGCAGTCCGCGCCAAATTAGTCGTGCGTCACTCCATACCGTCTAGTGCCTCGTCGAGAAGCATTCGGGGACCCATCCGCGACCCCCGTCCACCCCGCGGTCACATGACGGGTTATCCCCTCAAGTTGTCCCTTCTCCCCCCGCAGGGGACGGGAGAAGGGGCAATTTCAGGGGTTCTCCCCTGAAATGCCCGCGCCGGGGGGCGGCGGCGGTGGTGGATGGTGGGTGCGGGCGCCGGTGCTGTGGTGGGTGGACAGGGCGGGCGGGTGGTGCGGTTCGACAGGAGGTGTCCGGTGCTCGAGCCTGCTCGGTGGCCGGTTCAGGCGAGGATCGGCCGGCAGTGGGCCTATACGTCCTGTCGAGCGGTACCGAACAGCGGTTACGACCCGAACGTCCCTTGACGCGGATATCAGGTGCCGACAGTGAAGCGGGTGCGCCGATGGCGTGCCCGCTCGGCTTCGTCGATCAGGGCGATCGCAAAGTCCTCCATCGAGAGGGACGACGTGCCGTCGTCAGCGGTCACCAGGTGGTCCCGGCCCAGTCGGTAGCCGCCGGTGCGGACGCCCGGTTCGAGCAGCGCGGGCGGAGTCACGTAGGTCCAGTCGACGTCCGAGGCCGCCCGGATCACCTCGTACTGCTCGATGCACGCGAGCGCGATCGGCAGCAGGCTCTCCGGAAAGTCCGGTGCCTCGACCAACGGCACCTCCAGGCCCGGCACGAGCAGACTCGCCGCGCCGCCGACCAGGATGAGTCGTACGCCGCTGGCTCGCAGACCGATCAGCAGACCCTTGGCGGCCTCGACGAGCTGCCCCTCCTGGCCGGGTGGCGGCCGGGTCGCGCTGATGACTACGTCATGGCCTTCGCTCAATGCGGCGACGTCGTTCGGGTTGGAGGCGTCGCCTTGCCGATGGTGAGCGGACGGTTGGAGTGGCCGGGTGCGGCTGACCGTCGTCACCTCGTGGCCGCGACGGACTGCTTCCTGCACAACCCGGCTGCCGACGGCGCCGGACGAGCCGAAGACGAGGATGCGCATGCTCAGCACCTCTCCGCAGCCGGGATCAGCACCGGTGCCGCGGTGGGTCTCCGCCCGAGTTGCGAGCTGAGCAGCGCCGCCAGGACGACGAGGCCGCCGACGCCCTGTGCCGTGGTGAGGCGCTGGTCGAGCGCCAGCCAGCCGATGACGGTCGCGGTCACCGGGCTGAGGAGCAGCAGAAAGGTGACATCGGTGGGGGAGAGGTGCCGGATCCCACGGAACCACAGGGCGTACGCGACCGCGGAGCCGATGAGCGCCAGGTAGGCGTAGCCGAGGATGTTCTGGGCAGTCATCGCCGGCGGCGTTCCCTCGACCAGGTAGACGACGGGCAGCAGCACCAGACCGCCGGCGGCGAGTTGCCAGCCGGTCGTGGCCAGCAGCGGAGCCGGTGACGTCCAGCGCTTGCTCAGGACGACGCCGAAGGCCATCACCACCGCGCCACCGAGCGCTGCGATCACACCCCAGGTGTCGAGGCGGGCGTCGGCGCGCAGGACCAGCAGGCCAACGCCGACGACACCGCCGATCGCTGCCAGCACGGTCCGCAGCGACAGTCGCTGATGAAGCAGACCGGTCGACAACAGGGCGACGAACAGCGGCTGGATTGCACCGACGGTCGCGGCCACACCGCCCGGCAGCCGGTAGGCGCCGATGAACAGCAGCGCGTTGAACGCACCGATGTTGAGCGTGCCGAGGACCAGCGACCGCCACCACCAACTGCCACGGGGGACGGCGCGGGTGATCAGGACGAGGAGCAGTCCGGCGGGCAGTGTTCGGAGCAGCGCGGCCAGCAGTGGACGGCCCGGCGGCAGCAGCTCGGTGGTGACCAGGTAGGTGGTGCCCCAGAGCAGCGGCGTGATCGCCGTGACCAGGAGAAGAGAGACTCGGTTACTTAGCACTAAGATAAAGTATCTCAGCGCTAAGCTACTTTCAATCCCTCACCGCTAAGCAATCCGGGACTAGGCTGGAACCATGGCTGATCACGTCGACCTGGTGCTCGAGCAATGGGCCGAGCAGCGGCCGGACCTGGACGCCTCGCCGATGGGAGTCGTCGGGCGGGTGAGCCGGCTCGGCCAACTGTTCGACACCGAGCTGCGGCGCAACTTCGCGCGGTACGACCTCGACCGCGCGTCGTTCGACGTCCTGGCGACACTCCGGCGGAGTAACGCCGAGCACAGCCTGACCCCGGCAGGCCTGATGCGCTCGTCGATGGTGACCTCGGGCGCGATCAGCCAGCGCCTGGACCGGCTGGAGGCACGCGGCCTGGTCACACGGCAGCCGAGTGAGACCGACGGCCGTGGTGTCCGGGTGACGCTGACCGAGGACGGCCTGCAGCTGATCGACCGTGTGCTGCCGGCCCACATCGACACCGAGAACCAGCTGCTGTCGGGGCTGTCCGACGCCGAGCGGGAGCGGTTCGCGGACCTGCTGCGGACACTGCTCGAGTCCCTCGGGGACAAGAGGGACTGACCGATGAGTGCCCGCGACGCGCTCCAAGCGGACGAGCTGCGTGCGGCCCTCACCAGGCATCTGGTGGCCGAAGGCTCCATCCGGGACGAGCGGGTGGCAGCCGCGTTCCGGACCGTGCCACGGCACCTGTTCGTCCCGCAGGCGCCACTGCACCGCGCGTACGCCGACGACGTCGTGCTGATGAAGCGGAACGACGCCGGCGTGGCGATCAGCTCGGTGTCGCAGCCGAGCATCGTCGCGCTGATGCTCGGCCAGGCCGCGATCCAGCCTGGCGACCGTGTCCTCGAGATCGGCTCCGGCGGCTACAACGCGGCGCTGATGCGCGAGCTGACCGGGCCCACCGGCTCGGTCACCACGGTCGACATCGATCCCGAGGTCACCGACCGGGCCCGCGCCGTGCTGGCGGACGCCGGGTACGACGACGTCCGGGTGGTCCGCGCGGACGGCGAGTTCGGGGTGCCGGCGGGTGCGCCGTACGACCTGATCGTGGTGACCGTGACGGCGTGGGACATCGCCCCGGCCTGGATGGACCAGCTCCGGATCGGCGGCCGCATCGTCGTACCGCTGCGGCTTCGGGGGCAGACGCGGTCGATTGCGTTCGACCGGGTGGCCGACCACCTGGACAGCCGGTCGACGACGCTGTGCGGATTCGTCAGCATGCAGGGTGCCGGGGCGAACTACGAGCGGATCGTGCCGATCGCGAAGGACGAGGTGTACGTCGGCTTCGACGAGGACCAGGAGAGCGAGGCGCACCCGTACGACGGCGTGCTCGACGAGCCACGTGGGCAGGTCTGGTCGGGTGTCGTGATGAACCGCGAGGAGCCTCTCCTCGACCTCAACCTGTGGCTCGCGGCGACCCTGCCCGGGTACTGCGTTCTGTTCGCCGACCAGAGCGTGCAGACGGTCGCGCCGTCGCCGCGCTGGGGTGCAGCCGCCATGGCGACGCGCGACAGCGTGGCCTACCTGACGTCATGCCCGGCTCGGCGCCGACCCGCGTCATTCGTGGAGCTCGGCGTCAACGGCCATGGACCGGACGCGCGGGAGCTGATGCGTCGGATGGTGGACCAGGTGCAAATTTGGGACGCGCACCATCGGCACGGACCGGGCCCGACGTTCCAGGTCTACTCGAAAGGCGCCGCCGTACCAGACGGGTTCCGGATCGAGCGCCGGCACGGGTGCTTCCGGATCAGTTGGCCGGGTTAGCTCCCGGTCGTGGCGGGTTGGCGACCGTCTGCCAGAGCTCGTCGATGTCGGAGCGGTCCTCGGGCTCGGGGGCGTCGACCCAGCCGCTGGCCCAGGTGTCCTCCTCGCGGTCCAGGTCGAAGATCGATTCGGCGAACGCGGCGGAGCCGACGTACCGGGTCTCCTCTTCCTCAGGCGCCGGCGCAGGAGCCGGCGCGGTGGCCGGCTTCGACTGCGCGGGTGCGGAGCCGGGCGGCGCGACCAGAGCGCGGGCGTGCTTCTGGGCCTCGAGGATGCCCATGTCCTGCTCGTCGCACAGCAACCGGATGGCGGCCACCTCGTTGCCGGCCTTCATCAGCTCCCGCACCCGGTTGTCGGTGTCCTGCCGTGGCGCCAGCAGGTTGTGCTGCGGCGGCCGGTGCCCCTGCGGCGGCCCGTACGACGGCAACCACTGCCCCGACAACTGATGCTGCGGCTGGTACGGCGGGGGAGTCGCGGGCCGGCTGGATCCGTACTGGCCCTGGAGCTGGGTCGGCTGGCTGAGGTACTGGTTCTGCACCTGCTCGATCAGCTTCTGCACCCGGGCGTTCGGGTTCTTGCCGCCGGAGGCCTCTTTCCGCACCTTCCCGACCACGCTGACCACGATCATGACGATGACGAAGATCGCGAACTCCAGCATCGGCTGCCTCCGTCGGTCCGGCCGTCCCTCGGGTTGCCAGCCTAAGGCCCGCAGGGGGCCGCCCGTTGCCGCCCGCGGTCGCGGAATCGGAGGAAAGGGCAGGTGACCGCTACAATCCGGTGTTACCGCTGATCGAATTCGAAGGGCATATCCGCGTGGCAACGACGAACGACCTCAAGAACGGCATGGTGCTCGACCTGGACGGGCAGCTGTGGTCCGTCGTCTGGTTCCAGCACCACAAGCCCGGCAAGGGCGGCGC
The DNA here is from genome assembly GCF_040653975.1 of Kribbella sp. NPDC050820. NCBI lineage: Bacteria > Bacillati > Actinomycetota > Actinomycetes > Propionibacteriales > Kribbellaceae > Kribbella > Kribbella sp. NPDC050820. Next base: position 32,244 of record NZ_JBFAHB010000041.1, read on the forward strand.
CGTCGTCCGGACCAAGCTGAAGAACGTGCTCTCCGGCAAGGTGGTCGACAAGACCTTCAACGCCGACGTCAAGGTCGACGTCGCGACTGTCGACAAGCGGGACATGACCTACCTGTACAACGACGGCTCGGCGTACGTGTTCATGGACAAGTCCACCTACGACCAGCTCCAGATCCAGCCCGACGTGGTCGGCGACGCCTCGCACTTCCTGCTGGAGAACCAGGACGCCATCGTCGCGGTGCACGACGACCTGCCGCTGTACGTCGAGCTCCCGGCCTCGGTCGAGCTCGTGGTGGAGTACACCGAGCCGGGCCTGCAGGGCGACCGGTCCACCGGCGGCACCAAGCCGGCCAAGCTGGAGACCGGCTACACGATCCAGGTCCCGCTGTTCCTGACCACGGGCGAGAAGGTCAAGGTCGACACCCGCACCGGGGACTACCTCGGCCGCGTCACCTCCTGAGCCCTCGAGAGAGCTGACAACAGAACATGTCTGCCCGTAGCAAGGCCCGCAAGCGCGCACTGGACGTGCTGTTCGAGTCGGAGGTCAGGGGCCTGCCGGTCGGCGGCACCCTGGCCGACCGGGTGGCCGACAACGACCCGCCGGTGAACGAGTTCACCGTGGCGCTGGTCGAGGGTGTCGCAAAGCACATCGACGTGATCGACGATCTGCTGGAGACCCACTCGGTCGGCTGGTCGCTGGACCGGATGCCGGCCGTGGACCGCAACATCCTGCGGATCGGAAGCTACGAGCTGCTGTTCGACGACCAGGTCCCGGACGTGGTCGCGGTGAGCGAGGCGGTCGCGCTGGCGCGGGACCTGTCCACCGACGAGTCGCCGGCGTTCGTGAACGGGCTGCTGGCGAGACTGCTGCAGCTCAAGCCCACGCTGGGCGTCTGAGGAAGTAGAGCCGGCGCCTGGCGGGCGGCGCCCTCTCGGGGTGTTTCAGCAGGAAGACCTTCGAGTGATCGTGGCCCGGTACCGTCTCGGTACGGTCCGGGCCGACTCGGCGTCCCCGTGGTGGTCGGCGTGGGGGAACGGCCCCGGCCTGGTGCAGCGGGTGAGGTGGTTCCCGCCGCGGTACTGCGTCGTACTGCTGTTGTCCTGCTCTGTTCTGTCAGGAGGAGGCGGGCGGCCGTGGGCCAGCTGCTACGAGCCCCGACCGTCTCTGCTGCCTCCGGTCAGGCGCCGGCTGCCTCGGTCTCCTCGACGTCACCCTTCGCCTCTGGGTTCAGCACACCCCAGGAGATGAAGCGCTCGGTCAGAGTCGTCGGCGACTCGTCGTAGATCACGGCGAGCGTGCGCATGTCGTCCTGACGGATCGACAGCACCTTGCCGTTGTAGTCCCCGCGCTGAGCCTGGATCGTGGCCGCGTACCGCGTCAGCGGACCGGCCTCGCTCGCGTCGAGGTGTTGCAGGGCCTCCAGGTCGAGGATCAACCGGGGAGGAGCGGCAGCCGCAGCGGCCGCGCTGGCGGAACCGGGCAGGAGCTCACGGATGGGCACACCGTAGAAATCGGCGAGCTCCGCGAGCTTCTGGACGGTGACGGCTCGATCGCCACGCTCGTACGAGCCGACGACGACCGCCTTCCAGCGACCCTTGGACTTCTCTTCCACGCCGTGCAGCGACAGCCCTTGCTGCTGGCGGATGGCGCGCAACTTGCCACCCAGTGTCTTCGCGTATTCGCTAGGCACGCTGGTTCTTCCCTCCGACTAGTTTCGTCATGTCCGGTCCGCCGGAACGGCCCGGTAGGTGAAACCCCCCTCGGTTACACAGAGTAACAATATTCTGGGCGCGAGGCCAGCGTCAAGACGGCGTGTCACTTCCGATACCATGTCAAGCGGTCCGAACGTCCTTTAAAGACCCGTCCAGAGAGGCGGGAAAGGAGGAACGGTAGCGATGAGCCATGCCCACGACGGCGCGCCCAAACGCGGCAGCCGCACGGTCCTGGACGCTTCCGACATTTCCCGGGCACTGACCCGGATCGCGCACGAGATCCTCGAGCGCAACCGCGGCGCCGACCCGGTCGTCCTGCTCGGCATCCCCACTCGCGGCGTTCCGCTGGCCGCCCGGATCTCGGCCCGGATCGCGGCGGTCGAGGGGCAGAGCGTGCCGACAGGGTCACTCGATGTGACGATGTACCGCGACGACATCGGCCTCAAACCACCCCGCGGCCTCGAGCACACCGACATCCCGGCGGACGGGATCGACGGCAAGGTCGTCGTCCTGGTCGACGACGTGCTGTTCTCCGGCCGCACCATCCGGGCCGCGCTGGACGCGATCGGCGACATCGGCCGGCCGCGCGCGGTCCAGCTCGCGGTCCTGGTCGACCGCGGCCACCGGGAGCTGCCGATCCGCGCCGACTACGTGGGCAAGAACCTGCCCACCTCGCTGGTCGAGCGGGTCACCGTGCACCTGACCGAGTACGACGACCAGGACGCGGTGCTGATCGCGGACAAGACCGCGGACAAGACGAAGGTGGGGGCGTGATGAGGCATCTACTCAGCGCGGGTGACCTGAGCCGGGACGAGGCGAACCTGATCCTGGACACGGCCGAGGAGATGCGGTCGCTGGCCGACCGGCCGATCAAGAAGCTGCCGGCGCTGCGCGGCCGGACCGTGGTGAACCTGTTCTTCGAGGACTCCACCCGGACCCGGATCTCGTTCGAGGCGGCGGCCAAGCGGCTGTCGGCCGACGTGATCAACTTCTCCGCCAAGGGCTCGAGTGTCAGCAAGGGCGAGAGCCTGAAGGACACCGCGCTCACCCTGCAGGCGATGGGCGCCGACGGCGTCGTCTGCCGGCATGGCTCGTCCGGCGCGCCGCACCTGCTGGCCACGTCGGGCTGGATGACCGGCTCGGTGGTCAACGCCGGGGACGGCACCCACGAGCACCCGACCCAGGCGCTGCTGGACGCGTTCACGATGCGCCGCCACCTCGGCTCGCTGGACGGCCGCCGGATCACGATCGTCGGCGACGTCCTGCACTCCCGGGTGGCCCGGTCGAACGTGCTGCTGCTCTCGACGCTGGGCGCCGAGGTGACCGTGGTCGCGCCGCCGACGCTGCTCCCGGTCGACATGCGCAACTGGCCGTGCGTCACGTCGTACGACCTGGACGCGAATCTGGCCAAGAGCGACGCGGTGATGATGCTGCGGGTCCAGCGGGAGCGGATGAACGACGCGTTCTTCCCGAGCGCCCGCGAGTACACCCGCCGCTACGGCCTGGACGTGCACCGGATGGCGCAACTGCCGGACGAGGCGATCGTGCTGCACCCCGGCCCGATGAACCGCGGGATGGAGATCAGCGCCGAGGTCGCCGACTCGACCCGCTCGGTCATCGTCGAACAAGTGACCAACGGGGTCGCCATCCGGATGGCGGTCCTCTACCTCTTGCTGTCCGGAACCAACGACGAGGAGTCGAACGCGTGAGCGCCTACCTGATCACCGGAGCCAAGATTCTGGGCGGTGAGGTGGCGGATCTGCTGGTCGACAACGGCGAGATCGTTGCTGTCGGCACCAACCTCGAAGCGCCGGCCGACGCCGAGACCGTCGACGCCAAGGGACTGGTCGCGCTGCCTGGCCTGGTCGACCTGCACACCCACCTGCGCGAGCCCGGCCGTGAGGACGCCGAGACCGTGCTCACCGGCACCCGGGCCGCGGCGATGGGCGGGTTCACCGCCGTCTTCGCGATGGCCAACACCGATCCGGTCGCCGACACCGCCGGTGTGGTCGAGCAGGTCTGGCGCCTCGGTCGCGACGCCGGGTACGCCGACGTCTTCCCGATCGGCGCGGTCACGGTCGGCCGGAAGGGCACCCAGCTCGCCGAGCTCGGCGCGATGGCGGACTCGGCGGCCCGGGTCCGGGTGTTCTCCGACGACGGCGACTGCGTCTGGGACGCCGCGCTGATGCGCCGGGCGCTGGAGTACGTGAAGGCGTTCGGCGGCGTGATCGCCCAGCACGCGCAGGAGCCGCGGCTCACCCAGGGCGCGCAGATGAACGAGGGCGCGCTGTCCGGCGTCCTCGGCCTGACCGGCTGGCCGAGTGTCGCCGAGGAGGCGATCATCGCCCGCGACATCCTGCTGAACGCGCACGTCGGCTCGAAGCTGCACATCTGCCACCTGTCCACCAAGGGCTCGGTGGAGATCGTCCGGGCCGCGAAGAAGCGCGGGTACGAGGTGACCGCCGAGGTCACCCCGCACCACCTGCTGCTGACCGAGGACCTGGCCGCCTCCTACAACCCGGTCTACAAGGTGAACCCGCCGCTGCGGACCAAGGAGGACGTCGAGGCGGTCCGCGAGGGCCTGGCCGACGGCACCATCGACATCGTCGCCACCGACCACGCGCCGCACCCGGTCGAGGACAAGGACTGCGAGTGGAGCGCGGCCGCGTTCGGCATGCTCGGCCTGGAGACGGCGCTCAGCGTGGTCCAGCACGCGATGGTCGACACCAAGCTGATGACCTGGGCCGACGTCGCCGACCGGATGAGCTACCGGCCGGCGGAGATCGGCCAGGTCGCCGACCACGGCCGGCCGCTCGAGGCCGGCGCCGCCGCCAACCTGGTCCTGGTCGACCCGTCGGCCGAGCGGACCGTCGTACCGGGGGAGTCCGCGTCGCTGTCGCGGAACACGCCGTTCGACGGGATGACGCTGCCGGGCCAGGTCGTGGCGACCTTCCTGCGCGGCACACCGACTGTGCTGAACGGGAAGCTCGCCCGGTGAAGGCCTTCCTGGGCGTTCTCGGCACGTTGCTGGTCATCGCGGCCGGCTACTGGGCCATGTACCGGGGCTGGCGGAACCGCCAGGCCCGGCAGATCGACCTGGCGCCGCTGCCCGAGGCGCCGGCCGATGACAAAGGCGTTTTCTCCCAACGGGGAGTGGAGGGCGTCTACGTCGCCACCACCTCGGCCGGCGACTGGATGGACCGGATCGCCGTGCACGAACTGGGCGTCCGCAGCACCGCGGACCTGGCCGTCAGTGAGGCCGGCCTGATCTTCCATCGGCAGGGCGCGGCGGATGTCTTCATCCCCGTGGACCACCTGACCGGCGTCCGGACCGACCGCGGGATCGCCGGCAAGGTGACCGCGGAGAAGTCCGGCCTGGTGGTGGTCACCTGGAACCACGACGGCCGCGCGCTCGACACCGGGTTCCGGCCGCGCCGCAAGGCCGACACCGCCGCCCTGACCGAATCCATCTCGACCCTGATCGGAGCCGAGCAGAAATGAGCCAGCCTGCCCATCAGCCTGCGCTGCTGGTCCTGGAGGACGGCCGCAGCTTCGCGGGGACGTCGTACGGGGCGACCGGCGAGACCTTCGGCGAGGCGGTGTTCTCCACCGGGATGACCGGCTACCAGGAGACGCTGACCGACCCGTCGTACCACCGGCAGATCGTCACCCAGACCGCGCCGCACATCGGCAACACCGGAGTCAACGACGAGGACGACGAGTCGCAGAAGATCTGGGTCGCGGGGTACGTCGTCCGCGACCCGGCCCGGGTGCCGTCGAACTGGCGCGCCACCCGCTCGCTGGACGACCAGCTGAAATCCCAGGGCATCGTCGGGATCTCCGGCATCGACACCCGAGCGCTGACCCGGCACCTGCGCGAGCGCGGAGCGATGCGGGCCGGGATCTCGACCGAGGTCCTCGACCCGGAGACGCTGCTGGAGAAGGTGCTGCAGCAGCCGCCGATGGTCGGCGCCGACCTGGCCACCGAGGTGACCACGTTCGAGCCGTACGTCGTCCCCGCGGAAGGCGAGAAGCGGTTCACCGTCGTCGCGCTCGACCTCGGGATCAAGTCGATGACGCCGAAGCGGATGGCCGAGCGCGGTATCGAGGTGCACGTGCTGCCGGCCACCGCGACGCTGGCGGAGATCCTCGAGCGCAACCCGGACGGCGTCTTCATGAGCAACGGTCCCGGCGACCCGGAGACCACCGAGCACCCGACCGAGCTGCTGAAGGCGCTGCTGGAGCAGAACACGCCGTACTTCGGGATCTGCTTCGGCAACCAGGTGTTCGGCCGCGCGCTCGGACTCGGCACCTTCAAGCTGAAGTACGGGCACCGCGGCATCAACCAGCCGGTGCTCGACCGGGCCACCGGCAAGGTCGAGATCACCGCGCAGAACCATGGCTTCGCCGTCGACGCGCCGATCGAGGAGACCGTCGAGACGCCGTACGGCACCGCCGAGGTCAGTCATGTGTCCCTGAACGACAACGTGGTCGAAGGACTCCGCCTGACCGGGAAGGACGGCCGCGTGCTGGCCTTCTCGGTCCAGTACCACCCGGAGGCAGCCGCGGGTCCGCACGACTCCGCGTACCTGTTCGACCGGTTCGTCGAGCTGATGGAGGGACGGGCCTGATGCCACGTCGTACAGACATCGATTCGGTCCTGGTGATCGGCTCCGGCCCGATCGTGATCGGCCAGGCCTGCGAGTTCGACTACTCCGGGACCCAGGCCTGCCGGGTGCTCAAGGAGGAGGGTTTCCGGGTCGTCCTGGTGAACTCCAACCCGGCCACGATCATGACCGACCCGGAGTTCGCCGACGCCACCTACGTCGAGCCGATCACCCCGGAGTACGTCGAGAAGGTGATCGAGAAGGAGCGCCCGAACGCGCTGCTCGCGACCCTGGGCGGCCAGACCGCGCTGAACGCGGCGATTGCCCTGCACGACAACGGCGTACTGGAGAAGTACGGCGTGGAGCTGATCGGCGCGTCCGTGGACGCGATCCAGCGCGGTGAGAACCGGGAGTCGTTCAAGCAGATCGTCGAGAGGCTCGGGGCCGAGGTGGCCCGGTCGCGGATCTGCCACACCATCGACGACGTGCTCGGCGCGGCCGCCGAGCTCGGCTACCCGCTGGTGGTGCGGCCGTCGTTCACGATGGGCGGCGTCGGCTCCGGGATGGCCTACGACGAGGCCGACCTGCGCCGGATCGCCGGCGCCGGTCTGCACGCGAGTCCGACCACCGAGGTGCTGATCGAGGAGTCGATCCTCGGCTGGAAGGAGTACGAGCTGGAGGTGATGCGCGACAAGGCCGACAACGTCGTGATCATCTGCTCGATCGAGAACGTCGACCCGATGGGCGTGCACACCGGCGACTCGGTCACGGTCGCCCCGGCGATGACGCTGACCGACCGCGAGTACCAGGTGATGCGGGACCTGGCCATCGGCATCATCCGCGAGGTCGGCGTCGACACCGGCGGCTGCAACATCCAGTTCGCGGTGAACCCGGCCGACGGCCGGCTGATCGTGATCGAGATGAACCCGCGGGTGTCCCGGTCGTCCGCGCTGGCGTCGAAGGCGACCGGCTTCCCGATCGCCAAGATCGCCGCCAAGGTCGCGATCGGCTACACCCTGGACGAGATCCCGAACGACATCACCCGGCAGACGCCGGCCAGCTTCGAGCCGACGCTGGACTACGTGGTGGTGAAGGTGCCGCGGTTCGCGTTCGAGAAGTTCCCGGCCGCGGACGCCACGCTGACCACGCACATGAAGAGCGTCGGTGAGGCGATGGCGATCGGCCGGAACTACACCGAGGCGCTGCAGAAGGCGCTGCGCTCGCTGGAGAAGCCGGAGGCGCGATTCTCCTGGGCCGGCTCGCCGGCCACCGAACTGGAGCCGTTGCTCGAGGAGATCACGACGCCGCACGACGGCCGGCTGCGGACGATCATGGACGCGATCCGGGCCGGTGCCACGCCGGAGCAGATCTTCGACAACACCAAGATCGACCCGTGGTTCGTCGACCAGCTCTACCTGATCCACGAGACCGCGCTCCAGGTCGCGGCCGCGCCGCGGCTCACCCCGGAGGTGCTGCGGCTGGCCAAGCGGCACGGGTTCTCGGACCTGCAGCTGGCCGAGATCCGCGGGCTGACCGAGGACGTCGTCCGCGGGGTCCGGCAGGCGCTCGGGATCCGGCCGGTCTACAAGACGGTCGACACCTGTGCGGCCGAGTTCAAGGCCGAGACGCCGTACCACTACTCGTCGTACGACGAGGAGACCGAGGTCGCACCGCGGGACACTCCGGCCGTGCTGATCCTCGGCTCCGGGCCGAACCGGATCGGGCAGGGGATCGAGTTCGACTACTCCTGCGTGCACGCGTCGATGGCGCTGCGCGAGGCCGGCTATTGCACGGTGATGGTGAACTGCAACCCGGAGACGGTCTCGACCGACTACGACACCTCCGACCGGCTGTACTTCGAGCCGCTCACCTGTGAGGACGTGCTCGAGATCGTGTACGCCGAGCTGCAGGCCGGCCCGGTCGCCGGAGTCATCGTGCAGCTCGGCGGCCAGACGCCGCTCGGTCTGGCGCAGCGGCTCGCCGACGCCGGTGTGCCGATCGTCGGGACGTCGCCGGAGGCCATCCACCTGGCCGAGGAGCGGGGCGCGTTCGGCAAGGTGCTCGCGGACGCGAAGCTGCCGGCGCCGAAGCACGGTACGGCGATGTCGGCCGACGAGGCGCACGGGGTGGCCCTGGAGATCGGGTTCCCGGTGCTGGTCCGGCCGTCGTACGTGCTCGGCGGACGCGGGATGGAGATCGTCTACAGCTCGGCCGAGCTCACCGCCGCGCTGGAGCGGCTGAGTGGCGGGTTCGGGTCGTGGGAGCACCCGGTGCTGATCGACCGGTTCCTGGACGACGCGGTCGAGATCGACGTGGACGGGCTGTTCGACGGCGACGAGCTCTTCCTCGGCGGCGTGATGGAGCACATCGAGGAAGCGGGTGTGCACTCCGGCGACTCGTCCTGCGCGCTGCCGCCGATCACGCTCGGGAACGCCGACATCGAGAAGATCCGTCAGTCGACCGAGGCGATCGCTCGCGGTGTCGGCGTCCGCGGCCTGCTGAACGTGCAGTACGCGCTCGCCGGCGACGTGCTCTACGTGCTGGAGGCGAATCCGCGCGCGTCCCGGACCGTGCCGTTCGTGTCGAAGGCGACCGCGACCCCGCTGGCGAAGGCGGCGGCCCGGGTGATGCTCGGTTCGACGATCGCCGAGCTCCGGGCCGAGGGCATGCTGCCGGCCACAGGCGACGGTGGGACGCTGCCGACCTCGACGCCGATCGCGGTCAAGGAAGCCGTGATGCCGTTCAACCGGTTCCGGACCGTTGACGGCCGCTCGGTGGACACCGTGCTCGGGCCGGAGATGCGCTCGACCGGTGAGGTGATGGGCGTCGACGACACCTTCGGCACGGCGTTCGCCAAGTCGCAGGCGGCGGCGTCGCAGCCGCTGCCCGGCTCCGGCAAGGTGTTCGTGTCGGTCGCGAACCGGGACAAGCGGCACATGATCTTCCCGGTGAAGCGGCTGGCCGACCTGGGCTTCCACATCTACGCGACCGAAGGTACGGCGGACGTGCTGCGGCGCAACGGGGTCGAGGCGGTCACGGTGCGCAAGAGCAGCCAGGGACCAGGTCCGAACGGCGAGCCGACGATCGTGCAGATGGTCCAGGACGGTGAGCTCCAGCTGATCGTCAACACCCCGATCGGCATCACCCAGGGCGGTTCGCCGCGACTGGACGGGTACGAGATCCGCACCGCGGCGGTGGCCCGCAACATCCCGTGCATCACCACGGTGCAGGGGCTGGCGGCAGCCGTACAGGGGATCGAGGCGCAGCAGGCCGGGGACATCGGCGTCCGGTCGCTGCAGGACTGGGTGTCGAGGATCCGCGGTGTATAGGAAGGTCGTTCGGCCGGTCCTGTACCGGCTGGGCCGCGGAGACGCGGAGGTCGCGCACGAGCAGACGCTCGCCGGCCTCCGGCTCCTCGGCCGCATCCCCGGCACGCCGCGTGCCGGGGCCCGCCTGTCCGGCTCGACCGCCGCGTCATCCCGCACCGTCTTCGGCATTCGCTTCCCGTCACCCGTCGGGCTCGCGGCCGGAATGGACAAGAACGGCGTCGCGCTGCGCGCCTGGCCGGCGCTGGGCTTCGGCTTCGTCGAGGTCGGCACCGTCACGGCGCATCCGCAACCTGGCAACGAGAAGCCCAGGCTGTTCCGGCTGGTCGAGCACGAGGCCGTGATCAACCGGATGGGGTTCAACAACCTCGGCAGCGAGGCGCTGGCCGCGCGGCTGGCGGCGTACGGCGACCTCGGCTACCCGCTCGGGATCTCGATCGGCAAGTCGAAGGTGACCCCGCTGGAGGACGCGGTCGAGGACTACGTGACCTCGCTGCGCCGGCTCTACCGGTACGGCGACTACTTCGCAGTCAACGTGAGCTCGCCGAACACGCCGGGGCTGCGGGCGCTGCAGGACGCCGGGCACTTACGCGAGTTGCTGACCGCTCTCCACGCCGAAGCCTTGGCGCTGAGTGCCGGCGGGCTGGCCGGGAAGCCGATCCTGGTGAAGATCGCGCCGGACCTGACCTCGTCGGCGATCGACGAGCTGCTCGGCGTCTGCACCGACGTCGGGATCGCCGGGATCATCGCCACCAACACGACCATCGGCCGGCCGGGCGTCGAGTCGCACCCGCTGGCCGCCGAGACCGGCGGGCTGTCCGGGCGGCCGCTGACCGAGACGGCGGCCAAGACGGTTGCCCACATCCACGCCGAGACCGGGGGAGCGCTGCCGATCATCGGGGTCGGCGGCATCCTCGAGCCCACCGACGCGGTCCGGCTCGTCGACGCCGGCGCCAGCCTGGTCCAGCTCTACACCGGCCTCATCTACCGCGGGCCCGGCCTGGTCCGCCGCATCAACAGGAGCTTGCCATGAGCAATGAACCCTTCGGCGCCCGGCTGCGGTCCGCGATGGACACGCGCGGGCCGTTGTGCGTCGGGATCGACCCGCACGCGCACCTGCTGGAGGCCTGGGGCCTGCCGGACACCCCGGAGGGCCTGGCGTCGTTCACATACGGCGTGGTCGACGCGCTGGCCGACCGGGTCGCGGTGTTCAAGCCGCAGTCGGCGTTCTTCGAGCGGTTCGGGTCCGCGGGGATCGCGGTCCTCGAGCAGGCGACGACCCGGCTGCGGGACGCGGGCGCGCTGGTGATCATCGACGCGAAGCGCGGTGACATCGGGTCGACGATGGCCGGGTACGCGTCGGCGTACCTGGCGGAGAAGGGGCCGTTGGCGTGTGACGCGCTGACGGTCAGCCCGTACCTCGGGTTCGGGTCGTTGCAGCCGGCCATCGACGAGGCGCGGGCAGCCGGCGCTGGGCTGTTCGTGCTCGCGCTGACGTCGAACCCGGAGGGCCCGCAGTTCCAGTCCGCGCGCACCGTCGCCGGTCCGACGGTGGCGGGCGCCGTACTCGACGGCCTGCGCGCTCTGAACGCGGACGCCGACGATCTCGGGTCCTTCGGGGCCGTGGTCGGCGCGACCATCGCTTCGACCGACGAGAACCTCGACATCAACGGTCCGCTGCTGGCTCCTGGGCTCGGCGCGCAGGGCGGCACGGCCGAGGGGCTGGTCGCGGTCTTCGGGTCGGCGGTGCGCAACGTCGTACCGGCGAGCTCCCGGGAGATCCTCGGCGCCGGCCCGTCGGCCGACGCCCTCCAGGACGCGGCCGCCCGCGCAGTCGACGCCTACCGGGCGGTCCTCAGCTACTGAGCGCCGTACCGTTCTCGGTATGAGTGCTTTCGTGCCCGGCCTGGAGCTGAGCCGGCGGTTCTACACCGAGGCGGTCGCGCCCGCGATCGCGGCGTCGTGCCCGGGTCTGCCCTACGCTGCCGCGGTGCTCGGCCGGGGGTCGGAGGTGCTTGGCTTCGACGACGAGATGTCGGGCGACCACAACTCGGAGCCGCGGGTCGAGCTGTTCCTGCGCAAGGAGGACCGGACCCGGCACGCCGCGCTCGACGAGGTGCTGCGCCGGGACGTCCCCGCGGAGTTCGCGGACCGGGCGACGCAGTTCGCGGTGCACACCGTCCGGGGCTACTTCCTGGAGCAGCTCGACTTCGACGTGGAGAGCGAGATCGCGCCGCGGGACTGGTTCACGTTCCCGGAGCCGCACCTGCGGATGCTGACCGCCGGCGCGGTCTTCCACGACGAGGTCGGTCTGCAGGCGGTCCGGAACCGGTTCGCGTACTACCCGCGCGACGTGTGGCTCTACCTGCAGGTCGCGGCCTGGTGGCGGGTCCATCCGGAGACCAACCTGGCCGGCCGGGCCGGGTTCGTCGGGGACGAGCTCGGGTCGGCGCTGATCGGGGCGCAGCTCGTGGAGGACCTGATGCGGCTGTGCTTCCTGATCGAGCGGCAGTACGCGCCGTACTCGAAGTGGTTCGGTACGGCGTTCTCGCGGCTGCCCTGCGCGGACGACCTGGCGCCACTGTTCGGCAAGGTGCTGCGGGCCGAGTCGTGGCAGCAGCGCGAGGACGCGCTGATGGCGGCGTACTCGGGCGTGGCCGAGCTGCACAACCGGCGGAGGGTCACCGCACCCGTGACGACCGGGATCGAGCAGATGTGGGACCGGCCGTTCAAGGTGGTCTGGGGCGACTTCCCGGGCGCGCTGCTGGCCGAGATCAAGGACCCGGAGGTACGGCGGATCGCGGAACGCTGGCCGGTCGGCGGGATCGACCGGATCCGAAACGTTCTCTGGGCCGCTCGCGATCGCCGTCGCGTAGTGGCGCTGTTCGACTAGGCGTCCTGGTACAGGCTGGTGATCAGGGTGACCGCGGCCTGGGTCGCCGGGTGTGGGTCCTCGCGGTGCCAGATGAGGTGGACGTCGACCGGCGGCGCGTCGCGGACCGGGCGGTAGACGACGCCGTCGCGGCGGTACTGCGTGACGGTCGCCTGCGGTGTCAGGCCGACGTACCGACCGGCGGCGATCGCCGCGAGCCAGTCGTCGACGTCGTGGGTGTACTCGAACTCCGGCCGGGACCCTTCCGGCCAGAGGTCCGCGGTGGTGCTTCCGGTACGGCGGTCGATCGCAAGCCGGCGGCCCCGGAGCTGATCCAGGGTCAGGGTGCGCTTCTTCGCCAGCGGGTCGTCGGCGGCCAGAGCGCAGTACCTGCGTTCACTCGCGACCGTCGTGTGCGCGAAGCGCTTCAGGTCGACGTGCGACCGCACGATGGCCAGGTCGCAGAGCCCTTCGGCCAGTCCGCCGGTGGCCGTGTTGGTTCGCACCAGCTGCAGCTCGACGTCTGGATGCTCGGCGGCCCAGCGCTTCTGGAACTCGGCCGTGTGCCGCCCGACCGCCGACCAGGCATGACCGACCCGCAACCGGGTGTGCCCGGTCGTTGCCTCCCGCACCAACTCGTCCACCTCGGCCAGCACCTGCCGGGCCCGTGCCAGCACCTGGACGCCGGCCGTCGTCGGCGTGATCGTCCGGCTGGTCCGATGCAGCAGCCGCACGCCGAGCGCCTGCTCGAGGCTCAGCAGGTTCCGCGACACCGCGGCCTGCGAGACCTTCAACTCGATCGCCGCATCCGTGAACGTCCCCGCGTCCACGATCGCGACCAGGCAGCGCAACTGCCGGAGCTCCACATCCATGACTCCAGCGTATAGATCCGCCGGTTGGTGCATTTTGCCGCGACAACCGCCGGACCGACCCTCGAAGCATGCGCAAAGACCGGATGAGCGGTGTGGTGATGATGCTCGGCAGCGGGCTGTCGACCCAGGTAGGCGCGTCCCTGGGTGCCTTGGCGTTCCCGGTGATCGGGCCGGTCGGGGTGGTGGCGGTTCGGCAGTGGATCGCCGGCGCCGTGCTGCTGGCGGTCGGGCGACCGCAGCTGCGCGCGATCACGGCCCGGCAGTGGCGGCTGGTGATCGGGTTGGCGTTGGTGTTCGCGGTGATGAACCTGTCGCTGTACACCGCGATCGAGCGGATCGGGCTCGGCCTGGCGGTGACGCTGGAGTTCTTGGGGCCGTTGGCCGTTGCACTGCTCGGGTCCCGGCGGGTGGTCGACCTGGTGTGCGCGCTGGCCGTGGCGCCTGCCGTCGTACTGCTGACCCGGCCGCAGGCGACCACGGACTACCTGGGTATCGGGCTCGGACTGCTGGCGGCTGCCTGCTGGGCGTCGTACATCCTGCTCAACCGCCGCATGGGGCGAGAGTTCACCGGCGTGCAAGGCGTTGGCGCCGCGGCTGCGGTGTCCGGGCTGGGGTACGTGCCGATCGGGATCTGGGCCCTCTGGCACCACCGGCCGACGCCCACGACCCTCGCGTACGCCGTCGCGGCCGGTCTGCTGTCGTCCGCCGTACCGTTCCTCGTCGACCTGCTCACGCTGCGGCGGGTGCCGGCGCAGTTCTTCGGCGTCTTCATGAGCGTGAACCCGGTGCTCGCCGCGCTGGTCGGACTGGTGGTGCTCGGCCAGCGGCTCGGCTCGCTCGACTGGCTGGCCATCGGGGTGATCGTGGGCACCAACGCGGTGGCGTTGTCGGCCGGGCGACGCGGCACATCACGGCGCGGTTCCAGTCCGCGGGTGCGACGTTCTTCACGGCGCGCCCTGCGTGCTGGTGACCCCGGGGTTCGGGAGGGTTGCGGAGCGAGAGGGAGAGCGGTTCTCCCCGCGGAACAGTAAGGAACGGAATGCGTAAGGTTGCGGCCCTCGCGGCGGTAGTGACAATGGGCGTCGGAACGTTGACGGCGTGCTCGGGCGGCGACTACTGCAGCGAGCTGCAGAACTATGCCGAGTCGGTCAAGGACCTCGACATCAAGGACTCCGCGGCGGTCGACAAGATGCTGTCCGAGGCCAAGAAGGTCTCGAAGTCGGCGCCGGACGATCTGAAGGACGACTGGAAGATCGTCATCGACTACGCCGAGAAGGCGAAGGACGCCAACGGCGACACCGGGAAGCTGACCGAGCTCGCCAAGAGCGACGGCGACAAGATCGCCCCGGCGTTCGACGCGATCAGCAAGCAGGCCAAGGACACGTGCAAGGTCACCGTCACCGACTCCTGACCGACGGCGTCATGACGGGCCGGGTGCGCAGCGAGCGGCACCCGGCCCGCCGTACGTCCGGCACTGCTGACAGGCACCGGACGGGTGCGGAAAGTATCCGTTTCGGATGGTTTGGTCACCAGCTGTAACGTCGAGGCCAGCACCCCCGAGGACCGACCTCCCGACCCCCGAGGATGATGAGATCCGTGAAGCGAACTCTCGCCGTCGCCGCGACGCTGCTCGCCGGCACCGCCACCCTGACCGCGTGCACCGAGGAGCAGGCCTACTGCGTCGACCTCGCCGGGTACGCCGCGAACGCGGTCAACGTGGACCCGCAGAACCCGGCCGACTACACCAAGATCCTCGAGGACGCGAAGAAGCTGCAGGCTTCCGCGCCCGCCGACGTGAAGGACGACTGGGGCGTCGTGGTGGCGTTCGCCGAGAAGGCCAAGGCGGCGGGCACGGACCGTGTCGAGCTGGCTCGGCTGAGTCAGCAGACCGGCTCGGTGATGACGGCGTACAAGACGATCAGCACGCATGCCAAGGACTCCTGCAAGGTGGACGTGCCGCAGCTGAGCTGAGCCGGCCGCTGTGAGTGGAACGATCGATTCGCCCGAGACGCCCGGCTGACGGCCGCTCCTGCGCCGTGACCTGCCCGAACCCGTGTTAGGTTCCCTTGCGAAGCCACACAACGGGACAGGTGAAACGGTGCCACTTCCTTCTTTGACCCCGGAGCAGCGAGCGGCGGCTCTGGACAAGGCCGCGGCGGCGCGGCGTGAACGAGCCGAGATCAAGAACCGGATCCGGCATTCGGGAGCGTCTCCGACGGAGGTGCTCCACGAGGGACAGACCAACGACGTGATCGGCAAGATGCGGGTCAGTGCGCTGCTGCAGTGCATCCCCGGCGTGGGCAAGGTCCGCGCCCAGCAGATCATGGAACGCGCGGGGATCTCGGAGACGCGGCGGGTGCGCGGCCTCGGCTCCAACCAGATCGCCGCCCTCGAACGCGAATTCGCCGAGTGAGCCAGACCAAGACCAAGACCCCGGTCGGCTCGTTGGACACTGGTGTGAACATGACTGCGAACGTGACCACGCACAGGACGGACGACGCGACCATGGCTCCGCGGCAGACCTCGCCCCGCACGGCCCGGCTGACCGTGCTGGCCGGGCCGACCGCGGTCGGCAAGGGGACGGTGGCGGCGGAGATCCGGGAGCGGTTCCCCGAGATCTGGATCTCGGTGTCGGCGACGACCCGCAAGCCGCGGCCGGGTGAGGTGCACGGGGTGCACTACCTGTTCGTGTCGGACGAGGAGTTCGACCGGATGATCGCCGACGGTGAGCTGCTCGAGTGGGCGGTGGTGCACAAGGCGGCCCGGTACGGGACGCCGAAGCGGCCGGTGCTGGACAAGCTCGCCGAGGGCCGCCCGGCGCTGCTGGAGATCGACCTGCAGGGCGCCCGCCAGGTCCGCGAGACGATGCCGGACGCGCAGTTCGTCTTCCTCGCCCCGCCGAGCTGGGACGAACTGGTCCGCCGGCTGGTCGGCCGCGGCACCGAGACGGCCGAGGAGCGCGAACGCCGGCTGGAGACCGCGACCCTGGAACTGGCCGCCGAGAAGGAGTTCGACGTGACGATCGTGAACGCCTCGGTTCGGGAGGCTGCCGATCAGTTGGTAAAGTTGATCCGATAACCCCTTCCATTCCTGGAAAGAGCTGAACTTGTCTGGCAACCAGCCCGTCGCCATCGGCATCACCTCCCCGCCGATCGACGACCTGCTCACCCGCACCGACTCCAAGTACAAGCTGGTGCTCTACTCGGCCAAGCGGGCGCGGCAGATCAACGCCTACTACTCCCAGCTCGGCGAGGGCCTGCTGGAGTATGTCGGTCCGCTGGTCGAGACCCACGTCCAGGAGAAGCCGCTCTCGATCGCGATGCGCGAGATCAACGAGGGCGTGCTGACCTGCACCGACATCGACCCCGAGGCCGAGGCGGAAGCCGCCGCCGCGGAGAAGTCCGCGTAACCGACCCTCCATGACGACCGGGGAACGGGGTCTCTGATGTCCGGAACCGGTGCAGAGCAGACCCCTGGGACCACAGAGGCCCCAGGGGACTCTGTCGTTCCCGCCCAGGAACCGGCCAAGCACCGGCCGAACGTGGTGCTCGGAGTCGGTGGCGGCATCGCGGCGTACAAGGTCTGTGACCTGCTCCGGCGGCTGACCGAGTCCGGGCACAGCGTGCGGGTGGTGCCGACGGCGGCCGCGCTGGAGTTCGTGGGGGCGGCGACCTGGGCTGCGCTGTCCGGTCAGCCGGTGACCGCGGACCCGTTCGACGACGTGCAGGAGGTTCCGCACGTCCGGATCGGCAAGGCCGCCGAGCTCGTCGTGGTCGCCCCGGCCACGGCCAACCTGATCGCCAAGGCCGCGCACGGCCTGGCCGACGACCTGCTCACGAACACGCTGCTGACGGCTCGCTGCCCGATCCTGTTCGCGGCCGCGATGCACACCGAGATGTGGGAGCACCCGGCCACCCAGGCCAACGTCGCCACCCTCCGGTCCCGCGGCATCACGGTGCTCGAGCCCGCGGTCGGCCGGCTCACCGGCGCCGACACCGGTCGCGGCCGGCTGCCCGAGCCGTCCGAGATCTTCGCGATCAGCCAGTTGATGCTCGCCGACGAGGCTGCCCGGGCCGCCGGGCAGGCGGTCGCCGACCTGACCGGCAAGCACGTCCTGATCAGCGCCGGCGGCACCCGCGAGTACCTGGACCCGGTCCGCTACCTCGGCAACTCCTCGTCCGGCAAGCAGGGCTACGCGCTGGCCCGGATCGCCGCCGCCCGCGGCGCCAAGGTGACCCTGGTCGCGGCGAACTCCGAGCTGCCCGACCCGGCCGGCGTCCAGGTCGTCCCGGTGACGAGCGCCCGGGACCTGTACGACGAGATCACCGGCCGCGCGGGTGACGCGGACGCGATCGTGATGGCCGCGGCCCCGGCGGACTTCCGGCCGGCCGACGTCGCCGAGCACAAGATCAAGAAGACCGCCGACGGCGCGGTCCCGGCGGTCAGCCTGGTGCAGAACCCGGACATCCTGCAGACGATCTCGCACGACCGCCGCCGCGCCGGCCAGGTGATCGTCGGGTTCGCGGCCGAGACCGGCGACGCGGAGCACAGCGTGCTCGAGCTCGGCCGGGCCAAGCTGGAGCGCAAGGGCTGCGACCTGCTGGTGGTGAACGACGTCTCCGGCGGCAAGGTCTTCGGCAGCGACGTCAACGAGGCCGTCATCCTCGACACCGACGGCAACGCCCTCCCCGTCCCCTCCGGCTCCAAAGACGCCCTGGCCGGCGTGATCTGGAACCTAGTAGCCACCCACTGGCCCTAACCCCGCCCCCGCCCCCGCCTCCGCCCCGCCCCGCCCCCGCCCCCGCGAGGGGATATCCGTTCGTGGTGGGGGTTCTCCCTTCGCAGACGAGGGGAGAACCCGGCGTGCCGGGGGATATCCCCTCGAGCGCCGGGGCGGGTGGGCGGGGAGTAAGAGGTCAGGTTCTGGCCGGTTCTGGGGCTAGCGTCGGGGGTATGGAGATCTCGTGGCGGGCGGTGGTTGGGCGGCGGATGCGGCGGCATCACCTGGCTGGTGACCCGGCCGGCTCGGCGGCGGACGCCGTACGGGCTATGTGTGGGGCGCATGCGCAGGTGCTGTCGGCGGGGGAGGTGTCGGTAGCGGTCCGGCTCGACGGGGCGACCCGGGAGACGGTGCAGCAGGCTGACGGCCTGGTGAAGACGTTCGGGCCGCGGGGGACCGTGCACCTACTGCCTCTCGACGATCTGCCGCTGTGGACGGGCGCACTCTCGGCGCTGCCGCCTGGGACACCGGTCCCGGAGTACATGCGGCTGACGCCCGAGCAACGCGCCGAGATCATCATCGCGATCGGTGACGCGCTGACTGACGACGACCTGACTGTCGACGACCTGACAGTGGAAGTCGTACGGCGTGCCGGCGACTGGGCCGGTGATCTCGTGATGCCCGCCTTCCAGACCTACTGGCCGCGCTGGCGGCAGGTGATCCCGGACGCCGCCAACGCGGGCGTCCTCTGTTACGGACCGAATCGCGGCCGGCTGACGACGTACTCGAACCCGCATCGCTTCAAGCCGTTCGAGCCACTGCCCGGCGACGAGGCGTTCACCGAGCTCCTGCACCGATACCTGTACTCCTACGGTCCCGCGACGCCGCAGCAGTTCGCCCGCTGGCTCAACACCAGCCCCGCGTTTGTGAAGCCGTACTTCGCCGACCTGCCCCAGGTGGAGCTCGCAGGCCAACCCGCCTGGCACGCGCCAGGCGACGGCGACTTCCCGGACGACCCGGTCCGCGGGGTCCGCCTGCTGCCGTACTTCGACGCGTACGGCGTCGGCAGCTTCCCGCGTGAGCTGCTCTTCCCGGGTACGGCGTTCACCCGCGCGCTCGCCCGCGGTCAGGCCGGCAACTACCCGCTGCTCCTGGTCGACGGCATCGTCGCCGGGGTCTGGCACCACAAGAAGTCCGGCCGCAAGGTGCACGTCACCGTCGAGTCGCTGATCACGCTGAGCGGCACCCGGCGCCGGCTGCTCGACGCCGAGGTGGACCGGTTGGCTGCGATGCTGGACTGCACACCATCACTCACCCTGGGCGACGTGACGGTCGGCCCGCACGCCTGACATCGGTCCTCATGTCCAAAATATGATCAGCAATCTCGAATCCTGGACGGATTCGGAGCGTCACCGGGACTGCGGGGAAAACTGCTGGCATACTTCCCAGATGCATCGCCATCCGCCGGTGCATGGGGGGATCGTGCGGTTGTAGCTGCGGTTCGTGGTCACAGTCGCGCGGCACAAGAGGAATCCGAGGGAGAATTGTGGCGAGCCGCCTTTTCACGTCCGAGTCGGTGACCGAGGGTCACCCGGACAAGATCGCTGACCAGATCAGCGACTCCATCCTCGACGCGTTGCTGGCCGAGGACCCGAAGAGCCGCGTCGCGGTCGAGACCCTGGTCACCACGGGGCTGGTCGTGGTCGCAGGTGAGGTCACCACGTCGGCGTACGTCGACATCCCGGGGATCGTGCGGGCGCGCATCCTCGAGATCGGCTACGACTCCTCGCTGAAGGGGTTCGACGGCGCGTCCTGTGGTGTCACGGTGGCCATCGGCAGTCAGTCGGCGGACATCGCGCAGGGCGTCGACACGGCGTACGAGACGCGCGCGGACGCGTCCCAGGACGCTCTGGACCTGCAGGGGGCGGGGGACCAGGGCCTGATGTTCGGCTACGCGTCGAACGAGACGCCGGAGCTGATGCCGCTGCCGATCACCATCGCGCACCGGCTGTCGGCGCGGCTGTCCGAGGTCCGCAAGGACGGCACGATGGCCTACCTGCGCCCGGACGGCAAGACCCAGGTCACGGTCGAGTACGACGGTGACAAGGCGGTCCGGATCGACACCGTGGTGGTGTCCAGCCAGCACGCGGCCGACATCAGCCTGGACTCGATGCTGACCCCGGACATCAAGAAGCACGTCGTCGACCCGGTGCTCGAGCAGTTCGACATCGACTCGACCGGCTACAAGCTGCTGGTGAACCCGACCGGGCGGTTCGAGATCGGCGGCCCGATGGGCGACGCCGGCCTCACCGGCCGGAAGATCATCATCGACACCTACGGCGGAATGGCCCGGCACGGCGGCGGCGCGTTCTCCGGCAAGGACCCGTCGAAGGTGGACCGCTCGGCGGCGTACGCGATGCGCTGGGTGGCCAAGAACATCGTCGCCGCGGGGCTGGCGGACCGGGTCGAGTGCCAGGTCGCGTACGCGATCGGCAAGGCCGCGCCGGTCGGCTTCTACGTCGACACCTTCGGCACCGAGAAGGTGCCGGTGGCCCAGATCAGCGACGCGGTCCGCGAGGTGTTCGACCTGCGGCCGGCCGCGATCATCCGGGACCTGGACCTGCTCCGGCCGATCTACGCCCAGACCGCGCGCAACGGCCACTTCGGCCGCACCGGCGAGGACTTCACCTGGGAGCGCACCGACCGGGTCGAGGAGCTCAAGGCCGCGATCAACAAGTAACTCCGTTCTGCCTGCGACCCGGCTGTTGTCCACAGCCGGGTCGCGGCATTCCCACGCACTGTCGTCCCGGCCGTCTAGAGTTTTCCGGTGACATCGAACGGAGACTCCCCGGAGCAGCTGACGCTGCTGCGGGACACCGTTCGCAAGTCCCGGACCAAGGAACCGGCCGGGATCACCTCGTCGTTGCCGGTGGCCCGGATCGCGGTCGACGTCTCGCTGCCGCACCTGGACCGGCCGTTCGACTACCTCGTGCCGGACGACCTGGCCGATTCCGCGCAGCCGGGCGCCCGGGTGAAGATCCGCTTCGCCGGCAAGGACCTGGACGGGTTCGTCCTGGAGCGGCTCGAGTCCTCCGACCACGACGGCAAGCTGGCCCGGATCCGGAAGGTGGTCTCGCCGGAGCAGGTGCTGACGCCGGAGATCGCCGACCTCTGTCGCGCGGTCGCGGATCGGTACGCCGGGGTCTTCGCGGATGTGACCCGCCTGGCCGTCCCGCCCCGGCATGCGAAGGTCGAGGGCGAGCCGCTGCGCTGCAACCAGCCCGCGCTGCCGCCGCTGTCCACGTCGCGTTCGGAGTGGTCGCCGTACCCGGCCGGCTTCCTGGATGCGGTGGCTCGGTCGGAGGCGCCGCGCGCGATCTGGACCGCCGTACCTGGGGCTGATTGGGCGCTCGCGTTCGCGCAGGCTGCGGCGGTGTGTGCGGCGTCGGGGCGTGGTGCGTTGCTGCTCGTGCCGGATGCCCGGGATCTCGAGCGGTTGGCATCGGCCTGTACGGCGGTTCTCGGCGAGACCGGGTTCGTCAAGTTGTCGGCGGATCTCGGGCCGACCGCTCGCTACCGAGCCTTTCTCGCGACGCTCCGAGGGTGTGCGCGGGTGGTGATCGGGACGCGGGCAGCAGCGTTCGCGCCGGTGGCGAATCTCGGGCTGGTCGCGTTGTGGGACGACGGCGACGACTCGTACGCCGAGCCGCGCGCGCCGTACCCGCATGCCCGGGAGGTTCTGTTGTTGCGGGCGTACCGGCAGCAGTGTGCCGCTTTGCTCGGTGGGTTCGCGCGGTCGGTCGAGGCGGCGGCGTTGCTGGAGTCCGGGTTCGCGGCGGAGTTGATCGCGGACCGGCAGGTGATTCGGGCCGCCGCTCCCGCGGTGCACATCGCGGGGGAGTCGGACACCGATCTCGCCCGGGATCCGGGGGCGCGCGCGGCGCGGCTGCCGCACCGTGCGTTCGAGATCGCGCGAGAGGGCCTGCGGTCCGGGCCGGTGCTGGTGCAGGTGCCTCGGGCGGGATACCTGCCGAGCCTGGTGTGCCAGACCTGCCGGGCTCCGTCGCGCTGCACGACATGTGGCGGGACCTTGCGCCGTACTGGCGGATCCGGTCCGGCGAGCTGCAGCGTGTGCGGCCGGCCGGCGACCGACCACCGGTGCCCGGAATGCGGTGACACCCGGATGCGCGCTGCCGTTGTCGGCGCCCGTCGTACGGCGGAGGAGCTGGGCCGGGCGTTCCCCGGATTGGTCGTGCGTACGTCGGGTGGCGACAACATGCTCGACGTCGTGTCGGACACGCCGGCGCTGATCGTGAGCACACCGGGAGCCGAGCCGGTCGCGGAAGGTGGGTACAGCGCCGCATTGCTGCTGGACACGTGGCTGATGCTGGCTCGGCCGGATCTGCGGGCACCGGAGGAGGCTGTGCGGCGATGGTTCAACGCGGCGGCGCTCGTCCGGCACACCGGCACGGTCATCTTGGTGGGTGAGCCGTCCGCGTTGCCGTTGCAGGCGGTGGTGCGGTGGAGTCCGGAGGGGTTCGCGGCGCGGGAGGTGGAGGAGCGCCGGGCGGCCCGGCTGGCGCCGGCGGCGAAGTTGGCCGAGCTCACGGGGCCGTCCGAGGCGGTGAACGATCTCATCGGCCGGCTACGACAGTTGCTTCCGGCAACCGCTGGGCTCGAGGTGCTGGGGCCGGTGGACGTCGACGACGAGACGGTCCGAGCTGTCGTGCGAACGCCGCGAGCAGCCGGGTCGGCGCTAGCTCGTGCTTTGAAGGAAGCGCAAGCTGCGCGCACCACGAAGAAGAACCCGGGGTCAGTGCGCGTCCAGGTTGACCCGCCGAGCTTTGGCTAAGCGGTAGAGGCCAGGGGAGTGGCTGCGGTGAGCAGCTGAGTGCCCAGCGCGGTGCGGTGATAGAGCACGGCGCGGCCGTCGCGGCGGGAGTCGACCAGGCCGGCACTGCGCAGGATGCTGAGGTGCACGCTCAGCGTGGGCGCCGAGACCCCGAGCTGGTGCGCCAGGTGCGTGGTCGACATCGGCAGGTCGAGGTGGCTGACGATCGCCGCGCGGGTCCGGCCGACCAGGTCCGCGAGCGGTGAGTCGGTGGTGTCCTGCCGGTCCTCCCAGAGTCGCCCGAGGCCGCGCGGCGGGTAGGTGATCGTCGGCACGTACGGCGCCGCGGTCACCGACAGGCCGGCGGGCCAGCTGAACACGCTCGGCACCAGCAGCACGCCCTGCCCGGCCATCGGCTCGCCGTCACAGACGAACGGCCGGTCGATCTCGATCCGGCTGACGCTGAACCGGATCGACGGGTGCAGGTTGCGGAACAGCCGCTCGATCCCGCCGGCCGCCAGCTCGTCCAGCCGGAACGCCAGGTCCTCCTGCAGCAGCGCCCGCATCCGCCGCCAGTCCGGCTCGATCGCCCGCCGCCAGTAGCTCTCCAGCGCGGACGTGATCAGGTCGAGCGCCTTGGCCGGGTGCGCGACCAGGTCGGGCAGCAGCGGGTGCGGGGTCTCGTGGTGCAGCCTGCCGAGCTCGTCGGTGACCAGGTGGTGCGGCGTGGCGGCGATCGCGGCCAGGCCGGACTCCAGGCTGGTGGTCCGGCGCGGCGGCGCCGGCGTGATGAAGTCCGGGATGTAGCCGACCGGCGGAATGAGGGCCTTCAGCAATGTCAGGTCCGGTCCGTCGATGATCGGGCAGACCTTCTGCATCCACGGCGCGTGCACGCTGCGGGCCGGGTTGTTGCTCAGCGCCCGCACGCTGGTGACTGCCTCCCAGACCGGCGACAGCGCGAACCGGATCCGGCCCACGTCCTCGGCGTTCAACCTGATCGTGATCACCTCGCCAGCCTAACCGATTAGTCCTGGGACTAATCGTCGACACCTCTCCGGCCGGCCTTCAGAGTTGTCGTCATGAGTGCCACCGCCGCTGTCGCCACGCCTGCTCCCGCGCTGCCGCGGGCGTTCTGGGCGCTCTGGGTCTGCCAGCTGGTCAACCGGCTGGGCAGCTTCGTCCAGCCGTTCCTCGTCCTCTACCTGACCCAGGACCGCCTCCTCTCGGCCGGTACGGCGGGCGCCGTGGCGGCCGCAGTCGGCGCCGGCTCGGTCGCCTCGCAGCTCGTCGGCGGCTGGCTGGCCGACCGCGTCGGCCGCCGGGTCACGATGCTGGCGTGCTTCTTCGGGACCGCTGCCGCGCTCATCCTGCTCGGGTCGGCCCGGTCGATGGTGATGATCTGGGCCGCCGCGTTCGTGGTCGGCCTGCTCGGTGACCTGTTCCGCCCGGCCGTCCAGGCGACGGTGGCCGACCTGCTCCAGCCGGGCGAGCGGGTCCGCGCGTACGGTCTGCTGTTCTGGGCGATCAACCTGGGCTTCTCCGTCTCGACCGTCAGCGCCGGCGTGCTGGCGTCGGTCGGTTACGGCCTGCTCTTCTGGCTGAACGCCGGTACGTCGGTGATCGCCGGCCTGGTGATCTGGACGATGGTCCCGGAGACCCGTCCGGCCCTGGACGAGGGCGTGTCGCGCCGCTCGCTGCTGCCGGTGGCGCTCCGAGACACCGTGTTCCTGCTGATGGTCCTGCTCCAGATCGGCTACGCCACCATCTACTTCCAGGGCTACTCGACGCTGCCGCTGGCGATGGCGGACGACGGCCTGCCGTCCTCGACGTACGGGCTGGTGATCGCGCTGAACGGCGTGGTGATCGTGCTGGTCCAGCCGTTCCTCGGCAAGCGGCTGGCGAAGTTCGACCGGCCGAAGCTGCTCGCGGCCTCGATGCTGGTCGTCGGTCTGGGCTTCGGCCTCGGCGCGGTCGTGCACGACTGGTGGGGCTACGGGCTGTCGGTCGTGGTGTGGACGATCGGCGAGATCGGGTTCGCCGCGGTGATCGGCGCGGTGTTTGCGGACCTCGCTCCAGTCGACCTGCGGGGCGGGTACATGGGCATGTCCGGGATGGCGTTCGGTGTCGGCGCGGTGGTCGGGCCGCTGGCCGGCGCCAACGCGCTGGATACCTTCGGCCCGACCGCCACCTGGCTCGGCTGTGCGTTGCTGGGGGTGCTGATCTTCATCGGGCAGTTCGCGCTGGCTCCGGCGCTGCACGCTCGAGCCGCCGCGAACGCGGCGACCGCATGACGTGAGCGGTCGCGACCGTCGCCGCGACGGCCGCGGTCGCGACCCAGAACGACCGATCGAGGGTCGCCGGGTGGTGCAGGAAGATCGTGCCCAGCCCGGCGACACCGAGCGTCCCGCCGAACTGCTGGACCGCGTTCAGCAGCCCTGCCGCCGATCCGGTCTCCTGTGGCTGCACTCGGTGCAGTGCCTCGGTGAAGAACGCGGTCGTGAACAGCCCGACCCCGGCGCCACACAGGGCGAGTGCCGGCAACAACCACAGGTGAGCGCTGAGTACGCCGACGAGCAGCACGCCGAGGCCGACGTACATGAGCCGCGAACCGAACCGCCCGATCAGCCACTGACCGGCGACCCACGCCGAAATCCCGGAGACGGCCGACCACGGCAGCAGCACCAGGCTGGACCGCATGACACTCTCGTGCAGCGTGAGTTGCTGATGCAGTACGACGACCAGCGTCAGCCCACTCATCACCGCGAAGAACAGCGTCGACGTGATGAGCGCAGCGCCGAAACCACTGTTCCGGAACACGCTCAGTTCGACGAGTCGCGCCTTCGACCGTGACTGCTGGAGGACCGTGAGTCCTAGGACGGCGACGCCGACCGGCAGCAGGAGCCAGTCCCGCGACTGCAGGATCGGGTAGACGACCAGCGCCGTACCGATCGAGAGCAGGACGGTGCCGATCAGGTCGAGGCCGGGGCGCTGTGGTGCGCGCGACTCGGGGAGCAGGTGAGCCAGCGCCAGTACGGCGATGCCGAGCGGCACGTTGACGACGAACACGGCTCGCCATGAGCTGAGATCGGTGATGAAGCCGCCGAGCAACGGTCCGGAGATCCCGGCCAGACCCATCACCGGGCCGATAGTGCCGAGTGCTTTGGACAGTTCCGACTCGTCGAAGCTGCTCCGGATCAGCCCGATCGTCTGCGGGATCACCAGCGCGGCCGCGGCGCCCTGGACCGCTCGGGCGCCGATCAGTACGGCGGACTGGGTCGCCAGAGCGCACAGCGTGGAGGTGGCCACGAAGACGGCGATCCCGACCCGGAAGAGCCGGCGGCGGCCGAAGCGGTCGCCGAGCCGGCCGCCGGTGATCAGCAGCGCGGCGAAGGGGAGGGTGTACGCCGCGCTGAACCACTGGATGTCCGACGCACGACCGCCGAGGTCCGCGTGGATCACCGGTGCGGCGACCTGGACGATCGTGGCGTCCAGGAGATTCATGGCCTCTGCGACCAGGAGGGCGATCAGCCCGATCCAACGTGTCTTCATGACCGCACGATCGCCGGGGCGCGGCGTGATTCTCCATGCAGCGCGACCAGGTTGCGGATATCTTCCATCGACTGGCCGTCTGGGCGATGATCTTCACATGCTGGACGAGATCGACCAGGGCCTGATCCATGCGCTGCAGCTGGACGGGCGGGCGCCGTACAGCCGGATCGGATCCGTGCTCGGGGTCTCCACGCAGACGGTGGCGCGGCGCTACAACCGGCTGCGGGCCGAGGCAGGCCTGCGGGTGGTCGGCCTTCCAGATCCGCAGCACGCGGGGCGCGCGCAGTGGCTCGTTCGGCTGACAGCGACGCCTCAGGCGGCGCAGGATCTGGCGGCGGCGCTCGCCCGGCGGCCGGACACGAGCTGGATCAAGCTGGCCTCGGGCGGGACCGAGATCATGGCGATCGTCCACACCACACCGAGCGACGGGAACACGCTCCTGCTGCACGACATCCCGCGGACGACGGGCATCACGTCGGTGTCGGCGCACTACCTCCTGCACGTCTACATCGGCGGCCCAGCCGCGTGGCGCGGCCGCGCCAAGAGCCTGACTCAGGACCAGGAGCTCGCCCTCCTGGCGCCGGCGACGGTTCCCGACCCGGCCCGTTCCTCGGCGCGGTCCCTCGGCTTGGGCGACCACGAGCTGCTCGCCGCCCTCGGCCAGGACGGACGTGCGACGCTTGCCGATCTCGCCGTACGCACCGGCTGGACAGCCACGACTGTCGCCCGTCGGCTCGACGAGTTGCAGCACAGCGGTGCGCTCTTCTTCGACGTGGACGTCGACCCGGCGATGCTCGGCGTGACCACGAGCGCGATGCTGTGGCTCTCCGTAGCTCCAGCCCACATCGACGCGGTCGGACGCGCACTGAGCGAGCACGACGAGCTCGCCTTCGTCGCAGCCACCACCGGACGCACCAACCTGGTCGCGCACGCGTTGTGCGCCAGCCCCGATGCCCTGCACACCTACCTGACCGAGCGCCTCGGCGCACTGGAATCGGTCACCGCACTGGAGACCGTGCCGGTCCTGCGGACCGTGAAGGCGGCGGCGCCGTTCGCATAGGGTTGCGGGCATGACGGAGCGGACGATCGACGTGGTGGTGTTCGACATCGGTGGGGTGTTGCTGGACTGGAACCCGGACTATCTGTACGCCGACCTGATCCCGGACGAGCAGCAGCGGAGCTGGTTCTTGACCAAGGTGACGACCCGGGAGTGGAACCAGCAGCAGGACGCCGGCCGTCCGTGGGAGGAGGCAGTCGCCGAGCTGACCGCGCTGCACCCCGAGCACGCCGAGTGGATCGAGGCGTACGACACCGGCTGGCTGCAGATGGTCAAGGGCCTGTTCGAGGACACCGTCGAGCTCGTCACCGAGCTCCGGGAGCTGGGCATCCCGAACTACGCGCTGACCAACTTCTCCGCGGAGAAGTGGGAGATCGCCAAGGAGACGTTCCCGGTCCTGACCGGCTTCGACGGTGAGGTGGTGTCCGGTGTCGAGCAGACCGTGAAGCCGGACGAGAAGATCTACCGGATCCTGCTGGAGCGGTTCGGCCTGGACGCGGCGCGCACCTTCTACACCGACGACGTGCAGTACAACGTCGACGGCGCCCGCGCGGTCGGCCTCGACGCCGAGTTGTTCACCGGCGCCGCACAGCTTCGGGAGCAGTTGTCCGCGCGCGGGCTGCCGCTCAGGTAGCCGGCGCGGAGAAGGCTTCGGTGTACGACGGGGTCGTCGCGAGCTGGGCGGCCTCGACGTACACGACGTCGTCCTGGCAGGTCAGCGGAGTCAGCGCCGTGCCGGGCTCGCCGGTGTAGATGCGCTGCGGCTGGGCCAGGCCGGGTCGCCAGCGGTTGATCTGGTAGGCCTCGTTGCCGTCGGCGACGGTCCTGGTCTCCCAGAAGATCCAGTGGCCGCAGGCAATGATCGTGTCGGTGACGATCGCGCCGAGGGCCCGGGTGGGGGAGTCGGCGGACTCCCGGACGTACGCCTTGCTCTGGTACTGGTCCGGGTCGGAGGCGGCGACCTCGGACCAGACCGTCGCCCCGCCGAGTGAGGCGCCGCTCCACTGCAGGCAATTGGTTGCCGCCGGCACCGGGCGGGCTGCGCCGCCGGTCAGTGAGGCGACCAGGATGCGCTTGCAGCGGCGGCTGGTCTCCGGCGCGGCGATCTCGCTGTACGTGACGCTGTCGGCCGAGACCACTGGATCTGCGATGTAGCCGGGCGCCGCGACGCAGCCGACGGTGCGCGACGCCAGGGTCGCGAGGTCGGCGACGATCAGGCAGGACCGGTTCTTCGCGTCGGTGGAGCTGTAGGCGAAGGTCGCGTCGTTCGCGCCGATCTCCGGTTCGGAGACTCGGGGGAGGCGGCCGAGGCCGGCCGGGCGTCCGGTGGTCAGGTCGTAGCGGACGACCTTGATCTCGGGATTCGGGCCGTCCGAGCGGATGTCCTCGATCAGCGCCCAGCGGTCGTCGATCACGACCGGCGACTGGGCGACGAAACCGGCCGCCGGGACGTGCCGGACGACGACCTTCTTGCTGGCCCGGTCCGTCACGGTGGTGATGCCGGCCTCGTCGCTGCCGCGGGTGACGACGTACTTGCGTTGCTGGGTGACCAGGTGCAGCCCGTCGACCGGTTGCCGCAGCACCTTCGTCCACTTCGGCGGGCTGGTGTCCACCGACGGCGTCTTGCTGGGGCTGGTGGAGGTGCTCGGCGGGGTGCTCGACGGGCTGCTCGTGCTCTCCGGGTTGGACGAGCAGCCGGCGGCGAGCAGGACGACGGCGAGGGCCGCCAGGGGAGTACGGCGCATGGAGTCAGAGGCCGATGTTCTGGAAGGAGTTGGCCAGGGTCGCGTTGAACAGGGCGGTCGCCGGAATGTTCTTCGGGCCGTCGGTGACGTTGCCGCGGCTGGTGAACCGGCGCTCGTTGAACACCTCGAAGATCGCGATCGTGCCCTTCGCCTTGTCGTAGCCGCGGCCGACCTGGTAGTGGCCGCTGTGGTTGAACGCCAGGTACGGGAAGTAGCGCTTCAGCAGTTGGGTGTGCTCGATGATCGGCGCCGGCTGCCCGTCGCCGAGGTGGTTCTGGTGCACGGTGAAGAACTTCTGCGCGTTCCAGTGGCCGACGCTCTGCACGATGTAGGTGCCGGCCGCGAGATCCCAGTTCGTCTTCAGGTTGGTCTGCTTGACCATCGCGGTGATCGCGGTGCCGGACGACGTCGTACCGAGGTCCTTGGCCCAGGACGCCTGGGTGTCGCGCTGGTTGTCGTCGGCCCAGTCGATCGACTGGAAGGTCGCCGGACCACACCAGAACCCCTTCTCCTGCGAGGTCTGGAACCCCTTCATGATGTACGACGACCCCGGCAACTTCACCGGCCTCGGACTCGGCACCAGCGTCGGCGTCCCCGTCGAAGGCGCCGTACGGGTCGGTGAAGGCGTCGGTGCCGGGGTTGGAGTCGTGGTCGGAGTCGTGGTCGGAGTCGTGGTCGGGGTCACCGCGTCCGTGCCGGTCCTCGTGTCTGCGTTCTCGTCGAGCAGCCGCAAGGCGCGAGCCTTGTCCCGGCCGTCCCAGGCGGCTTGCATCTCGTCGAGCTCGGTGCTCACCCGGACACTCTTCGTCATCGACGCCCGCTCGGCGACGAAGGCCTGTGGGGTCAGATCACCCGTGGGGATGTCCTCCTCGACCCCGACCTCGCCGTCGGCGCGCACTCTCGGCGCCGCCATCAACTCCTGCACCTGAGCCCCGCTCGGCACCTGGTCGACGAAGCCCAGCCCGAGACAGTAGTTCTCCTCCTCGAGCTTGAAGCACCGCAGGATCGACGACGCCTGCGCCGAGCTGTCGGCCGACCGCAGCTCCAGGTCGTCGGGCGACGTCTCGGTGACCTGCTTCACCACATCACTCCAGGAGCGCGCGGCGGCAGGCTCCGAGGCCGGCGTGGAGGGCTCCGGGGCGGGCGTGGAAGGCGCGGCGGCGGGCGCTGACGGTTCACGCGGTGCGAACGCGAAGGCTGTGAGGGGTGCCTGGGTCAGTAGTGCACCCAGGATGATCAGAGTTGCCCCCCGTGCTGCTGTGAGCATTGGGTCTCCCGTTGGGCGTGTGACGAATGTGACTGTAGGTACGCCTGAGACCACAGTACGTGCTTGTGGCAACAACGGGGAGAGGGACCTCCCGCCCGAACCACCCCGTGGCGCCAACTAGACTTGCCGGGTCCCGGTCCGTGGAACGCTGTGGAGAGTCTGTTGTCGGTCACACCCATCCGCCTGTTCGGCGACCCCGTCCTGACCACCAAGGCGGCGCCGGTGGTCGACTTCGACGCCGAGCTGCGGCGCCTGGTCCAGGACCTGACCGACACGATGGTGGCCGCGCCCGGCTCGGGTCTGGCAGCGCCCCAGATCGGCGTCGGCCTGCGCGTGTTCACCTGGAACATCGACGGTGAGCTCGGGCACCTGGTCAACCCGCAGCTGACGCTGTCCGACGACGAGCAGTTCGGCCCGGAGGGCTGCCTGTCCATCCCCGGCCTCACCTTCGACTGCCGCCGCGCCCTGTCGGTGATCGCCAAGGGCTTCAACATGTACGGCGACCCGGTGGTGATCGAGGGCTCCGACCTGCTGGCCCGGTGCATCCAGCACGAGACCGACCACCTGGACGGCGTGCTGTTCATCGACCGGCTCGACACCGACACCCGCAAGCAGGCGATGAAGGCGATCCGGGAGGCGGACTGGTCCGGCCTCGGCGGGACGCCGACCGTGAAGGTCTCGCCGCACGGACCGGACGGCTTCGGGGCGAACGGTCTCGGGGCGAGTGCCTTCGGAGCGAACGGATTCGGCCTGTGAGAGTCGTCTTCGCCGGAACCCCGGAACCCGCCGTCACCGCCCTGCAGGCGATCGTTGCCAGCCGCCACGAAGTGGTTGCCGTCATCACCCGCCCGGACGCGCCGGCCGGCCGCGGCCGCAGACTGGTCGCCTCGCCGGTCGCCCAGCTGGCCGAGGAGCTCGGCATCGAGGTGCTGAAGCCGGTCAAGCCCAGCGACCCGGAGTTCCTGGCCCGGCTGACCGAGCTCGCGCCGGACTGCTGCCCGGTCGTCGCGTACGGCGGCCTGTTGCCGCAGGCGGCGCTGGACATCCCCGAGCACGGCTGGATCAACCTGCACTTCTCGGTGCTGCCGGCCTGGCGGGGCGCCGCGCCGGTGCAGCACTCGATCATCTCCGGCGACGACGTGACCGGGGCGAGCACGTTCCGGATCGTGAAGGCGCTCGATGCCGGTCCGGTATACGGCGTGCTGACTGAGCCGATCGGGCCCGAGGACACGTCCGGCGACCTGCTCACCCGGCTGGCGGTGTCCGGAGCGAAGCTGCTGGTCGACACGCTGGACGGGGTCGAGGCGGGTGTGCTCGAGGCACGGGAGCAGCCGACCGACGGTGTCACGCTGGCGCCGAAGATCACGGTCGAGGACGCCGCGTTGGACCTGAGTGCGCCGGCGCAGCGGGTGGACCGGCTGGTGCGCGGCTGCAATCCGGCGCCGGGGGCGTGGACGACGTTCCGCGGCGAGCGGTTGAAGGTGCTCGCCGTACATCTCACCGATGAGGAGCTGAAGCCGGGCGAGCTGCAGGCGACCAAGTCGAGTGTGAAGGTCGGCACTGGGAGCAAGGCGGTCGAGCTGGTGACGGTTCAGCCGCAGGGCAAGAAGCCGATGGCCGCGGCCGACTGGGCCCGCGGCGTCCGCCTCACCGACGAGGACCGCTTGGGGTTTTCGGGTGGGTGATCGGTCGCCGCGTAATCGGGCGCCGCAGCGGCGTCCGGATCGGGTACGGCGGGTTGCGTACCAGGTGATCCGGCAGGTCACCGCCGAGGGCGGTTACGCGAACCTCGTCCTCAACAAGGCGCTCCGCGACCAACGCCTCGGCGGCCGGGATGCCGCGTTCTGCACCGAGCTCGTGCACGGCACGCTCCGCTGGCAAGGCACGTACGACGCCTTCCTCGCCCGCAGCGTGTCGCGCCCGCTCGCCGATCTCGACCCCGAGCTCCTCGACCTCCTCCGCCTGGGCACCCACCAACTCCTCCGCATGCGCGTCGACTCCTACGCCGCGGTCAGCGAGATGGTCACCCTCACCCGCGCAGAGATCGGCCAGAAACGCAGCGGCCTCGTCAACGCCGTCCTCCGCAAAATCAGCCAACGCACCCTCAACCAGTGGATCGCAGCCGTAGCCCCGCCCGCAGACGAGGACCCCTTCGGCCACCTCGCAATCGCCAAAGCCCACCCGCGGTGGGTGATCGAGGCGTTCGCCGAGGTGCTGGACCGTGATCTGGAAGCGCTTCTCGACGCCGACAACGAGCCGCCTCGGGTGACGTTGGTGGCTCGGCCGGGGGTTGCTGAGGTGGATGAGTTGGTTGAGGCGGGGGCGAGCCGGGGGCGGTGGTCGCCGTATGCGGCTGTGCTTCACGGTGGGGATCCGGGCCGGATCGAGGCTGTGGCTACCGGGCGAGCCGGTGTTCAGGATGAGGGGTCGCAGCTGGTGGCGACCGCGCTGGCGACGGCGGCGGTCGACGGCTCGGACGACAAGTGGCTCGACCTCTGTGCTGGGCCGGGTGGGAAGTCGGCTCTGCTGGCTGCGTTGGTCAACCAGCGGGATGGTCAGCTGACGGCGGTCGAGCCGCTCAAGCATCGGGCTGACCTGGTTCGGGCCAACCTCCGGGCGATCCCGGGCGATCACAAGGTCCTGGTCGGCGACGGCACCAAGCCGACCTGGCCGGCGGCATCCTACGACCGGGTGCTCGCCGACGTGCCCTGCAGCGGTCTCGGCGCGCTCCGGCGCCGCCCGGAGGCCCGCTGGCGCCGTACGCCGGAAGACGTCATCGCGCTCCGCCCCCTCCAGGAGGACCTCCTCGACTCCGCGATCACCTCGGTCCGACCGGGCGGCGTGGTGGCCTACGTCACCTGCTCCCCCCACCCCGACGAGACCCGCGCGGTCGTCGACGCCGTACTCGAGCGCCGCGCCGACGCCACCCTGGAGGACGCCCGGGACCTGTTCCCCGGCGTGCACGACCTCGGCGACGGGCCGGACGTACAGCTGTGGCCGCACCTGCACGGCACCGATGCGATGTATCTCGCACTGATTCGGCGGACCACCTGACGGACCCGATGTCAGGAGCAAGACGACGAACGGTCATGATAGAGGGGTGACAACGACCGCCACCCGCCCTGCCCGCTCGACCAAGCACCACCAGTTCGTCGGTCTGAGCGCGGCGTTCGGCATCGGGATGCTGGTCGCGGTCCAGTCCCGCCTCAACGGCGAGCTCGGGCACGTGCTCGCCGACGGCGTCGCGGCCGCGCTGGTCTCGTTCGGCTCCGGCCTGCTGATCCTATTGATCGGTACAGCAATCGTCCCGCCGATCCGCCGCGCCCTCGCCAACGTCTGGCGCCAGATCCGCACACCCATGCGCGGGTACGGCGGCCTGCGCTGGTGGCAATGCATCGGCGGACTCGCAGGCGCCTACCTGGTCGCGACGCAGTCCATCACCGTCTCGGTCATCGGCGTCGCCGTCTTCACCGTCGCGGTCGTCGCCGGCCAAGCGGTCAGCAGCCTGGTCGTCGACCGCCTCGGCTTCGGCCCGGCCGGCCCGCAGCCCTACACCACCCTCCGCGTCGTCGGTGCGGTCCTCGCGCTCGGGGCCGTCGTACTCGCGGTGTCCTCCCAGCTGAGTCATCCCGACGGCCTGCTGCTCGCCGTACTACCCGCACTCGGCGGCGTCGGTACGGCGGTCCAGCAGGCGATCAACGGCCGAGTCGCCCGCACGGCCGCGCCGAACGCGTACGGCGCTCTCGCGGCCGGCGTGGTCAACTTCCTGGTCGGCTTCGTCGCACTGCTTGTCGTCTTCGTCGCCGACCTCGCTTTGCGCGGCGCGCCGCAGCATCTGCCGAGCGAGCCCTGGCTGTACCTCGGCGGCGCGTGCGGCGTGATCTTCATCAGCGCCGCCGCAGCCGTGGTGCGCGTGGTGGGCGTGTTCGTGCTCGGCCTGGGCACGATCGCGGGTCAGCTGATCGCCAGCCTGTTCATCGACCTGTTCGTCCCGGCCGCCGACAAGGCCGTCACGTTCCCGGTCGTCGCCGGGACCCTGCTCGCCCTCGTCGCCGTCATCGTCGCGGCGGTACCGAACCTACGCCGCTGACGCCTCCGCGGTGAGCGTCGGTCTCCGGCGCAGGTTGCGCAGCAAACCCTGCGACACCGCGACCCCGAGCAGCACGATCAGCGCGCCGACCGGCTGGTACCAGGTGATGTGCTCCTTCAGCACGATCACGCCGACCAGAATCGAGAACACCGGCATCAGGTAGGTCACCATCGACGAGCGGCTCGCGCCGATCAGTCGGATGTTGCGC
Organism: Kribbella sp. NPDC050820; assembly: GCF_040653975.1. Taxonomy (NCBI): domain Bacteria; kingdom Bacillati; phylum Actinomycetota; class Actinomycetes; order Propionibacteriales; family Kribbellaceae; genus Kribbella; species Kribbella sp. NPDC050820. The sequence continues at coordinate 67,101 of NZ_JBFAHB010000041.1, forward strand.
AGGCTGAGCACGAACGCGAGCCCGCTACCGAGCGCGCCCAGCGCGACCACGCTGGCGACCACCTCGAGCGACAGTGACCACGGCACCGGCGGCGCCTCCCGGGTCACGATCGGCGCGACGATCGCGATTTGGACCGCCGCGCAGATCAGCAGGCTGGCGGACAGCGCCGTACCGGACAGTGTGGTGCCGGCGATGAACCGCTTCTGGTACGGGACCGCGATCCCGTAGAAGACCGCCGCGAGCATGCACAGCGCCTGACCGGTCAGGTCCGCGCCACCCTGCACGTTCCACGCGCCCAGTACGACGAGCATGCCGCCGAACCCGATGATCAGCCCGAGCACCCGCTGCAGCGAGAACCTCTCGGTCCGGAAGACCAGTACGGCGATCGGCAACACGACCAGCGGGGTGATGCCGTTCCAGATCCCCGCCAGGAGGGACGGAATCCGCTGCTCGCCGTACCCGAACAACGTCCACGGGATCGCCGACCCGATCGCACCGACGACGAACGAGTGCAGCCACAGCCGCGGCTCGCGCGGCAGCGACTCGCGCTTCACGGCCAGGATGGTCAGCAGCACCAGCGACCCGGCGACGACCCGCCCGAGCGCCAGGTACAGCGGATGCAGCTCGCGGACGCCGACGGAGATGAACAGGAAGCTGCAACCCCAGATGGCCGCCAGGGCCAGCATCGTCGGAAGCCAGGCCTGCAGGGGGACTCCGGACTCGGCCCGGTCAGTAGTCGAAACGGTGCTCACTCCTGACATCCTGCACTACTGAGGGGACAACTTGTACAGATTTGCCCGCCATCGGGCAGCCCCCGGCGGAAATGGACAACCGCTGGTCGTCGGGGTGGCGCGGGGGAGAGGATGACCGTCATGGGTGTCTTCGATGTCGTTGCTGTCCGGAAGCAGTTCCCCGCCCTCGACGAAGGGGCCGCGCACTTCGACGGTCCCGGCGGCTCGCAGACCCCGCAGGTGGTCGCAGACGCGGTCGCCACCACGATGACCTCCGCGGTCGCCAACCGCGGCACGCTGACCGCCGCCGAGCGCCGCGCCGACGAGATCGTCGTCGGTGCGCGGGAGGCGGTCGCCGACCTGCTCGGCACCGACCCACGCGGCATCGTGTTCGGCCGCAGCATGACTCAGCTGACCTACGACTTCTCCCGGACGCTCGCCAAGACCTGGCAGCCCGGTGACGAGGTCGTCGTCACGAAGCTCGACCACGACGCGAACGTCCGCCCCTGGGTCCAGGCCGCGGAGGCGGTCGGCGCGACGGTCCGCTGGCTCGGCTTCGACACCGTGACGTCCGAGCTCGACGACATCACGCCGCTGCTCAACGACCGCACGCGCTTGGTCGCGGTCACCGGCGCGTCCAACCTGCTCGGCACCCGCCCGGACACCGTCCGGATCGCCGACCTCGTCCATCAGGTCGGGGCGCTGCTGTACGTCGACGGCGTTCACCTGACCGCGCACGTGCCGGTCGACGCGTCGTACGCCGACTTCTACGTCTGCTCGCCGTACAAGTTCTTCGGGCCGCATCTCGGGGCGCTGACCGCGTCGCCGGAGCTGCTCGAGACGCTGCATCCGGACAAGCTGGCGCCGTCGACGGACGTCGTACCGGAGCGCTTCGAGCTGGGCACGCTGCCGTACGAACTGCTCGCCGGGACCACCGCGGCCGTGGACTTCCTGGCCGGGCTCGGCGGTGCCGGCGCGACGCGGCGCGAGCGTCTGCAGAGCTCGCTGGCGCTCGTCGAGGAGTACGAAGACAACCTTCGGGACGAGCTGGAGGCCCGGCTGGCGGCGATCCCTGGCATCAAGCTCTACGGCCACGCGGCACGCCGTACGCCGACTCTGTTGTTCACTGTGGACGGCTGGACGCCCGCGGCCGTGGCCGAGCGGTTGGCGGCGGCGAAGGTGAACGCGCCGGCCGGTTCGTTTTACGCGTACGAGCCCGCTCGTCACCTCGGTCTGGGCGCCGCCGGAGCGGTCCGCGTCGGCCTCGCGCCGTACACGGACCACTCGGACGTGGACCGTCTCGTCGCCGCCCTGGAGAGGCTTGACGGTTCTTCTGACCACTAACTAAAGTCCGTGGGGAAATTCCGTCCGCGAGGGAGTCAGGTGAGCGAACCGAGTGCGGTCTTCGTCCAGGTCGGCCCCTCGGACACCCTGACCACAGCTGTCCGCAACGGCGCCACCTGGTCGGTCGCAGGCGTTGAGGTGACCTGGTCCGACGGCGCCGTCGAGGTCAGCGCGCAGACGATCTCGCGGATCGCGATCCGCTGGTCCGACGCGTTGCCCGCCGGGTCGCTGATCCTCGGCGACGCCTGGGAACGCTCGTACGGCGACCTGCAGTGGCGTCACCAGCAACCAGAGCGCCAGCTGCCGTGGTACTTCCTCAGCCACGACGCGACCACCGGCCGGACCACCGGCGCCGGCGTGGTCGTGCAGCCGAACGCGTTCTGCTCGTGGACCGTCGACGCCGCCGGCTTCACGCTCTGGCTCGACCTCCGCAACGGCAGCGGCCCGACCGACCTGAACGGCCGGACCCTCACTGCAGCCACCGTCCGTCGGTTCGAGGACGCCGGCACCCCCTGGCTGACCCTGCACGCAGCGGTCGCCGCCATGAGTTCCCGACTACCGGCGCGACCTGAGCCCGCGCCGGTGGTCGGGGCGAACAACTGGTACTACGCGTACGGCGAGAACTTCGACGAGAAGGCCGTCCTCCAGGACGCGGCCACTGTCGTCGAGCTCGCGGACGGTCACCCGGTCAAGCCCTTCAGCGTCATCGACGACGGCTGGTATCCGGGCGGCATCGGAACCGGTGGACCGTGGGACATGGGCACGCCCGGAGTGTTCGACGACATTGCCGGCACAGCAGCGGCCATCAAGGCGATCGGCGCCCGTCCCGGCGTGTGGTTTCGTCCGCTGCTCGCCCAATCGCGCGCATTGGATCCGTCCGACCCGGCGGTGCTCGACCTCGTCCGCACAGACCTGCAGCGGTTCAAGGACTGGGGTTTCGAGCTGGTGAAGCACGACTTCAGCACGTTCGACACCTTCGGCCGCTGGGGACCGACGATGGTCTCCGGGATGACCGACGCCCGACCGTTCCACGACACAACCCGGACGTCGGCCGAGATCGTGCTGGCGCTCTACCGCGAGATCCGGTCGGCCGCGGACGACGTCGTACTGATCGGGTGCAACACGATCGGACACCTCGCGGCCGGGCTGGTCGACGTACAGCGGACCGGTGACGACACGTCGGGTCGCGACTGGGAGCGGACGCGGAAGATGGGTGTGAACACGCTCGCGTTCCGGCTGCCGCAGCACAACCGGTTCTTCAGCGTCGACGCCGACTGTGTGCCGTGCACTCCGCAGACCCCGTGGGAGCTGAACCAGCGGTTCCTCGACCTGGTCGCCCGCTCGGGTACGGCGCTGTTCGTCTCGGTCGATCCGGCTGCGCGGACGGAGCAGTCGGACCGGGCGCTGAGCGAAGGTATACGGTTGGCGCTCAGTGGTGGTGACCCGTCCGGGATCGAGCCGGTGGACTGGCTGGTGAGCACGACGCCGGGCTCGTGGCGAAGCGGTGCGGAGACGATCCACTACGACTGGGTTCGTCCGTGGGGCGCGGATCCGGTTTCACCGTGACAGCTGGGGGTTTGGTGGCCGTACGCCGGGGGACCAATCTGGATCGGGTCGGCGGGTTCAACGACGCCGTGGTGCTGGACGCGATTCGCCGTACCGAGCAGCTGAGCCGGGTGGAGCTGGCCGAGGTGACCGGCCTGTCCGGGCAGGCGATCTCCAACATCATCCGCCGGTTGCTGGACGCCGGGCTGGTCCGTGAGGCGGGCCGGCAGAAGAGCGCGGGACTCGGCAAACCGCGGACGCTGCTCGAGCTCGAACCGTCCGGTCAGTACGCCGTCGGCGTGCACCTGGATCCGGCGGTCGTCACCGTCGTAGTGCTCGACCTGACCGGTGACGTGGTCGCGCGACGCAGCGTCGGTACGCCGTACGCCGACGATCCCGCCGTGCTGATCGACCGGATCGCGGCGACGATCGAGGACGTGATCGACTCCGCGGGTGCGCCGCGGGATCGGGTGGTCGGCGTCGGGATCGCGGCGCCTGGACCGATCGACGTCGAGCGTGGTGTGGTCGTCGAGCCGCCGAATCTGGCCGCGTGGCATCTCGTGCCGTTGCGGGACGAGCTGCGCGAGCGGACCGGGCTGCCGGTCCTGCTGGACAAGGATGTGACCGCCGCGGCGTCGGCGGAGAAGTGGGCCGGCGGCTCCGGCAGCTTCGTGTTCTTCTACCTCGGCACCGGGATCGGCGCCGGGCTGGTGATCCGCGACGAGGTGGTCCGCGGCTCGTCGAGTAACGTCGGCGAGATCGGCCACGTGATCGTCGACCCGGACGGCCCGCTCTGCTACTGCGGCCGGCGCGGCTGCGTCGGCGAGACCAGCCAGCCGCGGTACCTGGTGCAGCAGGCGGCCCAGGCCGGTGTACTTGCCCAAGGCATCGATCTTGACGACCGGCAGGCGGTCGACGCCGCGTTCGCCGAGCTCTGCGCGGTGGCCGCGGCAGGCCCCGGCGTGGGGCGTGAGATCGTTGCCGCACTCGCCGAGCGGGTCGCGAAAGTGGTCGAGGACATCGCGAACCTGCTCGACCTGGACCGGGTCGTCTTCGGCGGCCCGCACTGGGAACAACTCGCCCCGTTCTTCGGCGACGCCGTCCAGGACGCCCTGAAGGAACGCTTCCTGGTCCGCTCGGTGCATCCCTTCGAGGTCGCCGGCACCGCCCTCGGCGCCGACGTCGGGGCCATCGGCGCCGCCAGTCTCGTCCTCGACCAGACCTTCTCCCCGAACCCCTCCGTGCTCCCCGGCGAGCTTGTTGCTGAAAGTTGACGTCCTCCCCGTCTTGGGTGGCGGGGATTCCAACCACTACGCGGAGGTAGCGAGTTGAGGTTCACGCTTCGGCGCGACCCGTACTGGCGTCTCTCGGCGTGCGCTCACGGCCCGTCCGGCCGCCATGTTGACTGCCGCGTTCACGTCCGCGTTCGCCTGATGCCCGCAGGCTACGCACCGGAACACCGATTGGCTCTCTCGGTTTCCCGGTGCGCAGTGCCGGCAGACGCTGCAGGTCTGCGACGTGTACGCAGGATTGACTCTCTCGACACGTCCCGGCGCCTTGTGCTCGAGGCGCTGAGCGAGCCGTCCCCAGCCGCTGGTGAGGATGCCCCGGTTGAGTCCGGCCTTGGCACGGCGATGGTTCGGCAGAAACCCACCGGGTCGTTCGGGGTCGGGTTTGGGCCTGGTTCGCCGGGTCATCTTGGCGATGCGCAGGTCCTCGAGGCGGATGAGGTCGAAGCGGCGGGCGAGGTCTGTGCTGGTCTTCTCGATCCAGTTCTTGCGCCGGTCGGCGGCACGAGTCAGGAGCTTGGCGATTGCCGCCTTTACCCGGCGGCGCCGGTTGGAGCCGCGACCCGCGCGGACCAGACGGCGTTGCAGGTGCTTCAGTCGTGCCTGCTCACGTTCGGTCAGTCCTGGGCACGACAGGAGTTCACCAGTGGACAGGGCGGCCGAGACGGTGACGCCACGGTCCACGCCGACGACCGCACCGGTTCCGGGGGCCGGGATGGGCGTCGGGATGACGGCGAACGCGAGGTGCCACCGGCCGGCTCGGTCTTGAGTGACCCGATAGGACTTGGCGTCGGGAGCGGCTCGGGACAGCCGGAACCGGACCCAGCCGACCTTGGGCACGTTGACCTTGGCCCATTTCCGGTTCAGCTTGATGACGCGGGAGGCTTGGCGGCCAACGATGCGGAACCCTTCGTGCCGCCCGGCTTTGCGCCAGGTCGGTCGCCGGTGGGTTCCAGTGAAGAAATTCTTGACGGCCTGGTCGAAGTCCCGCAGCGCTTGCTGTTGTACAGTCTGCGATCCGGTCCGAAGCCAGCCGAACGCGGCTCGTGCCTCGGTCAGTTGCCGACACTGGCCAGCGAAGCTCGGCGTCATGCCTTTGTCTCGAGTCCACATCGACCATTGCTCAAGCGCCAGGTTCCACACGTACCGGGCGTGGCTGCAATGCCGCAACAGCGCTGCTTGCTGCGCGACCGTCGGGTACATCCGGAACCGAGACATGCCACATACCCAATCAGCCGGGACCGACAGTCCCCGATCTCCGAAGGGAGGGAGTCGCGGTTCCTATCCGTCTTGCACGACGGGGATTACTCGCGACCAATCTGATGATCGATGCCGAGGTGCTGGAGCGCGCCACCGCCGAGGTTCGCCGGGCGACCGGGGACGGGGTGATCGCGGAGATGTTCCGGCGGTCGATGGCGGAGAACCTGGCGGCGGTGGCGGAGCGGCTGGCGGACGGGACGACGTTCGTGCTGACCGGTGACATCCCGGCGATGTGGTTGCGTGACTCGGCGGCCCAGCTCCGGCCGTACCTGCTGCTGTGCGCGGACGACCCGGGGCTGCAGGACGTGCTGATCGGTGTCCTGCACCGGCAACTCGAGTACGTCGTCCTGGACCCGTACGCGAACGCCTTCAACAAGGAGGCGAACGGGGCCGGGCACACGACCGACGAGACCGAGATGTCGCCGTGGGTCTGGGAGCGCAAGTACGAGATCGACTCGCTGTGCTTCCCGCTCGAGCTGGCCTACCGGCTCTGGCGGGCCACCGGCCGGGCCGACGTGATCGACCAGCGGTTCACCGCCGCGGCCAAGGCGATCATCGAGCTCTGGACGGTCGAGCAGGACCACGAGAACAGGTCGTCGTACCGGTTCCAGCGGCACGACGACCGGCCGTCCGACACGCTGGTCCGGGAGGGCCGCGGCCGGCTGACCCGGCCGACCGGGATGTCGTGGAGCGCGTTCCGGCCGAGTGACGACGCGACCGAGCTCGGGTTCAACGTGCCCGGCAACATGTTCGCGTCGGTGGTTCTCGGTTACCTGGAGGAGATCGCGACCGAGGTGCTCCGCGACGGGCCGCTGGCGGACCGGGCCAAGGCGCTGAAGGCGGACATCGACGACGGGATCGCGCAGCACGGCACGGTCGACCACCCCGAGCACGGCCGGGTCTACGCCTACGAGGTCGACGGGCTGGGCGAGTCGCTGCTGATGGACGACGCCAACATGCCGAGCCTGCTGTCGATCCCGCTGACCGGTTACGCCGCCGCCGACGACCCGACGTACCTCGCCACCCGCAAGCTCCTGCTCAGCCCGGAGAACCCGTACTACTACAGCGGCACACACGCGGCCGGCATCGGCAGCCCGCACACCCCGCCGAACTACATCTGGCACATCGCGCTGGCCGTGCAGGGAATCTCCAGCACGTCGGCGGAGGAGCGCCAGCGGCTGCTGGAGCTCCTCCGGGACACGACCGGCGGCACCGGCCAGATGCACGAGGGGTTCGACGTCGACGACCCGTCGCAGTACACCCGCGAGTGGTTCTCCTGGGCGAACGCGATGTTCTGCGAGCTCGCGCTGGTGCACGCCGGGATCAGGTGACGTCGCGGCGGCGGGTCGTCCAGGCGGCCAGTACGGCGAAGACCGTGCAGTAGGCCAGCAGGGTCAGCAGGGCACGTCCGCCGCCGACCGCATCGCGCACCCCAGGCGGTGCGTCGGCGGCCGCCATCCCCGTCACGCTGAACACGAGTGAGCCGGCGTTGCTGCCGGGCAGCGCGTTGGCGAGCCAGTCCAGGCTCGGGAGCAGGCTGCTCACGACGCCGGCCAGCAACGTCTCGATGCCGAGGATCCAGACCACACCGAGCCCGATCGGCAGCGCAACGTTGCGGAAGGCAACGGCCAGGACGGCGCCGGCGAGGCACCACATCATCAGCACCAGCCAGCCACCGGCAAGTCCTTCGAGGATTGCCGTCGCAGCAGGCCAGTCCGTCGAGCCGTTCTCCGCGGCCGCGATCCCGATGCTGCACAGTGCGCAGGCGGCGAAGATGCCGAGCACCCAGATCGCGATCATGGTCGCCAGCGCGAGGAATTGCGAGACCAGTACGGCGCCGCGGCCCGGGCGCTGAGTGAGGATCGTCTTCAGCGTGCCCCAGGCGTACTCGCCGCCGACCACGATCGCGCCGAGCACCAGCGCGAGCGCGCCGGCGAAGATCGGGTAGCCGCCGATGGTGTTGTCCATGATCCGTTCCGGCAGCATCCCGCGCAGGATCTCGCTGCGCGGCACCCCGTCGGTCTGCGGATTCTCGTCTCCGGTCGCGTAGCCCAGGTAGGGCAGTAGGTAGCCGAAGATCAGGCTCAGTACGAGTCCGGCGCCGAACAGCACCCAGACCGCCGAACGCTTGCGGAGCTTCAGCAGTTCCGCGCGGTAGCTACCCAACATCGGCCTTCTCCTCCGTCGTGAGCTCGAAGAACACGTCCTCGAGAGCGCGTTCGGTGCTGCGCAGCTCGGACACCTCGATGCCGGCCTCCACGAGCACCCGGTTCACCTCGGCCGCGCGCTGCGGATCCACCTGCACCCGGAGCGTGTCGTCGTACTGGTGCACGGTGCCGAAGCCGGCCAGGACCGACTGCGCCTGGTCTCGTGGGCTGGCGCGGATGACGAGTTCCTGCTCGCCGCGCAGCTCCTCGACGTTGTGCTCGGCAACCATCCGGCCGGAGTTGATGATCCCGACCCGGTCGCAGATCTGCTGCACCTCGCCGAGCAGGTGGCTCGACAGCAGCACGGTCCGGCCGCCGGAGCCGAGCTCGCGGATCAGCCGGCGCATGTCCCGCATCCCGGCGGGGTCGAGCCCGTTGGTCGGCTCGTCCAGGATCACCAGCTCGGGATCCTTCAACAGCGCCGCGGCGACGCCGAGGCGTTGCTTCATCCCCAGGGAGTACGTCGAGAAGCGATCCCGGGCCCGGTCGGTCAGGTCGACGAGCTCCAGCACCTCGTCGATCTTCCGGCGTGGCACCGCAGCGTACTCGGCCAGCAGCCGCAGGTTGTCCAGTCCGGACAGGTACGGGTAGAACGCCGGCGACTCGATCATCGATCCGGTCCGTCCGAGGACGTCGGGCTGCCCCGGTGCACCGCCGAGCACCCGCACGTCACCACTCGTCGGCGCGATCAGCCCGGTGAGAATCCGTAACGTGGTCGTCTTCCCGGCGCCGTTCGGCCCGAGGAACCCGTAGACCTCGCCAGGAAGAACAGTCAGATCGACCCCATCGACAGCCAGGGTGTCGCCGTACCGTTTCGTCAGCCCACTGACCTCAACTAGTGCATCCATACCCTCGAGACTGCCGGTCCGAGGTGGTCCGCCGCGTCGGCTGACGGGAGTGACCGCAGCTACCCCCGGTGGAGTACTCAGCTGCTCGGATTGGTCTCCAGCCGACCTGTGCTCCCCGCGGCAAGCGCAGCCGCCACATGGTCCACACCACCGCGGATCACGTCGCCGTACGCATCATCACCCAACAGCCCCAGCCGGTCCCGAGCCGCACTCAAGTGCTCTCCAGCCCTGCTGGTGTCACCCAACCGGCGGTAGTCGTCCGCGAGGCTCAGATGCAGCGAAGGCAACCAGTGCTCGTCCTCCGCAAGCTCCAGCGCACGGAGGTCCCAGGCCAGTTCATCCGCCGTTTCGTCCTGCACATCGGCCAGGAAATGTGCGATCACGCAGCGGGACTGCGAATCGTCGGCCGCTTGCTCCCACAGCGCGCTGAGCTGCGTCCGGGTGGTCTCACGGTCGCCGGCCGCGACGGCTGCGGTGATCTGCTCCAGGAACTTCATGGGCTCAGGCTCGGGCTTCAGGTGGGTCGAAGGTCAAGCCTTGACGGTCAGCCGAGCCAGCCGGGGCGGACGAGGCCGGTTTGGTAGGCGACTACTACCAGTTGGGCGCGGTCGCGGACGCCGAGCTTGATCATGGCCCGGCTGACGTGGGTCTTGGCGGTGGCTGGGCTGAGGACCAGGCGTTCGGCGATCTCGTCGTTCGAGAGACCCTCGCCGACCAGCGCGACGATCTCCTTCTCGCGGTCGGTGAGGACGTCGAGCTCCTTGCTGGCGTGCGGCTGCCGGCTCCGGGTGGCGAACTCCGCGACCAGCCGCCGGGTGACCCCAGGGGACAGGAGCGCGTCACCACGCGCGACCACCCGCACAGCCTGGAGCAGCTCGACCGGCTCGGTGTCCTTCACCAGGAACCCACTGGCCCCGACCCGCAGCGCCTCGAACACGTACTCGTCCAGGTCGAACGTCGTCAGGATCACCACGTGGACGTCGGCCAGCGCCTCGTCGGCGCCGATCTGCCGGGTCGCCTCCAGGCCGTCGGTGCCGGGCATCCGGATGTCCATCAGCACGACGTCCGGCTTCTCCGCCCGCGCCACCGCGACCGCCTCGGCCCCGTCCGACACCTCGCCGATCACGGTGATGTCGTCCTCGGCGTTCAGCAGCGACCGGAACCCGGCCCGCACCAACGCCTGGTCATCCGCCAGCAACACCCGAATCATGCCGCCCAACCTAAGCCATTCTCAGGCCAAACCCGCATCGTGAGCGAGCAACGCGATCTGGGTCCGGTTCCCGAGCTCCAGCTTGGTGAGGATGTGGGAGATGTGCGCCTTCACCGTCGCCACGCTCATGTACAGCTCGGAGCTGATCTGCGCGTTCGACTTGCCCTGAGCGACCGCCAGCACCACGTCGTACTCGCGCGGTGACAGGCGCTCGAGCGCGTCCTGCGCGATCGTGTGCGCGTCCGCCTGGGTCGCGGCGCGGTCCATCAGCCGCCGGGTGATCCCCGGCGACAGGATCGGGTCCCCGGCGGCGACCCGCCGTACGGCGTCGACGATCTGAGCCGGCGGCGTGTCCTTCAGCAGGAACCCACTCGCCCCGGCACGCAGCGCGTGCAGCACGTTCTCATCGGTGTCGAAGGTGGTCAGTACGACGACCTCCGGCGGATTCGTGCGCGCCCGCACCCGCCGGGTCGCGACGATCCCGTCGACCCGCGGCATCCGCAGATCCATCAGCACGACGTCCGGAAAGTGGGCGTCCACCGCGGCCGGGACCTCGTCACCGTCCGCGGCCTGGGCGACGACCGCGATCCCGTGCGCCCCGTCGAGCATCATCTCCAAGCTCGCGCGGACCAGCGCATCGTCGTCCACCACCAAGACACGAATGCTCATAGCGGCCACGGTAGCGAGGCCTCGAGCCGGAAGCCGCCATCGGGGAGTCGGCTGTGGTCCAGCGTGCCGCCCGCGAGCTGGACGCGCTCGGTCAGCCCGACCAGGCCGGTGCCACTACCAGGCGTGAGTGCGACGCCGTTCGACCCGGGGTTGCTCAGCGCGATCTGCAACCCGTCACCCGGCTGACCGGTCACAGTGAGCGTCACCGGGTGCCCGGCCGCGTGCTTGCGGGCGTTCGTGAGTCCTTCCTGCACGATCCGGTAAGCAGTCCGTCCGGTTGCCGGGGGCAACGTCGTGGCGTCGGCGACGTGCTCGTCGTACGCGATCGTCGTACCCGCTTCCCGAGACTCCGCGACCAGTGCCGTGAGGTCCTGGAACGTCGGCTGCGGCCGCCCTTCGTACACCTCCTCGTCCCGCAGCACGTTGATCACCTCGCGCAACTCGTCGAGCGCCTGGTGCACCCCGGTCCGAATCACCCCGGCCGCCTTGGCCAGCTTCTCCGGTGACGAATCCGGCCGGTACTCGAGCGCACCGGCGTACGTCGCGAGCAGTGAGAGCCGATGCGCGAGTACGTCGTGCATCTCACGCGCCATCCTGGTCCGTTCGAGGGCCCGCGCCTCGGCGACCCGGCGACCCTGCTCGGCCTCGGCCTTGCGTGCCCGCTCCCGGAGCGACTGGAGCACCTGATGCCGGGCCTGGTTCCACTGTCCCCAGCCGAGCAGCGCGGCGTGGACGGCGACGTCGAGGACGGCGAACCAGCCGAAGGGGAGGTTGCCGATCGGCCGCCAGAGTCCTTGAATCAGGTGCCCCACGATGCCGGCGACGGCGACGAGGACGGCCGTGCGCAACGGACGGCGCTGCGCCACGGTCAACGTGCCGACGGTCGAAGGTGGCGTCGCCGCAGGGGAGAGGGCGGCCAGCGCGGCCAGCACGTACGCACCCCCGAGCGGGCGGCGTTTCAAGGCGAGGATCAGCCCGGTCGCGACGATCCCGACGACCAGGTCGAGCACGAGCCACTTGCGCTCGGCCGGGTCCGACATCCGCCCGACGATCGTCATCCCGACCAGGATCCCGATGACGCTCACCGCACTGACGTCTGCCCACACACTGCGCCGCGGCCGCGGACAGCTGTCCTCGATGGTTTCCTCCACGCCGCTGAGACTAGGCGGCGGCCGCGGCCGGCAACCACCGACCAAAGTCGATGCCTGGATCACTTCGGGTGGAGGTGGTCCAGCCTCGCGACCGATGCCGCCGGACGCGGCCCTCGACCACCTTGGTGCCCACAACAACCGCATCTGGGAGGTAACCACCATGTCGACCACCTCGACAATCGCCCCCGTCCGGGTCGAAGGCCGCAGCCGGCTGGCCGTCGTCGGCAGCACCGTCGTCGCCGCCCTCACCGTGTGGGCGCTGCTGGCGCCGGTCGCCGGGATCGAGCTCGAGGCTCAGCAGGGCTCTCGGATCCAGGTCGGCGCCGGCTCGGTCTTCTTCGCCTCGGCCGCGATGGCCTTCGCCGGCTGGGGTCTGCTGGCGATCCTGGAACGCCGTACGCTCAACGCCCGCAAGGTCTGGACCGTCGTTGCGGTGATCGCCTGCCTCACCTCGCTCGGCAGCCCGCTGTCCAGCGGCATCGGCGTCGGCGCGAAGCTCGGCCTCGCCTCACTGCACCTCGTCGTCGGCGCCACCGTCATCGCCGGCCTGCGCCGTACGGCTCTCTCCGCCGCCGAACGGTGCTAGGGCGGCGGCTTCGTAGAAGTTCTTGATGTGGGCCGTGACCAGGTCGGCGGCGGCGCCCTGCTCACCGGCCCGGATTGCCTTCAGGATCGCCCGGTGCTCGGCCCGCAGCCCGACCGCGGTCGCCTCCCAGTCCGGCAGATTGGGTACGGCGGCCAGCACGTACCCGTGGATCGCCGACCGCAACGAGGCCATCACGGCCGCGATCAGCACGTTCCCCGCCAGCCCTGACAACGCCACGTGGAACTCGGCGTCGAGCAGGTGAAACTCCTCCGGCGACAGGCCCTCGGTGTCCATCTGATCGAGCAAATCCTCGGCGAGCTTGAGCTCTCCGGCCGCGGCCTGCCGCCCAGCGGCCTCCCGGGCGGCCCACGACTCCAGCAGGATGCGGGTCTGGACCACGTCGGCCATCGGCAGGTGATTGGTTGCCAGGTGCAACCGCAGTACGGCGGTCAGCGGCGACACCGGCTCCGCCACGATCACCGCACCGGCCTCCGGCCCGGACCCGGTCGCCGTCCGGACCACCCCCATCGCCTCCAGCACCCGGACCGCCTCGCGCACCGACGGCCGGCTGATCCCCAGCTGCTCGGCCAGCACCCGCTCACCGGGCAGCCGCTCGCCGATCCGCAGCCGTCCCGCCGCCAGCTCGGCCTCGACCCGATGCAGCACCAACTCGTAGTTCTTCACCCGGCGTTCCCCATGTGGACGACTCTACCTGTGTGGTGGGGCGCCCCCCGCAACGATGGTGGCCACCCCGGGTAAAACCCCCCCCCGGGGGGGC